>NZ_LR134318.1:1766000-2095500 GCF_900636825.1 Pseudomonas fluorescens | reverse complement strand
ACCCGTCGCTACCCACAGGTCGCGCTGGATATTCAGTTTCTCGATTCGGAAGTGGCCTACGAAGAAATTCTCCATGGTCGCGCGGAATTGGCGGTCATCACCCTCGCGCCGGAGCCACACGCACTGGTCAAAGCGACGCCCGTGTGGGCTGACCCGCTGGATTTTGTCGTCGCCCCCGAGCATTCGCTGATCAATAACGGCGCGGTCAGCCTGCAAGACATTGCCGGCCATCCGGCGGTGTTCCCAGGCGGCAATACCTTTACCCACCATATTGTTCAGCGATTATTCGAGGCCCAGGGCCTGACGCCGAACATCGCCATGAGCACCAACTACCTGGAAACCATCAAGATGATGGTCTCGATCGGCCTCGCCTGGAGCGTTCTGCCGCGCACCATGCTCGATGATCAAGTGGCAAGCATCGCTTTGCCGGGCATACAGCTCAGTCGCCAGCTAGGCTATATCCTGCACACCGAACGGACGCTATCGAATGCAGCAAAAGCCTTTATGGCATTGCTGGATGCACAAATCGACTTGCCAGGGACTTGAGGCCAACTTGTGCTACTCCTATTAGAGCCGCTGCCCCTGTGCCTAACGCCACCACCCGCTCAAGGCCCGTCCACAATGCCGAAATCTGTTGACCGAACTCCGCCGATGCCGCGTATTCAGGCGATTGACCCGCGTCATTCCGAGCAGAGCTGGGAGAGCGCGCCGCAGTTGCTCGCCGCGCTGAACGGCGCCCGGCTCGGCGCCTGGTATTGGGACATTGAGCGCGGGCAGATCAGTTGGTCACGGGGAACGCAGGCACTGTTCGGTTTCGATCCCCGGCAACCGCTGCCCAAGGACCTGGAATATCTCGACCTGTTGCCCCCGGAAGACCGGGCGAAAACCATTCGCGCTTTCCATGCGGTGATCGCCGGCGCACCACTGGAACAGGCCATGCACCACCGCATCCGCTGGCCGGACGGCAGCCTGCACTGGCTGGAAATCAGCGGCAGCCTGTTGCCGGACAAAAACGGCCGTCCGCGCATGATCGGCGTGATCCGTGAAATCACGCACCAGCGCCAACGCGAACAGGCGTTGAGCAGCTCCGAGAAGCGTTTTGCCACATTGTTTCATCTGTGCCCGAACATGGTGTTGCTGACCCGTCAGGAAGACGGCCTGATCAGCGAGGCCAATCAGTATTTTGAAAGCCTGTTCGGCTGGCCAGTGCAGAGCGCGATTGGCCGCACCACGCTGGAGCTGGGTCTGTGGGTGCACCCCGAACAACGCGCCGAACTGGTGAAGAAGACCAAAGCCAAGGGTGAACTGATCAGCATGGAGGTGCAGTTTCGCGCCAGCAACGGCCAGGTTCACGACGGAATTCTCAGCGCGCAAAAGGTTGAACTCGAAGGCCAGCCCTATCTGCTGAGCACTTTCCTCGACACCACCGAACGCAAGGCTGCCGAACATGCGCTGAAAGACAGCCAGGAACGCCTCGACCTGGCGCTGGATTCGGCGCAGCTCGGCACTTGGGACTGGCACATTCCCAGCGGCATGCTTTATGGCTCGGCGCGTGCGGCGCAACTGCACGGGCTGGAGCCGATTCCGTTTCACGAATCCTTCGAAGAGTTTTTCGAAGGCGTGCCCGGCGAAGAACGCGACACCATGCGCGACGCCTACCGCAGCTTGCGCGAGGGCCCGGCGGGCAATTACCAGCTGACCTACCGCGTGCAGTTGCCCGACGGCAGCTCACGTTATCTGGAAAGCCGCGCCCGTCTTTACCGCGACGATAATGGCGCACCGCTGCGCATGGCCGGCACGCTGCTGGACATCACCGATCAAGTCGAACGCGAACAACGCCTGGTCGCCTCGGAAGAAAAATTCGCCACGCTGTTCCAGGTCAGCCCCGATCCGATTTGCGTCACTCGTCAGGAAACCGGTGAGTTCATCGAGATCAATTCCAGCTTCAGCCAGACGTTTGGCTGGAGCGCCGCCGACGTTATCGGCCACACCGCCGAAGAAATTGGCTTGTGGGATGCCTCGGCGAAAAGCCTGCAACGCATCGAACGGGTGATTCGCGAGCAAGGCCTGAGCAATGTTGCGATCATCGTCCAGCACAAGGACGGCCAGTCGCTGACGTGCGTGATCTCCAGCCGGCAGATCAGCGTCGGCGACCAGCCGTGCATCGTCACCACCCTGCGCGACATCACCCAGCAACAGCGCTCGGAGGCAGCACTCAAGGCCAGCGAGGAAAAATTCGCCAAGGCGTTTCACTCCAGCCCCGACGCGATCACGATCACCGAACGCGATACCGGGCGCTATCTGGAGGTCAACGACGGTTTCTGCCGCCTCACCGATTATCGCGCCGACGAAGTGCTGGGCAAAACCGTGTATCAGGTGGGCATCTGGGCCGAGGAGAAACAGCGTTCAACTTTGCTTGCAGAACTGCAGATCAAAGGTCGCGTACACCATCAGGAGATGCTCGGACGCAACAAACGCGGCGAACTGCTAACCGTGGAAGTCTCGGTCGAGCCGATCACCTTGAATGAAACCGCGTGCCTGCTGCTGACCGCACGCGACGTCAGCCTGTTGAAAAATGCCGAAGCACAGATTCGCCACCTGGCTTATCACGACCCGTTGACCAACCTGCCCAACCGCGCCCTGCTGATGGATCGTCTGAGCCAGCAGATCGCTCTACTCAAGCGCCATAATCTGCGCGGGGCCTTGCTGTTCCTCGACCTCGACCACTTCAAACACATCAACGATTCGCTCGGCCACCCGGTCGGCGACACGGTGTTGAAAATCATCACCGCGCGGCTCGAGGCCAGCGTCCGCATGGAAGACACCGTCGCGCGCCTTGGCGGTGACGAATTTGTCGTGCTGCTGAGCGGGCTGGAAGGGTCGCGCAGTGACGTCACCGAGCAGGTTCGCACGCTCGCCGACACCCTGCGCGAATTGCTCTCGGAGCCGATGTTCCTCGACGGCCAACGCTTGCAGGTAACGCCCAGCATCGGCGTGGCATTGATTCCCGATCACGGCTCAACGCCGACCGACCTGCTCAAGCGCGCCGATATCGCGCTGTACCGGGCCAAGGATTCCGGGCGCAATACCACGCAGATGTATCACAACACCATGCAGAAAGCGGCCAGCGAACGCCTGCGCATGGAGACCGACTTGCGCCTGGCGCTGTCGCGCGGCGAATTCAACGTGCACTTTCAGCCGCAGATCGATGCCCGTGATAACCGCATCATCGGCGCCGAAGCGCTGGTGCGCTGGAATCATCCGCAGCTCGGCGCGCAATCGCCGACCGAGTTTATAAAAGTGCTGGAGGACAGCGGGCTGATTCTCGAGGTCGGCACCTGGATTCTCGACGAGGCCTGCGATGCGTTCAAACAACTGATCGCGCTGAAACTGGTGGATCCTCTGAATTTCAGCCTCTGCGTGAACATCAGCCCGCGCCAGTTCCGCCAGAACGACTTCGTCGAACGCATCGAGCACAGCATGACCAGTCACGGCCTGCCCTGTTCGCTGCTGAAACTGGAAATCACCGAAGGCATCGTGATCCAGAATCTGGAAGACACCATCAGTAAAATGCGCCGCCTCAAAAAGCTCGGCGTGAGCTTCGCCATGGACGATTTCGGCACCGGCTACTCATCGCTGACGTACCTCAAGCGGCTGCCGGTGGATACGTTGAAAATCGACCAGTCGTTTATTCGTGACGCGACGACCGACCCGAACGACGCCGAGATCATTCGCGCAATTGTCGCCATGGCGCGCAGCCTGGAGCTGGAGGTGATTGCCGAGGGCGTGGAAACCGTGGAACAACTGGCGTTCCTGCAAGGTCTGGACTGCCATTTGTATCAGGGCTATCTGCACAGTCGGCCGGTTGCGCTGGAGGATTTGAAAGTGCTGCTGAAGTAACGAGGCACAAAAAAAGGGCGCCAATGGCGCCCTTTTTCATTGCCCGGTGTTATTGCAGAACCGGCTTCTGCTCCCCGTTGATCGGGATGCGCTTGGCTTTCGCCTCTTCCGGGATCACGCGCAGCAGGTCGATGCTCAACAGACCGTTACGCAGATCGGCGGCCTTGATCTCGATGTGATCAGCCAGACGGAAGGACAGCTTGAAGGCACGCTGGGCAATGCCCTGATGCAGGAAGGTCACGCCTTCGTTGCTATCGCGTTTGCCACCACTGATGGTCAGCACACCCTTCTCGACTTGCAGCTCCAGGTCTTCTTCCTGGAAACCGGCGGCCGCGACGACGATACGGTATTGATCATCACCGTGTTTTTCGACGTTGTAGGGTGGATAGCTGCTGCCTGGCTCGTTGCGCAGGGCGGTTTCGAACAGGTCGTTGAAACGGTCGAAACCCACCGAGGAACGGAACAGTGGCGCGAGGGAAAATGCAGTACTCATGATTCAAATCTCCTGAAAACAATCAGCAAGGTTTTGTGTCTCCGCGACCCGAATTCGGCATCGCGTAACCCTTAGATAGGGACCGCTGTTTTGATTTCAAGAGATTATTTTCAAATTTTTCATGCAACCTCGACGAGCGACAAACCGAGCAAGCGCGAGACTTGGTCCGGCTCGGTTTCGCGGCGCAAAACAGTAAACAGCTCGGCGGCTTCAGGATAATTGCGCGTCAGCATCGCCAGCCACTGCTTCAATCGGCCCGGTGATTGGCGTGCGGTCATCTGCGCTTTGGCTTGCAGCCAGAAGTCCTGAATCAGCGGCATCAGTTCAGCCCAGGTCATCTCGACGACGTCTTCGCCGGCGCGCGCAGCGGCGATCTGTTTGGCCAGATCCGGGCGCGACACGAGGCCACGACCGAGCATGATGTCTTCGACGCCGCTGATTTCCCGGCAGCGGCGCCAGTCGTCGACGCTCCAGATATCACCGTTGGCGAACACTGGCACCTTGACCACCTCCTGCACGCGCGGAATCCACTCCCAATGCGCAGGCGGTTTGTAGCCGTCCATTTTGGTTCGGGCGTGCACCACGATGTGCTCGGCGCCACCCTCGGCCAGCGCCGTGGCGCAGACCAGCGAACCGTCCGGGCTGTCGAAGCCCAGGCGCATTTTCGCCGTCACCGGGATATGCGCTGGCACTGCGCGGCGCACATGCTCGACGATCTGGTTGAGCAGTTCCGGCTCCTTGAGCAACACCGCACCGCCACGGGATTTGTTCACGGTTTTGGCCGGGCAACCGAAGTTGAGGTCAATCACTTCAGAGCCGAGTTCGCAGGCCAATGCAGCGTTCTCCGCCAGGCACACCGGGTCGGAACCGAGCAATTGCACACGCAGCGGCACGCCGGAAGCGGTTCGTGCGCCGTTGAGTAATTCCGGGCCGAATTTGTGGAAATAGGCCGGGGTGAGCAACTGATCGTTGACCCGAATGAATTCGGTCACGCACCAATCGATGCCGCCAACGCGGGTCAGCACGTCGCGAAGGATGTCGTCGACCAACCCTTCCATGGGCGCCAGAGCAATTTGCATGGAGAAACACTACTTGAAGAAAAAACGTGCGGCAGTTTACTGGATATCGCGCAAAACCGCAGATCCCTGTAGGAGCTGCCGAAGGCTCGGGCCGCGTTCGGACGATCTTTTGATTTTGGTTTTTGCAGATCAAGATCAAAAAATCGCAGCCTTCGGCAGCTCCTACAGGGATTGTGTCAGGCTGGGATTTGGATCGCCGGGCCATAGCCGTCGATAAACTCGGCGGGCATGCGTTTGGGCTTGCCCGTCGACAATTCGATGCAGACGAACGTGGTCTGGGCGCGCAACAGGGTGGCGTTGTCGCTGGGGCGCTTGAGCTGAAAATGTCGGGTCATTTTCAGGCGCTGATCCCAATCGACGATCCAGGTTGCCAATTGCAGCTCATCGCCCTCATAGGCCGCCGCCAGATAATCGATTTCATGACGCACGACCGCCATCGCGCGGTCGAGTCGCCGATACTCCACGAGATCCAGACCCAGACGCTGCGAATGGCGCCAGGCGCAACGTTCCAGCCACGTGACATACACCGCATTGTTGGCGTGGCCCAGCCCGTCGATGTCTTCGGCGCCGACTTGCAGATCAATAGTAAACGGCGTTGCCCGATCCCAACCCATGCCCCACTCCCGGTCAATTTATTCAACCGGGGCAGTGTAACGGATGCTCACGCTGATTGGCGCGCCTGCAGGCTGCGGCCCGCCAGCAGTGATAACACCCCATCAATCACGCGAGGGTCGGCGAGTACACGCTGATGGCCACCACTTTCGAGACGCAGCAAACGACTGTCGAACCAGGCTTCATGGATCAGTTGCGATTCCTTCACCGAGACGAAGTTGTCGTCCTCGGCGTGTACGATCAGGCCGGGCATATCCAGTTGATAGTGCGCGACATCGAGCGTCGCCGCGCGCATCCCGACATCTTGCTCGACTTGGCGAATGAACGCCGATCGCGCCCGGGGCGGCATACCGACGTAGCGGGCAAAACCGCGCAACACGCCGAGAATCCGCGCCGGAGCGGCGATGCTGACGAGGGTTTCGGTGCGCAAACCCAGTTGCACGGCGAGCATCGCGCTGGCGCCACCCATGGAATGCCCGATGACCGCTTGCAGAGACGGCAATTCGGCAGCCGCTTCGAGCATGGCGCGGGCGAACAGCACGACGTTGGCTTCGTGTCCTGGAGAACGGCCGTGCGCCGGGCCATCAAGCGCGACGACGGTATAACCGGCATCGACCAGCGCGGTGATCAGCGAGGCGAATTGGGTTGGCCGCCCTTCCCAACCGTGCATCAGCAGCACCGTCGGGCCTTGGCCCCAGCGCAGCGCCGAGAGACCGAAACGCAAAGTGATGCGCTCCGAACTGGCCAACATGGGCAATTCCCAATCACGCAGCGGCAGCGCGCGCGGCGTCATGAATGCCAGGCGCATTTTGCTCGCCACCCGTTCCGGTGCGATCCAGCCTAAGGTGCCATTAACGCCACGAACCCACTTCAACGTGTTCATCGCTCTCTCCTCAGGCGTTTTGCCTTCAGGTCAACGCACCGCCGACTTGGCAGCGCGCAGCAATCGATCGGATAAATCACCAGGGCCGAGCGCCCTGGCGAGGGCCAGACCTCCGACCATCAAGGCCACATCGGCCAGCGCTTTGTCGGTGTCCTCTGGGCTGGCCGCCAACTGCGCAACCATCAACTCCAGATGCTCGTTCAGGGCGATACGAAACGAATCCGGCAAACGGCCCAATTCGCCGATCGAGGCTGGAATCGGACACGCTGCATCGCTCGAATCACGGTGTTTGCGCGACAGGTAAAACGCCGCCACCAAGGCGCGACGCTCCTCACCGGTCAGGTCGGCATCCATGTCGGCAATCAGATCGCGGCGGCGACCGAGCAATTGCTTGAACGCCTCGAGCATCATCGCGTCCTTGCTTTCGAAGTGAGCGTAGAAGCCGCCGACTGTCAGGCCGGCCGCGCCCATCACTTCGCCCACGCTCGGGTCGGCCGGGCCGCGCTGGATCAGTGCGGCGCTGGCAGCCTTGAGGATGCGTTCGCGGGTTTGAGCTTTTTTATCGTTCATCGTTGCCTCCGAATATTACGATTAGAATATTATTCGCATAATAATAATCTGCAAGTCAAGAATATGACCGCTGGTCTGAAGCACAGTGTAAGGAAAAAGGAGAATTGGCCAAACGCCAGACAAACAAAAGGGCCATTCAATAATTGAATGACCCTTATAAAATCCCGCAGAGCGGGTAATCGTGGCGTCCCCTAGGGGACTCGAACCCCTGTTACCGCCGTGAAAGGGCGGTGTCCTAGGCCACTAGACGAAGGGGACACAAACCCTTCTATACAACTGATCAGTGCTGAGATCTGATCGATTCAAGGCCGGTGTGGCCAGACCTTGAACTGTAAAATTGGTGGAGCTAAGCGGGATCGAACCGCTGACCTCCTGCATGCCATGCAGGCGCTCTCCCAGCTGAGCTATAGCCCCGATTTTTCGCCTCACGGCGGAGTGACATCTTGCAACATCACTTCTGTAAAACTGGCGTCCCCTAGGGGACTCGAACCCCTGTTACCGCCGTGAAAGGGCGGTGTCCTAGGCCACTAGACGAAGGGGACGCAAACCCTTCTATACAACTGACCAACGCTGAGTGTTGATCGCTTCAAGGCCGGTGTGGCCAGGCCTTGAAGTGTAAATTGGTGGAGCTAAACGGGATCGAACCGTTGACCTCCTGCATGCCATGCAGGCGCTCTCCCAGCTGAGCTATAGCCCCTCATCGTTGATGTCATCGCTGAGGACGGGGCGAATCTTAAGGGCGTATCGAAAGCCTGTCAAACTTATTTTTGAAATTTTTCAAAATTTTTCGTCGGCATAACAATCACTTACCGCCCTCCTCCCGTAAACCGGGAGGTTCACAACGTACGCAGACCTGTAGGAGCTGGCGCAGCCTGCGATCTTTTGACTTTGCCTTTTGAAAACAAGATCAAAAGATCGTCCGATCGCGGCCCGAGCCTGCGGCAGCTCCTACAGGGGGTAAAGCTATCAGGCGATGGCGGCCAGAAGCTTTTCCCACTCTTTGTTTTCTTTCTTCGACACGCCGCCCAGCAAATCAATCGCCTGGCGCAGACGGAAACGGGTCAGATCCGGCCCGAGAATTTCCATCGCATCGAGCACCGAAACCGAACTCGCCTGACCGGTGATCGCCGCGAACATCAACGGCATAGCGTCGCGCAGTTTCAGTTCAAGGGATTCCACCACCGCCTGAATCGTTGCGGTGATGTTGTCCTTCTCCCACTGACGCAGACTTTCCAGTTTCCACAGGATCAACTGCATCAACTGGCGAACCTGATCGCCCGAGAGTTTTTTCGATTCGAACAGCTTGGCGTCCGGATTGACGCCGCCGGCGAAGAAGAACCCGCCCAGCGGTGCTACCTGGCTGAAGGTTTCAACACGGCCCTGGACATGCGGCGCGATCTTCATCATGTATTCGGAATTGAACGCCCACTTCTGCACGCGTGCGGCGAACTCTTCCACCGGCAGATCGCGCAGCCATTGGCCATTGAGCCAGGACAGTTTCTCGATATCGAAGATCGGCCCGCCAAGCGAGACACGCTTGAGGTCGAAGTTGTCGACCATTTCCTGCAGCGAGAACTTCTCGCGCTCGTCCGGCATCGACCAGCCCATGCGGCCGAGGTAGTTGAGCATCGCTTCCGGCATAAAGCCCATGCGCTCGTAAAAGGTCACCGAGGTCGGGTTTTTGCGCTTGGACAGCTTGCTCTTGTCCGGATTACGCAGCAGCGGCATGTAGCACAGCTCGGGTTGTTCCCAGCCAAAATATTCATAAAGGAGGATCAGTTTTGGCGCCGATGGCAGCCACTCTTCGCCACGCAGAACGTGAGTGATGCCCATCAAATGGTCATCGACCACGTTGGCGAGGAAGTACGTCGGCAGGCCGTCGGTCTTCATCAGCACTTGCATGTCCATGCGATCCCATGGGATCTCGACGTCGCCACGGAGCATGTCCGGCACCACGCAAACGCCTTCGCTCGGCACCTTCATGCGGATCACGTGCGGCTCGCCTGCCGCCAGGCGAGCTGCCACTTCTTCTTTCGACAGCAGCAGCGCACGGCCGTCGTAACGCGGAGTTTCGCCACGAGCCATTTGCTCGGCGCGCATCTGATCCAGTTCTTCGGCGGTGCAGAAGCATGGGAACGCGTGCCCCATGTCGACCAGTTGCTGGCAATACTTTTGATAGATGTCGCCGCGCTCGCTCTGGCGATAAGGACCATGCGGGCCACCGACGTCCGGACCTTCGCTCCAGTCGATACCGAGCCAGCGCAGGGCGTCGAAAATCTGCTGTTCCGATTCGCGAGTCGAACGCAATTGATCGGTGTCTTCGATGCGCAGGATGAACTCACCGCCGTGCTGCTTGGCAAAGCAGTAGTTGAACAATGCGATGTAAGCGGTACCTACGTGGGGGTCCCCGGTAGGCGATGGCGCGATGCGAGTGCGGACGGTGGTCATGGCATGTCTCGAAAAGAATGAAAAGCAAAACGATCAAGCGGCGAATGGTAACAGGCGACACCCGCCCCGCTCCAGCAGGCAGGGCATTTAAGCCAAGTTTGCGCCTGGAACGCCCGTAAGGCGCGGTGAATGGCCGAATATCAAACGCAGGCATTTACCGCTTATCGGCTGTATGCGAGATTCGCCGGCTGATAACTTTCCTTACAATTACTCGACTACAGTTTGCCCATGCCAGCCCAACTCAAGCGTCGCCTGTTGATTTTCCTACTGCTCGTCCTGCTGATCGCCGGCGGCTTCTTCGCTCACTGGTTCTTCAAGGGACGCTTTTATGAAAGCACTGACAACGCCTATGTCCAGGGCGAAATCACCCGTGTCTCGAGCCAACTGAGCGCGCGAATTGACGAAGTGTTGGTGCAGGACAATCAGCACGTGGAAAAAGGCCAACTGCTGCTGCGCCTCGAACCCAATGATTTCCGCCTCGCGGTCGACCGCGCCAATGCGGCGCTCGCCACTCGCGAGGCCGAACGCCTGCAAGCGCAAAGCAAGCTGACCCAGCAATCGAGCCTGATCGCCGCCAGCGATGCGCAGGTGGCGACCACGCAGGCCACGCTCGGCCGTTCGCAGATGGATCTGTCTCGCGCAGAAACCCTGCGCAAACCCGGTTACGTCTCCGAAGAACGGGTCACCACCCTCTCCGCCGATGCCCATATCGCCCGCTCGCAAGTGGCCAAGGCGCAGGCGGATGCGCAGAGCCAGCGGCAGCAGGTCAACGCGCTGAGCGCCGAGATCAAACGCCTCGACGCGCAGATCGCCAACGCCCGCGCCGATCTCGCTCAAGCCGAACTCAATCTGACCCGCAGCGAAATCCACGCACCGATCAGCGGCCTCGTCGGCCAGCGCGCCGCGCGCAACGGCCAGGTCGTGCAGGCTGGCGCCTATCTGCTGTCGATCGTTCCCGACGAGGATATTTGGGTCCAGGCCAACTTCAAGGAAACCCAGATCGGCCACATGCAGCCCGGACAAAAAGCCGAGCTGACTTTCGATGCCTATGGCGATACGCCGATCGAAGCGCGGGTCGACAGTCTGTTCGCCGCGTCCGGCGCACAGTTCAGTCTGCTGCCACCGGACAACGCCACCGGCAACTTCACCAAAGTCGTGCAACGGATTCCGGTGAAACTGACCTTCAAGGCGGATAACCCGTTGCGCGGGAAAATCCGCCCGGGCATGTCCGTCACCGCCACTGTGAATATCCAGGACGCCGCCGATGGCCGGTGATTCACTGATCCGCCCGGTGGACGAACCTAGCCGGCGCGACTGGATTGCGGTGATGAGCGTGATGCTTGGCGCCTTTATGGCGGTGCTCGACATCCAGATCACCAACTCCTCGTTGAAAGATATTCAGGGTGCGCTGTCGGCGACGCTAGAAGAAGGTTCGTGGATTTCCACGTCCTATCTGGTGGCGGAAATCATCATGATCCCGCTGACCGCTTGGCTGGTGCAGTTGCTCTCGGCGCGGCGCCTGGCGGTGTGGGTATCGCTGGGGTTTCTGGTCTCATCGCTGCTGTGTTCAATGGCCTGGAGCCTGGAGAGCATGATCGTCTTTCGTGCCATGCAGGGTTTCACCGGCGGCGCGTTGATTCCGCTGGCGTTCACCCTGACGCTGATCAAACTCCCCGAACATCATCGCGCCAAAGGCATGGCGATGTTTGCCATGACCGCGACCTTCGCGCCGTCAATCGGCCCGACGCTCGGCGGCTGGCTCACGGAAAACTGGGGCTGGGAATACATCTTCTACATCAACATCCCGCCAGGGCTGATCATGATCGCCGGGCTGCTCTACGGCCTGGAAAAAAAAGCAGCGCACTGGGAATTGCTGAAAAGCACCGACTACACCGGCATTCTGTCGCTGGGGATTGGCCTGGGTTGCCTGCAGGTATTTCTTGAAGAAGGCCATCGCAAGGACTGGCTGGAATCGAGCCTGATCGTGGCCCTGGGCAGCATCGCCCTGTTGAGCCTGATCACCTTTGTGATCGTGCAGATTTCCAAGCCCAACCCGCTGATCAACTTGGGAATTCTGCGCAATCGCAATTTTGGTTTATCCAGTATTTCCAGCCTGGGCATGGGCGTAGGTCTGTACGGTTCGATCTACTTATTGCCTCTGTATCTGGCGCAGATCCAGAACTACAACGCCCTGCAGATCGGCGAAGTGATCATGTGGATGGGCGTGCCGCAACTGTTTCTGATTCCGCTGGTGCCGCAACTGATGAAGTTCGTCTCGCCGAAATGGCTGTGCACGATCGGCTTCGGCCTGTTTGGTCTGGCGAGTTTTTCCTCGGGGGTGCTGAACCCGGACTTTGCCGGCCCGCAGTTCAATCAGATCCAGATCATCCGCGCGCTGGGGCAGCCGTTGATCATGGTCACCATTTCGTTGATCGCAACGGCTTACATCCTGCCCCAGGACGCTGGCTCGGCCTCGAGTTTGTTCAATATCTTGCGCAACCTCGGTGGCGCAATCGGCATCGCGTTGCTCGCAACATTGCTGGATGCGCGGACCAAGACTTACTTCGATTATTTGCGTGAAGCGGTGGTGCCGACCAATCCGCAAGTGGCCGAGCGGCTGGCGTCGATGACCGATCGATTTGGCAGTGACACGGCAGCGTTGGCCAAGTTGAGCGAGATCGTCCATCAGCAGGCGGCGATCATGGCTTATAACGATGCGTTTCACTTTGTCGGGATTGCGCTGGGGGTGAGTATGCTGGCAATTCTACTGACCAAAAAGCTCCCGGCGGGGCTAAAGGCCGGCGAATCTCACTGATCCGACTCAATCCTGTAGGAGCTGCCGAAGGCTGCGATCTTTTGACTTTGATTGTAAAAACGAGATCAAAAGATCGCAGCCTTCGGCAGCTCCTACAGGACTTGTCATACCGCTAACAATCGCTCGCGCAGTTTGGCAATCTCATCACGCATCTGCGCCGCTGCTTCGAACTCCAGATCCCGCGCCAATTGATACATTTTCTCTTCCAGCGCGCGAATGCGTTTGGTGATCTCACTCGGCGAGCGCAGTTCGGCTTCGTATTTGGCGTTTTCTTCGGCGGCCTTGGCCATGCCCTTGCGCTTCTTGCTGCGCGAGCCCGGCACCGTGGCGCCTTCCATGATGTCGGCGACATCCTTGAACACGCCTTTCGGAGTAATGCCGTTGGCCAGGTTGAACGCTATCTGCTTGTCGCGACGACGCTCGGTCTCGCCAATCGCCCGCTCCATCGAACCGGTCATACGGTCAGCGTAAAGAATCGCCCGGCCGTTGAGGTTCCGCGCCGCGCGGCCAATGGTCTGGATCAGCGAGCGCTCGGAGCGCAGAAAGCCTTCCTTGTCGGCATCGAGAATCGCCACCAGCGACACTTCTGGCATATCCAGGCCTTCGCGCAGCAGGTTAATGCCGACCAGCACATCGAAAACGCCGAGGCGCAAGTCGCGGATGATCTCGACCCGCTCGACGGTGTCGATGTCCGAGTGCAGATACCGCACGCGCACGCCGTGGTCGGCGAGGTAATCGGTCAAGTCTTCGGCCATGCGTTTGGTCAGTGTGGTGACCAGAACACGCTCTTCGACGGCCACGCGCTTGGTGATTTCCGAGAGCAAGTCATCGACCTGCGTCAGTGCCGGCCGTACTTCGACCTGCGGGTCTACCAGCCCGGTCGGGCGCACGACTTGCTCGACCACGCGGCCGGCGTGTTCAGCCTCGTAATTGCCCGGCGTCGCCGAGACGAAAATGGTTTGCGGGCTGACCCCTTCCCACTCGTCAAACCGCATCGGCCGGTTATCCAGCGCCGAGGGCAGGCGGAAGCCGTATTCCACCAGAGTTTCCTTGCGCGAACGGTCGCCCTTATACATCGCACCGACCTGCGGCACGCTGACGTGGGATTCGTCGATGACCAGCAAGGCATCGGCCGGCAGATAATCGTAAAGCGTCGGCGGCGCCGCACCGGCCGGCCGCCCGGACAGATAGCGCGAATAGTTTTCGATGCCGTTGCAATAACCCAGCTCGAGGATCATCTCCAGGTCGAAACGGGTGCGCTGCTCAAGTCGCTGGGCTTCGACCAGCTTATTGTTGGAGCGCAGGTACTCGAGGCGCTCCTGCAGTTCGACTTTGATGTGTTCGATGGCGTCGAGCAGGGTTTCCCGGGGCGTTACATAGTGACTTTTCGGGTAGAAGGTGAACCGTGGCATCTTGCGGATGACTTCGCCGGTCAGCGGATCGAATGCGGAAATGCTTTCGACTTCGTCATCGAACAGTTCGATGCGGATCGCTTCCAGGTCGGATTCCGCCGGGAATATATCGATCACATCGCCGCGCACACGGAAGGTCGCACGGGCGAAATCCATGTCATTGCGCGTGTATTGCAAATCGGCCAGTCGCCGCAGCAGCGCACGCTGATCGAGCTTGTCGCCGCGATCGACGTGCAACACCATCTTCAAATAGGTTTCCGGGCTGCCCAGGCCGTAGATGCACGACACCGTGGTGACGATAATCGCGTCTTTGCGCTCCAGTAGCGCCTTGGTCGCGGACAAACGCATCTGTTCGATGTGGTCGTTGATCGAAGCGTCCTTCTCGATGAAGGTGTCGGACGACGGCACATACGCTTCGGGCTGGTAGTAATCGTAGTAGGAAACGAAGTATTCAACGGCGTTGTTCGGAAAGAACGCCTTGAACTCGCCGTACAGCTGCGCCGCGAGGGTTTTATTCGGCGCCAGCACCAAGGTTGGACGCTGCACTTGCGAGATGACATTGGCGATGCTGAAGGTCTTGCCTGAGCCGGTCACACCGAGCAGCGTCTGGTGTGCCAACCCGGCTTCGATACCCTCGACCAACTGGCGGATCGCTTGCGGCTGGTCGCCGGCAGGCTCGAAGCGGGTGACTAGCTGGAATTGAGACATACACACCTCTGGTATCGCGGCCTTCCGAGCAAAGCGGAGCACCACGTGGACGACCGCAAACGACCGGTGTCGCGCAAGAAAAAACCTGGATTGTGCTCAATGTGGTGGCGACTGCCTCACCTTTCAAGGCAAACGTCCTACATCCGGTAAAGACTCTGACAAGGCCAAGCGACTAACGGTCGACAAATATTCGGGAAAAGTTAGCGGAAAAGCCGAATCGCCTGTCGCCATCGCCGAGTAATGGCCTCTATACTAGCTCCCCGTTTGTGCACCGCTCTAGTGCATCCGGCTGGAGCGCGACACGTCCCTCCACTCCCCATTCAGAGCCGCCGTAATAATGAGCCTGTTCTCCGCTGTCGAAATGGCACCCCGCGATCCAATCCTGGGCCTCAACGAAGCATTCAACGCCGATACCCGGACCACCAAGGTCAACCTGGGCGTGGGCGTTTACTGCAACGAAGAGGGGCGAATTCCCCTGCTGCGCGCGGTGATCGAAGCCGAGACGATTCGCGTCGCTCAACACGCTTCGCGCGGTTACCTGCCGATCGATGGCATCGCTGCCTACGATCAGGCCGTGCAGAAGCTGCTGTTCGGCAACGATTCGCCGCTGATCAGCGCCGGTCGTGTCGTCACCACTCAGGCCGTCGGCGGTACCGGCGCACTGAAAATCGGTGCTGACTTCCTCAAGCAGCTGCTGCCGAACGCCGTTGTGGCAATCAGCGACCCAAGCTGGGAAAACCACCGCGCGCTGTTCGAAACCGCCGGTTTCCCGGTGCAGAACTATCGTTATTACGATGCCGCCACTCACGACGTTAACCGCGCCGGCATGCTCGACGACCTCAACGCCCTGCCGAACGGCTCGATCGTGATCCTCCATGCGTGCTGCCACAACCCGACCGGCGTCGATTTGACCCCGGCGGACTGGAGCAACGTCCTGGAAGTGGTCAAAGCCAAAGGTCACGTGCCGTTCCTCGACATGGCTTACCAGGGTTTCGGCGACGGCATCGATGAAGACGCCGCTGCCGTGCGTCTGTTTGCCGAATCGGGCCTGACGTTCTTCGTCTCGAGCTCGTTCTCCAAGTCATTCTCGCTGTACGGCGAGCGCGTCGGCGCTCTGTCGATCATCAGCGAATCGAAAGAAGAAAGCGCACGCGTGCTGTCGCAGGTCAAACGCGTGATCCGTACCAACTACTCCAACCCGCCGACTCATGGCGCGAGCATCGTCGCCGCTGTGTTGAACAGCCCGGAATTGCGCGCGCAGTGGGAAGCCGAACTGGCGGAAATGCGCCTGCGGATTCGCGGCATGCGTACGCAGATGGTTGATCTGCTCGCAGCGAAAGCACCGGGCCGCGACTTCAGCTTCGTCGGCCGTCAGCGCGGCATGTTCTCCTACTCCGGCCTGACCACTGAACAAGTGCATCGCCTGCGTAACGAGTTTGGCATCTATGCCCTGGACACCGGCCGCATTTGCGTGGCCGCGCTGAACCAGAGCAACATCAAGGCTGTGACAGACGCGATTGTTCAGGTCATCTGATTTCGCCCTGCGATGAAAAACGGGAAGCCATGATGGCTTCCCGTTTTTTATTTGCCCGGAAAACTCCTTGCAACCTCTAGACTGCACACAATTCAAATTGTAGGAGCTGACGAGTGAAACGAGGCTGCGATCCGTTGATCTTGTCTTCGAGATCAAGGTCAGGATCAACAGATCGCAGCGTTCCGCAGCTCCTACCGGTTTTGTCTACACCCGAGAATATTGAAGAGAAGCCTGATGAAAAACGACAACCTGCGCGCCGACCGTGACGATCTGGATGATTTCATCCCGCGCGCACCGGCCAAGCGCGAAAAAAGTCTGGTGCTGCAAATCGCCGCCGGGGTATTCCTCGGTGGCCTGGTCCTGTGGCTGGTGCAACTGGCAGCGACGGCGGCCTATGCCAAGCTGATGCTCGGCACAATTACCTTTGGCGGTTAAGCCAGTTCCGACGAGCGCTGGCTGGCGGCATCGTCGTAAATCACATACAGCGATTCGGCAACCTGGCTCTTGATAGCCTTGGCGCTTTCAAGACCGAGGACGAAACCTTCAGCCTTGCCGCCCGCGCGGTTCAATTCGTCGGCGGTGCTGGCCTGAATGATGGCGTCGAAGAGTTTTTCAGCGTGCGGGCCGATGCCTTTGGGCAGGCTGATCTGTGCAGTGCTCATGCGAGCACCTCGTTGTTGCGAGTGATTTGAGTCATGGCGCGTACCTATGCGGCGAATGGCCGGCAGCGCGTGTCACCACTTCCGGGCTGCCATGGTAGACCCCCGAGGCGTTTCTGGTAACCGCCAATCGCTGACAAAATGCCGTTCGTCCCGAGGAATCGCAAAAGTCACCAACCGATGCTTGACTTCTCTTTTTGAATCAGTAACATACGCACCAATTCCGCAATAGCTCAGTTGGTAGAGCAAGTGACTGTTAATCACTGGGTCCCTGGTTCGAGTCCAGGTTGTGGAGCCAAATAGCAAAGCCCCTGAATCGCAAGGTTCAGGGGCTTTTTTGTGGGCGCTCGAAAAGATACAAGATCGCAGCCTGCGGCAGCTCCTACACAGGTTCCATATTCCGCCCATTTGCGGATGAACACCGCACCTGTAGGAGCTGCCGAAGGCTGCGATCTTTTGATCTCAAAATGAAAAAGGGCCGACCTGTACAAACAGATCGGCCCTTCTCTACTCAGCTACAACCGTCAGACATGTTCGCTGCTTTTCACCAGCACCTTCGGCGCGCCATGCCCATGATCGTGGTCATCGGGCTCGATCACCGGCACTTCCTTGCCATCGCAATCATGCAGCTTGCCGTCGCTGAAGTAATCGCCTTCGCGCAACGCCGCCAGATCACGATAGCGCAGGGTCCGCTCTTCCGCTGCGGCAAACACCGACTGCTGATCCGAGTTGCCCGTGGTGAAGTGGTTGAAGGCCAGGTTGAGCAGAATCGCCATGATCGCCGACGAACTGATCCCCGAGTGGAAAATGGTCGCGAACCAGCTAGGGAAGTGATCGTAGAAGTTCGGCGCGGCAATTGGAATCATGCCGAAGCCGATCGAAGTGGCAACGATGATCAGGTTGACGTTGTTGCGATAGTCCACCTTCGACAGCGTGCGAATGCCGCTCGCGGCCACGGTGCCGAACAGCACGATGCCGGCGCCACCCAGCACCGAAGTCGGCACCGCCGCGATGACCCGCCCCATGAACGGCAGCAGGCCGAGGACCACCAGGAACAGACCGCCCGTGGCCACCACGAAACGGCTCTTGATGCCGGTCACTGCCACCAGCCCGACGTTCTGGGCAAACGCGCTTTGCGTGAAAGAGCCGAAGATCGGCGCGAACATGCTCGACAGCATGTCGGCGCGCAGACCGTTGCCCAGGCGCTTGGAATCGACCTTGGTGCCGATGATCTCACCGACGGCGAGGATGTCCGCCGACGTTTCCACCAAAGTCACCATGACAACAATGCACATCGACAGGATCGCTGCGAAGTGGAAAGTCGGCATGCCGAAATGGAACGGCGTCGGGAAGCCGAACATCGGGCCGGTAGTGACCCCGGAGAAATCCGCCATGCCGAGAAACACCGCCAACACCGTACCGATGACCATGGCCAGCAGAATCGACAACCGTGAAATCGTCGAGCTGCCAACCTTGCTCAGCAGCAATACCAGCACCAGTGTCACGGCGGCCAGGCCGATGTTCTGCATGCTGCCGAAGTCCGGCGCGTGGCTATTGCCGCCCATGGCCCAACGTGCGGCCACCGGCATCAATGTCAAACCAATGGTTGTGATCACGATGCCCGTTACCAGCGGCGGGAAAAACTTGGTGATGCGTGAGAACACCGGCGTGATCAGCAAGCCGATCAATGACGCCGCAATCACCGCGCCCAGCACCGACTGGAAACCGCCCTCCCCGCCACTGCTGACGATCGCAACCATGGTCGCTACGCCGGAGAACGACACGCCCTGCACCAGCGGCAATTGACAGCCAAAAAACGGTAGACCCAGGGTTTGCAGCAGCGTCGCCAGCCCCCCCGCAAACAATGAAGCAGCAATCAACAAACCAATATCCGCCGGCGACAGCCCGGCAGCCTGACCGATGATCAATGGCACCGCGACGATGCCGCCATACATGGTCAGAACATGTTGCAGGCCGTAAGCCATATTCGCGCCGACCCCGAGATTTTCGTCCTCGGGCCGTTGGTGTGAAACATGGGGCGTTTTCATGGTGGGGGGTTCCCTGGTTTTTGTTATGGGCACACTGTATTCAATACTCGGGACAAATGTCCATAGAGTTGTATACAACTTATCAGTCACAAATTGAATAGGTAGCCATCCAACCTTCTAGCCCGCCTCTTCCATCCCCCACAAATCCGGCAACACATCCCCTCCGGCATCGTCGTTCGCTGTTACTACGCTGAAGTGCTCATGGCGACCGACGGTGCGGTCGCGCCCTTTTTTATACATATAAAGTATGCATAATGAAGTCATTCAAGATTCAGTACGACAAAAGCAAGAACGCAGCCAACAAACTCAAGCACAAAGGCATCAGCCTCGCTGAGGCAGAACCGGTCTTGCACGACGAACGCGCACTGACCGTCGAGGACAATGACCATGACGAGCAACGCTGGATTTCCCTTGGGCTCGATGGCAAAGGACGTTTGCTGGTCATCGCATACAGCTACCGTGAAACAAATGTCGTTCGAATTATTTCTGCACGTCTCGCGACACCGAGCGAACGGCGCACCTATTTTCTGGAGGCTTGATCAATGAAAGATGAATACGACTTTTCCCAAGGCAAACGCGGTGCTGTGGCGCCCAACAAGGGTAAGACCCGCATTACCATCATGCTCGATGACGCAGTGATCGAGGCGGCGCGCACCGCTGCGGAAAATGAAGGGTTCGGTTATCAGACCGTGATCAACAACACGCTCCGACAGGCGTTGCTCGACAACCCTCGCGCAGCGGATCGGGCTGAGGATGCGGGCGTTTCCGGGCAGTTCAAAAAAGGTATTACAGCCACTGACCTCAAGAGTCTCGAGCGCAAGCTGTCGGCGGCCATCGGTGAAATTCGCCGGGTGCTGGAGCCGGTTGTGAAGCCCTAGACCGAGACTGGCGTGATCACCCGCGCCAGCGATTGCCGTACTGGCGCGGAGTCAGACAACTTAACGCCAAACTCATGCTCGATCACGCCGAGCAGTTCGTCGACATCCGCCAGCTCGCGCCGTTGGCTGTCCGCACCGGTGCGATGCAGAGCAAAACTGCCACTGTTGAGCGTCTTGCGCCAGCCATCACCGGTGCGTGCAATCATCAAGCGCTGGGCGAACGGTGAATCTGGATGGGTCGAGACGTACCAGTTGCCAACGGTGTAATCGATGTCTTCCTGGCGTTGCAGATCGAACAGATACATCGGCCGCCACTCGCCCGTCACGTACGCACGCAAAAGGTAGCCATCGGCCTGTTTCTCAATGCGATAGGGTTCGTGCGGGGTAGCTTGCTCGGCGTCCGTGTCCAGCAGCAGCGGCGCAGTCGGGACCATGCCGCCAAAGCCGACGTCGGTGATGTAGCGCACGCCGTCGAGGATCACCACGCTCAAGCGGTGCGTGCGTGCCGTCCAACTGCCCTCGGGCTGATTCATGACCACGCGCCCGCTGATGGCCCGAACCTCGAAGCCCAACTCACTCAGCAGTGCATAGAACAGATAATTGAGTTCATAGCAGTAACCACCGCGCCCGCCCACGAGAATTTTCCCTTCGATGGACGGCAGATCGATCAACACCGGCGCGCCGGTGACTGTCGCCAGATTCTCGAAAGGAAACACGCCGGTGTGGCGCGACTGTAGTTGGCGCAAAGTCTTGAGAGTCGCTGCCGGCGGCGCATCGAAACCCAGGCGTTGCAGGTACAGCTTCAGATTCTTCAGGCGTGGCTCGCTCATTGCTCGTTCCTTAGGCATCGGGCCGCACGTCACTGCGCGGTTGGTCCGCCATGTATACGGGATCCGGCGCCAATTTCGACAATTGCTTTCGCCAATCGCGTTTAGCGCTTCTTGCGTGAGCCAATGCGAATCCATGTCGGCGCATGATCGCTGGCGTGTGGTTCATTGCGCACCCAGGCGTCGACGCCAGCCTCATGCAAATACGGGCTCAGTGCCGGATTGAGCAGGAGATGATCAATGCGCAAACCGGAGTTTTTTTGCCAGTGCTGGCGGAAGTAATCCCAAAACGTATACAGGCGATCGTTTGGATACAGATGGCGCAGCGAATCGGTCCAGCCTTGATCGAGCAAACGCTGGTAACACTCGCGGCTTTCTGGTTGCAACAAGGCGTCCTTGAGCCATGAGCGCGTGTTGTAGATGTCCATGTCGGTGGGCACAACGTTGTAGTCACCCGCCAGCACCACCGGATGATCGCTGCTTTGCAGGTCTTTCGCGTAGCTGATCAGCCGCTCGAACCAGGCCAGTTTGTAATCGAACTTCGGCCCCGGTTGGGGGTTGCCGTTGGGCAAATACAGGCAACCGACCAGCACGCCGTGCACCGCGGCCTCCAGGTAACGACTGTGCTTGTCATCAGGGTCGCCCGGCAAACCGCGCCGGCTTTCCAACGGTTGCGCATCACGGGCAAGAATCGCCACGCCGTTCCAGGACGCCTGGCCATGCCAGATCGCGCCGTAACCGGCGGCTTCCAGCTCGGCGGCGGGAAACGCGCTGTCGACCGATTTGAGTTCTTGCAGACAGGCAATGTCCGGCTGCTCGCGTTTGAGCCAATCAAGCAAATTCGGCAACCGCGCGCGCAGGCCGTTGACGTTGTAAGTGGCAATCCGCAGGTTTTTCATCGTCCGCAACTCCTGCCCGGTGGGGATTAGAAATTGTGACCGTGGCAGCGCCGTGCGGGTTGCATTCAATCTTCGCGGGTTGCCTCAGACCCGATTGCGCAGCCATTGCAGAAAACCTTTTTTCGCAACGGCCACCGGTGCTTCCTCGGTCAACGCTTGCGCTTTGTGCAGGCGGTAATCGAGCAGCGTCTGCATCGCGTCATGGATGTCGTGGCGGGCATCAAGGCAAGGCTTGAGGTAAGTCTTCTCGATGCGATACAGCACGCAGAAGGTCTTCGCCGAGAAATCCGCTGGCAATGCGGTGTCAGAAAGAATCCCCGCCTCGCCAATCACCTCGCCCGGCCCCATGCGTCCGGATTCGAACGGCGCGCCATGGCGCATGAGAGTCACCGAGACCACGCCAGACTCGATAATGAACAGGTGATCACTGACCTCGCCGCCCGCCAGAATGATTTCTCCCGCGCGGAAAGTCTGATGACTCATGTTCTGGCTGAACGTGTCTTTCTCTTCCTGACGCAGCGTGGAAAATATCGGCGAACTGTCGAGCAATGCCCTTGGCCGCGACAGCAGACTCGGCGCACTGCTCTCATCGCTCGACAGCAGATTCACGCCGGATGCCTGCAAATGCCGATAGGCCAGATCGAACAACTGATTGCGCACTACGCGTTTCTCGCCCATCGACGCCACAAACCCGCTGATTTCATATTCCGCGCCGCTGCTACCGGAGCTTTTCAAGGCGACGCTGGGCGCCGGCGTGTCGAGCAACTGCCGACAACCCTGCATCGCCCGCTCCAACGCATCGATGACCGAGTTGGGGCGCGCATGGGGGCTGACCTGCACGCTGACTGCCACACCGAACATGTTGCTCGGTCGGCTGAAATTGATGATTTTCGCCTTGGCCGCCAGGGAATTGGGAATCACGGCCATGCTGCCCTGACTGGTTTGCAGACGTGTGGCCCGCCAATCAATGTCGGTGACCCGGCCTTCGGTGCCATCAATGGAAATCCAGTCATCCAGTTGATAAGGCTTGGTGGTGTTGAGGACGATCCCGGAAAACACGTCGCTCAAGGTACTTTGCAACGCCAGACCGACGATGATCGCCAAGGCGCCGGAGGTCGCCAGCACGCCTTTGACCGGCAGATCCAGGACGTAGGCAAGCGCCGCGATGATCGCAATCAGGAAAATCACTGCGCCAAGCAAGTCCTGCAACAGCCGCCCGGTGTGGCCGACGCGTTGCATCATCACGGCGCCGATCAACACGGTCAGGGTGCGTGCCCCGAACAGCCACCAGCCGATCTGCAACCCGGTCGCCGCCAGATGCAGCGGCACATTGTCCGCCCACGGCGCAGGCTCCATCGGATTGAGGCCTTCGTTGAACAGCAACACGCTGAACAGACTGAAAATCAGCACGCGCACCAACAGTTTCCACTCGCTGCCATGGGAACTGATCAAGCGCCACAGACCGAGATCGACAACGATCAGGATCAACGCACAAACCAACGGGTGTTCAGTGAGCAGAGACAGCATCAAACCACTCCGACGAAGGCCAATCGCGAGAAGATCGCACAGATCGGGCAAGTGTAGGAGCTGCGGCACGATGCGATCTTTTGATTTTTAAAAAACAAAGTCAAAAGTCGCAGAGCTACCGTTGGATTGCGCGTTGTACGTGGCGGTGGCGCGTCAAGCGTGCATGCGGCCGAAGCGGCCGGACTGGAAGTCGGCGAAGGCCTGGTGGATTTCCTGCTCGGTGTTCATCACGAACGGGCCGTGGCCAACGATCGGTTCGTCAATCGGCTCGCCGCTGAGCAGCAACACCGTCGCATCCTCGCTGGCTTCGAGGGTCAGCTGATGACCGTCGCGCTCGAACAGGGCCAACTGTCCCTGGTGCATCGATTCCTCACCGTTGAGCTGCACCGAACCTTTCAACACCACCAGCGCCGTGTTGCGACCTGCGTGCACATCCAGCGTCAGCAACTTGCCGGCGTTCAGGCGCAGATCCCACAGGTCGATCGGGGTGAAGGTGCGCGATGGGCCAGTGCGACCATCGAACTCGCCGGCGATCAGGCGCAGGCGGCCGGCGTTGTCCTTCAGCGCAATATTCGGAATGTCGCTGTCGAGAATGGTCTGATAGCCCGGCGCGGCCATTTTGTCCTTGGCCGGCAGGTTGACCCACAATTGCACCATTTCCAGTTTGCCGCCGGTTTTGGCAAAGTTTTCCGAGTGAAACTCCTCGTGCAGGATTCCCGACGCCGCTGTCATCCATTGCACATCGCCTGGGCCGATGACGCCGCCGCTGCCGGTCGAATCGCGGTGCTGCACTTCGCCGTCGTAAACAATCGTCACGGTTTCGAAACCACGGTGCGGATGCTGGCCGACACCACGCCGTTCGGTCGTCGCGGTGAAGTCGGCGGGCCCGGCATGATCGAGCAACAGGAACGGGCTGATGTGTTGCCCTGATCTGTCGTAGGAAAACAGCGTGCGAACCGGAAAACCATCGCCGACCCAATGGCCGCGCGGGCTGGTATAGATGCCGATGAGTTTTTTCAAGGTCGTCTCCGATTGAGTGTGTGACGCAATGGATTGAGCTTAAATCCCTGACGACCGATGCACTAGACCGTAAAAATCGGCCTCAGCGTTCTATCTGGGGGACGATGACAGTGTTTGAGTCGGCGGTGCCTTGATCGCCATCAGGCCTTGAGTGACGCGGATATCGCGCTGATTGCCACGCTGGATCGCGGCCATCGTCTGACCAGTCCAAAAGGCATCGCGCCGGCCTGGGATTGACGCTCAAACCCGCAAACGTTGCGCGAGCTGTTGCATGACCTCGCGCAACGCGCTGATGGCAGAGTCGACCGCTACCGCCTCGGTTGCCTGGCAAGCGCGTTCGAGGTCAACGCAAGCCGAGACCAACCGCGCCGCACCGACCATTTGCGCGCCACCCTTGATATGGTGGGCCAGATCACGCAAACCACTGCGGTCAGGCGTGTGAATGAAGTCGGCGAGCCGTCGCAGGTCGTGGTTCAAACTGTTCAACACTTCGTTGCGCAAGCGATCCATCACCGCGCGATCGTTGCCGGACATCTGCTCCAGCGCGGTAAGGTCAATTTCCGGCAACTCAGTCTCCACCGTCGGTTCGTCTTGATCATCAACCTGGCTGAAACTTTTCAACGCCTGTTCCAGATCACTCAAGCGGATCGGCTTGAACAGACAATCGTCCATTCCGGCGTCGAAACAGCGCAAGCGCTCCTCGGCCTGCGCATTCGCGGTGAAGCCGAGAACCAGACACGGCACGCGCCCGCTCCGCGCCTCCTCTTCACGAATCGCTCGCGCCAGTTCGTAGCCATTGCGCCGGGGCATGTTGCAGTCAGTGATCAAGACATCGAACGGTTGCGCTCGCCAGCGCTCGAGTCCCAGTTCACCGTCGGGGGTGTCGACGGTGCGATGCCCCAGTTCACTCAATTGCCAGCACAGCAACAAACGGTTCACAGGGTGATCGTCCACCACCAGAATGTTGAGTGACCGTGCCGGTACTGCTGGAGTTTCAGGCCCAATCGGGCGCGGCGCCAGAGGCTCCAGCAACGGCAAGTCGAGCCTCACCTCAACCCGCGTGCCGCGACCCGGTTGACTGTCGAGGCGCAGGGTACCGCCCATCATTTCGCAGAGGCTGCGGCTGATCACCAGCCCCAGGCCAGAGCCGCTACGTGCGTCAGAAGGATTGCCCGCCTGGACGAACGGGTTGAACAGCTGCTGTCGATCCTCGGCGCTGATGCCAATGCCACTGTCTTCGATGATCACCCTCACGGCCAATCGCTCGGCGTTGCTCGCGGCCAACCCAAGTTGCAATCGCACCTCGCCTTCTTCGGTGAACTTGATCGCGTTGCTGAGCAGGTTCGACAGCACTTGCTTGAAACGCGTCGGATCAATCAGCACATCGACGTCACTCTGCGCATCCACATCAATGTGCCAGAGCAGGCGCTTCTGGCGTGCCAGCCCTTCGAAAACCCGGCACACCGACAGCACCATTTCACGCAAATTGGCGCGCTCCGGGGCGAGTGAAAGGTGCCCGGATTCGATCCGCGAGATATCGAGTATGTCGCCGATCAACGCCAACAATTGCTGCCCGGCATTCGAGGCGACCTGTATCGCCAGGCGATCGGTCACGCCTTCCTCGGCGCGTTTCAGCGCCAGCTCGAGCATGCCGATCAGGGCATTCATCGGTGTGCGGATCTCATGGCTCATGGTTGCCAGAAATGTGCTTTTGGCCCGATTGGCGTCATCGGCAATATCCTTGGCTTCCTGCAACCGTTGCAGCCAGTGCTGGCGCTGGCGAATCTGCCGGCGCTGAAACCCGATCCACACCAGCGCCAGCACCAGCAAGGCTGCAGCAGCGGCAAATCCGAGAACGATTTCGCGGCGATGACGCAGCCAATAGCTTTCATCCACCACCACATCGTGGCTCCAGCGCTCGACCAGCTCATCCATTTGCTGCGGCGCAATGCTCAGCAAGGCCTTGTTCAATATAGAGTGCAGCGTCGCGGATTGCGGCGACGTGGCGAGCGCAATACGTGCCGGTTGATCACCCACCGTGCCGGTGATGCGCAGGCGCTCCCGGTATTGACGCGCGATCAGATAACGCGCCACCAGCAAAGAGCTTACCGTCGCGTCGGCGTGACCTTTGGCGATCAGCGCCATGCCAGCGGCCGGGCTGCTGACGTCGATGAAACGGATTCGAGGTGCGTTCGCCGACAAATATGTGCGTAACGGATGGCCGCGATAAATCGCCAGTCGTTTGCCCTGAAGATCATCCAGCGTGAGCGGTTTTTGCGCCGCAGCCGCAGCGACCAGCACAAACGGATTATTCAAATAGGCGCGGGTAAAATGCAGTTCGGCTTCGCGCTCGCTGCTGGGGGTGACCACCGGCAACACGTCGATTTCACCGGCCTTGAGCTGTTCGATCTGCCGATCCAGCGAGCTGCCGCGCACCACTTCGAATTGCAACCCGCTGCGCTGACTGATCAGGTTCAGCAGTTGTGCTGACAAGCCGCTGAAGCGGCCGTCGGCGTCAAAGAATGTCAGCGGCGCAAAATCTCCGATGACGCCAACCCGCACCCGCGGATGCTGATCGAGCCACGCCTGTTCACTGGCACTGAGTTGTACCCGCGACAGCTCGGCCATCTCCGCGAGACCGGCGCTCCAGCGCAGCTCGATACGCTGACGCAGCTCCATCGGGATCGCGGCCAGCGCCTTGTCGACAATACGCTTGAGTCGCACATCGCGGCGCAGCAAGGCAAAACCGAATGGGTTGGCATCCAGACCTGCCGGCCCGGCCAGTTGCAGGTCGTTACGATAATTGGTGTTGATCAGGTAATTGGCGCTGATGAAATCGCCCAGGTACACATCGTCCGCACCAAACGCCACGGCGCCCAAGGCATCCATCGCCGAGGAGTAGCGCCGCACATCTGCCTGCGGATAAACCCTCTGCACGGTGGACAATGGCAGGTAGTCCTCGACCATGGCGATGCGTGTGCCAGCGCGTTCCGCCAGCTGCGGTTTTTCGACCGGCGTCACCAGCATTGGCTGATCTTCCGCGTAGGCCTTGGACAGGACGATTTCGGGGTCGGCGGTTTCGAACTGGTTGGAGGTGCCCAACAGATCCAGCTCGCCGTCCTTGAGCGCCGCCATCAGAGTCTGACGGTTTTCATAGCGGCGTACTTCAATCCTGACGCCAAGCAGTTGCGCCAGCAGATCGGCGTAATCGGCCGTCAGGCCTTCGAGCTCATGCTGGTTGCGGGTGATTTCAAACGGTGGATAGTCACGCCCGGAAACGCCCATGCGTAATACCGGATGCTGCAGCAGCCATTGGCGGTCCTGCACGTCCAGCCGCAATTGAACGTTATTCAGGGCCGAACGCGTGAGTACCTCCAATACTTGCGGCGCTTCAGCGGCCCCGCAGCTCGCTGCAAAACCCCACCCGAGCAAGCCGATCAGCCACGTCAGCCTCATACCCGCCTCAGATCAACTGGTTGCGCTTGGCAAAACCACGCAGGTGCACCACTGAATTCAACCCGAGTTTTTTCATCAGTCGGGTTTTATAGGTGCTGATGGTTTGTGGCTCAGAAGCATCTCTTCGGCAATGGCCTTGTTGGCCTTGCCCTGCGCCAGTTGCTGGAAAATGCTCAACTCGCGATCGGACAGCTGATCAATCATCTGTTTTTCGGTGAGTTGCATCGTATTGAGCGTATTGGCGCTGTCAGGCAGTGAGCTGAAATAGGTGTAACCCGACATCACCGCCTGAATGGCTTTGTGCAATTGTTGCAGGTCATTGGTTTTGGTCACGTAGGCCATGGCGCCGGCGCGAACGCAGCGTTCCTGATAGAACATGGGGTCGTGCGAGCTGAAGATCAGCACCCGGCAGTCCAGCTCGTTGGCCTTGATTCTGGCCAGCACATCCAGGCCGTCGAGCGCTGGCAAACGCAGATCCAGCACCACCAGCCTTGGCTTGAACTCGCGAATCAGCGGCACCACCTCGCTGCCGTTAGAGACTTCGCGAATGTCCTTGAAGCCCTCGTTTTGCAGGACGATCCTGATGGCGGCCCGCACTACTGGATGATCGTCGACGATCAGCGCTGACTTCATGAATACTCCCAGTGCAAGACATGACGATGACGCCACGGTCGTCGCGGATTGCTGACGTTGTGGCTGCGCACGGACTGTTGCACGGAACAGCTCGGGGTTCACCTGTCAGACCTGACAGTTGCGAGACAGTGGAATTTATGCATAAGCGCGCTGCGGCGACGGCCGTTCCTGCTTCCACCGGAGGGCATCGACCACCGCCATCAAGTCTCTGATGAGCTGCGCACCAGGCAATGCCATATGACTGATTTGCAGGTTGTCCCGCACGACGCCGGAGGTCGTATCCGCGGGCCCCGAAGGTTCGTTGTAAATCAAGGCGTGACGAACCTGGGGGTTATCGAGGAAAAACCCGCGCAGATCCAGCGAGTGCGCCGCAAGCTCCGCATTGATCACCACCACATCGAATGGCTGGCAGCCATAGTCCACCAGCGTCAACAGTTCGGCGAGATTTTGCGCTGGCGCCACTCGGTAATACTCCAGCCCGTTGAACAGACGCTCGATTTTCATTCGCTGAAAATGCTGCGGATCAGCGATCAGAATGCGCAGGGCTTTATTGATCATGATCAAACTCCCGGAGGTCAGATTTTTCGATGGCGCAAGACTACGCAAGGACCAAGGCAGGATCTGTAGGACTATTCCTAAAAAACCGGTCATTGATCCGAGGTTTGCTCTGTCAATCTGCAGGAAAATGCCGACCGCCATCATGATGGCGGTCATCAGCAGGAGCCCGACCACGAACCGGCCAGACTGGATCAGCGTCTGCTGATTCGGGGTGGTGGCATCGAACACGTATCACATCAAGGCAAACGTGGTGATGTCGAAGATTGCGGGTACTCAGGAAGGATTCAGGAACAGAATGTGTGCCGTTTTTGATGACCCCTTCACGAGCAGGCTCGCTCCCACATTTGTCCTGCGTACACAGAACCATTGTGGGAGCGAGCCTGCTCGCGAAGGCGGTGTATCAAGCAATGCCGATTCAGCTGGCCGTCGCCAACAGCAGATCCGCCATCGACCGGTGCCCTCGGTGCTTGCCGTGCTCATACAGCGAGCCGGCGATCTCATCGGCACGAATCGGCAGCACCGACAGCAACGTGTCGCTCAGACCGTGGCTGGCCTGGCAGAAGCCCTGCATGTAGATACCCGCCTTGCAACGTTCGTCAGTGATCACGCGGTAATTGCGATCAACCTCGAATTCGCCCAGATATTCTTCCAGCGGCGCCAGCAATTTGCGGTGCATCTGGCGCTCGTAACCGGTGGCGAGCACCACGGCGTCGTAATGGCGCACGGTCACTTCGCCGGTAGCGTTGTTGCGCACGGCAAGTTCGATACCGTTCTCGGTGGCGGTGGCTTTCTCGATGGTCGTCAGGGTGCGGAACGCATGGCGGGCAACCCCGGAAACCTTCTGGCGATAGAAGATCCCGTAGATACGCTCGATCAGATCGATGTCGACCACCGAGTAATTGGTGTTGTGGTATTCGTTGACCAAGCGCTCGCGTTCGACGCTGTTCTGCTGGAACACCAGATCAGTGAACTCCGGCGAAAACACTTCGTTGACGAACGGGCTGTCGTCCGCAGGCTTCAACGCCGAACCGCGCAGGATCATGTCGACCTGCACCGACGGGAACGAATCGTTCAGGTCGATAAAGGCTTCCGCCGCGCTCTGGCCGCCGCCGATGATCGCAATGCTCATCGGCTGGTTGTTCACACACGGCTGCCGGGCCATTTGTGACAAGTATTGCGAGTGGTGGAATACGCGACTGTCGCCCTTGAGCGCCTTGAAAGCTTCCGGAATACGCGGCGTACCGCCAGCGCTGACTACCACCGAACGCGCAGTCCGCACGAATTGCTGGCCGTCGCTGCCACGGGAAATCACCCGTAGCGCTTCGACCTGATGGTTATGCAGCACCGGCTCGATGGTCAGCACTTCTTCACCGTAACGGCTCTGCTCGGTGAACTGCCCGGCGACCCAGCGCAGATAGTCGTTGTATTCCATGCGGCACGGGTAAAAGGTGCCGAGATTGATGAAGTCGACCAGACGGCCATGGTCCTTCAGATAATTGACGAACGAATACGGGCTGGTCGGATTGCGCAGGGTCACCAGATCCTTGAGGAAGGAAATCTGCAGCTCGCTTTGCGTCGACAGCGTGTTGCCATGCCAGCTGTAGTTGGCCTGCTTGTCGAGAAACAGCACATCCAGTTCGCCCTGGGTCGGACCGCGCTCTTGCAGAGCGATGGCCAGCGCCAGGTTCGAAGGGCCGAAACCGACGCCGATCAGGTCGTGAACGATGGGCGATGCAATTGCCTGTGTCATTTCCAGTGTCCTCTGGATGAACCCCTCAACCGTGGGGATAAAGCCTGGGTGACCTGACCGGCCCGAAGCAGGGCAGCAGATCGTCTGTTGAGTAGGAACGAGGACGGTGAAACAAAATTTACCAGGCGAGGATCAATGGGCGTCCCATTGTTTGATGCGCCACCGGCAATGCTTCATGGCATTGACGATGTGTTTTTCCACCAGTGCTTTGGAAATACCCAGGCTTGTGGCGATTTCGTTGTGCGACAGGCCTTCGATCTTGCGCAGCAGAAAACTTTCGCGACACAGCGGTGACAGTTCCGCGAGTGCGCGCTGGAGCATTTCCAGGCGTTGACCGTGATCGAGGCTGCCATGTGGCGACGGGGTGAAATAGCGCTCTTCATTGTCGAGCACTTCCAGCGACTCGACCTGGCGCAAGGCATTGCGTCGATGATCATCGATGACCAGATTCAAGGCCGTGCGATAAAGAAACGCCCGGGGTTGTTCGATGGGCGTGTCACTGGAACGCTCCAGCACCCGCAGATAGGCGTCATGCACCACATCCTCGGCAACCTGGCGGTTGCCCAGCTTGGCGTTCAGGAAACACACCAGCTCGCGATAGTAGTTTTCCAACATGACTCCCGGCCGCAGCACTGCGGTTTCGATCCTTGAGCCACATCCGCCACGTCAAAACGACAGTGGCACGATGCTGGCAGTTTCAGATGCGTAATTTATAGTAATTCTCATATAGATTTAAAGCGCTGTTTCGATTTGCCCGATAAATTGTTGGCAGCTATACCTGTTGCCGCGCATTTCAAGGCTTAAATAAACTCTCGCGTCCCTCGTTTAAAGGACAGCTCCCCGTATCTGTCGCTTTGCGCGCCAGCGTCCGGTCGTGGCCCCGCGTGCGGTGCCGACTGGATGACGGATCGATTTTCCACTGGCCGGAACCCTGCATGAAACGTCCCCGCCCCGCCCGACGCGCCCTGCTCGCAGCCCTTTGTCTGATTCCCGTCGTCGCCGTCGCCACCTGGCAAATTCTGCCGCCGGGGCGGGATCAGTACGCCACCGTGCAAGTCAGTCGCGGTGATATTGAAAGCAGCGTGACTGCGCTGGGCACGTTGCAGCCGCGGCGCTACGTGGATGTCGGCGCCCAGGCGTCCGGACAGATCCGCAAAATTCACGTCGAAGTCGGCGATGTGGTCAAGCAGGGGCAATTGCTCGTTGAAATCGACCCATCGACGCAAAAAGCCAAACTCGACGCCAGCCAGTTCTCGATTGAAAACCTCAAGGCGCAATTGCAGGAACAACAGGCGCAGCACGAACTTGCGCAACAGAAGTATCAGCGCCAGCAGCATCTCGCGGCGGGTGGCGCGACTCGCGAAGAAGACGTGCAAACCGCGCGCGCCGAACTCAAGGCCACGCAGGCGCGTATCGACATGTTCCGCGCCCAGATCCGGCAGGCCGAAGCGAGCCTGCGCAGCGATCAGGCGGAGCTTGGCTACACGCGCATTTACGCGCCGATGGAAGGCACCGTGGTCGCCCTCGATGCCCGCGAAGGCCAGACACTCAATGCCCAACAACAGACCCCGCTGATCTTACGCATTGCCAAACTGTCGCCGATGACCGTGTGGGCCGAGGTCTCCGAAGCGGATATCGGCCACGTCAAACCCGGCATGACGGCTTATTTCACCACGCTGAGCGGCGGTAGCCGGCGCTGGAGCAGCACTGTTCGGCAGATTCTGCCCGTGCCGCCCAAACCGCTGGACCAGACCAGCCAGGGCGGCGGCAGTCCCGCCAGCTCGAACAAAAGCGGCAGCGCCCGGGTAGTGCTGTATACCGTGCTGCTTGATGTCGACAACGGCGACAACGCCTTGATGGCCGAAATGACCACGCAGGTGTTCTTCGTTGCCGATCAGGCGAAAGACGTCCTCACCGCCCCGGTCGCGGCCCTGCAGAGCGCAAGTGCAGAGAATCGGCAAACGGCGCAGGTCGTCGCGGCCAATGGCGAGATCCAGCGGCGCGAAGTGCGGACGGGGATCAGTGATCGGCTCAAGGTGCAGATTCTCGAGGGCCTGAAGGAAGGCGATCACTTGCTGATCGGTCCGGCCGATGGCAGCGGAGGCTGAATGCAAACGCCCCTGATCGACCTGCAGGACATCCGCAAATCCTACGGCGGCGGCGATGCACCTGAAGTGCACGTACTGCGCGGTATCGACCTGTCGATCCACGCGGGTGAATTCGTGGCGATTGTCGGTGCGTCCGGGTCCGGCAAGTCAACGCTGATGAACATTCTTGGCTGCCTCGACCGCCCGACCGCTGGCGAATACCGCTTCGCCGGCGAAAACGTTGCCGGCCTGGACAGCGACGAGTTGGCCTGGCTGCGCCGCGAAGCCTTTGGTTTTGTATTTCAGGGCTACCATCTGATCCCGTCCGGCTCGGCTCAGGAAAACGTCGAGATGCCGGCGATCTATGCCGGCACCCCCGCCGCCGAACGCCATGCGCGTGCTGCCGCCCTGCTCGAACGCCTGGGACTGGCCTCACGCACGGGCAATCGCCCGCATCAACTGTCGGGCGGCCAGCAACAGCGAGTGTCGATTGCCCGCGCCTTGATGAACGGCGGCCACATCATCCTCGCCGACGAACCGACCGGCGCCCTCGACAGCCACAGCGGCAAAGAAGTCATGGCGTTGCTCGATGAGCTGGCGAGCCAGGGCCACGTGGTCATCCTGATCACCCACGACCGGGAAGTCGCGGCCCGCGCCAAGCGCATCATCGAAATCAGCGATGGCCTGATCATCAGCGACAGCGCCCGCGACAACCCCAGCGCGCAGACCACCGCCAACCCCGGCGCCTTGCAGGCCGTCGATCTGCGCAAACGCCTGAGCGAGGGCGCCGAAGCCACCGGCGCCTGGAAAGGCGAACTGGTCGACGCGTTGCATGCGGCGTGGCGGGTAATGTGGATCAACCGCTTCCGCACGGCGCTGACCCTGCTCGGCATCATCATCGGTGTCGCGTCCGTGGTGGTGATGCTCGCGGTCGGCGAAGGCAGCAAGCGCCAGGTCATGGCACAAATGGGCGCGTTCGGTTCCAACATCATTTACCTCAGCGGCTCGGCCCCCAACCCGCGCACGCCGTCAGGCATCGTCACCCTCGACGATGTGCATGCCCTGGCGAGTCTGCCGCAAGTGCAGCGCATCATGCCGGTCAACGGTGCCGACGCCGGGGTGCGCTTCGGCAATGCCGACCACCTGAGTTATGTCGGCGGCAACGACACCAATTTCCCGGCGATCTTCAACTGGCCGGTGGTTCAGGGCAGCTACTTCACCGAAGCCGATGAGCTCAACGCCGCCGCCGTCGCGGTGATCGGTCACAAGGTTCGGAGCAAATTGCTCAAGGATGTCGCCGACCCCATCGGCCAATACATCCTGATCGAGAACGTGCCGTTCCAGGTGGTCGGGGTGCTGGCAGAAAAAGGTGCAAGCTCCGGCGACTCGGACAGCGACAACCGCATCGCCGTGCCCTACTCCGCCGCCAGCGTCCGCCTCTTCGGCACGCGCAATCCCGAATATGTCGTGATCGCCGCTGCGGACGCGCGCAAGGTCAAGGAAGCCGAACACGCCATCGAACAATTGATGTTGCGCCTGCATAACGGCAAGAAGGATTTCGAACTGACCAACAACGCCGCGATGATCCAGGCCGAGGCGCGCACACAAAACACCCTGTCGCTGATGCTTGGTTCGATTGCGGCGATTTCGCTGCTGGTCGGCGGCATCGGCGTGATGAACATCATGCTCATGACCGTACGCGAACGAACCCGCGAAATCGGCATTCGCATGGCCACTGGCGCTCGCCAGCGCGACATCCTGCGCCAGTTCCTGACCGAAGCGGTGATGCTCTCGGTGGTGGGCGGCATCGCCGGCATCGTCCTGGCCTTGATAGTCGGCGGTGCGCTGGTGCTCAGTGAAGTCGCCGTAGCGTTTTCGTTGATGGCGGTGCTCGGTGCCTTTGGCTGCGCCCTGGTTACCGGTGTTGTCTTCGGCTTCATGCCGGCCCGCAAAGCAGCCCGGCTCGACCCGGTTACGGCCCTTACCAGTGAATGATCGCTCTATGAAACCGCGCCTCAGTCTATTGACCGCTTGCCTGATGCTCAGCGCTTGCGGCAGTTCCCCGCAACGCCCGGACAGCGATATCGTGCCGCCCGCTGCCTGGCAATCGCCGCACCGCGCCGACGCCGAACTAGATGCGTCGCGCTGGTGGACGCGCTTCGCCAGCCCGCAACTCGATCAACTGATCAATCAGGCCAGGGTCGGCAGTTACGACCTGGCCGCTGCCATCGCTCGCGTGCGCCAGGCACGTGCCGATACGGCGATTGCCGGCGGCTCGCAGCTGCCGGAAATCCAGGGCACCGGCAATGCCAATCGGCAAAAGCTGTTGCGTGGCGATGGCTACCGCCAGCTGGACGCCGACAGCAGCAACAAGGCTGTTGATTACTTCGACGTCGGCCTCAACGCCAGCTACGAAATCGACTTCTGGGGCGGCAAGCGCGCCTCTCGCGACAGTGCGCAATTCAGCCTGCAAGCCAGCGAGTTCGATCGCGCCACCGTCGAGTTGACCCTGCTCAGCGGCGTCGCCAACAGCTACACGCAGGTGCTGTCGCTGCAGGAACAAAGTCGAATTGCCCAACTCAATCTGGCCAACGCACAAAACGTTCTGCAACTGGTGCAGACGCGTTACGACGCCGGCTCCGCCACCGCATTGGAACTGGCTCAGCAGAAAAGTCTGGTGGCCGCGCAACAACGCCAATTGCCGACCGTTCGGCAACAGGCCGAGGACGCCCGCATTGCGCTGGCCGCACTACTCGGTCGCCCGGTGCAAGATTTGCCGGACACTCACGAGTCATTCGATCAGTTGCAATGGCCGCAGATCAGCGCCGGCCTGCCCAGCGAACTGCTGACCCGCCGCCCGGACATCGCCCGTGCCGAGGCGCAACTGGCCGCAGCCCAAGCGAATGTCACCGTGGCCCGCGCGGCGATGCTGCCGAAAATCACCCTGAGCGCGAGTATCGGCTCAGGCGCCAACCAGGCGGGCGATCTGTGGCGCAGTCCGTTCTACAACCTCACTGGCGGGCTTATCGCTCCGATCTTCAATAATGGGCGGCTGCGCGCCGAACGCGACAAGGCCACGGCCCGCCAGGAAGAGTTGCTGGAGACTTATCGAGGGGCAATCATCAACGGTTTCGCCGACGTCGAAAAAGCCCTCAACAGCATTCGCGGCCTCGATGAACAGCGGCGGTGGCAAAGCGAAGAATTGAATCAGGCACAAAGCGCATTCGACATTGCCCAGAGCCGCTATCAGGCCGGCGCCGAAGACTTGCTGACCGTGCTCGAAACCCAGCGCACGCTGTATGCGGCCCAGGACCAGAACGTGCAACTGCGGCTTTCACGCATGCAGGCGAGCATTGCCTTGTACAAGGCACTTGGCGGCGGGTGGCAGGCACTGTAATCACTCTGTGGGAGCTGGCTTGCCAGCGATGAGGCCGCCACTCCCAACATCAAAGTTGCCTGACACAACGCCATCGCTGGCAAGCCAGCTCCCACAATGACTCAAGGTGTTGCAGCAATTGCGGCCCAACACAAAACCTGTGGGAGCGAGCCTGCTCGCGAAGAACAATGACGCGGTCTCAAGCCGAGGTTTGTTTTGGCTTGAGATTACGCGCATACCACGGCCGTTGCGGAACACGACGAAACAGTCCGGCGAGCTTGTCTTCGTCATTGAGGAAGGTGATGCGCAACGCCAGCTTCATGGTTTCCGGATCCATCTCTACGGTTTTGCCGGTCTGCAATCCCGGCGTGGTGCTACAGCCATGGGTGACTGGCCCCAGCCACGGATCATCGATCTCCACCCAGCGTCCCGGCGCAAACCACGGCACGCCGTTGACCTGCAAACGACTGACCTCGCCCGGATGAAACCGCTCGTGCGCCCGGAACCAGTCTTCGATGCGGTCATCGATCCAGCCATGGAAGTGCCAGAACGATGGATTGACGTGAGATGAAAACGGGTCGCCGAGGAAGTCATTCTCCGGGCCGTACCAGCGCGCAGCGAAGTCCGCCGGATCACGGGCGAAAGGCACCGGCTGACCGTTGGAGGGATCGCGTGGCACCGACGCCCAGCGCATGTGCAGCCAGTCGTGCAGCCCCAGTTCCACCTCCGAACCGAACTGGCCGAGTGTGAGCCTGGCCAGATAGGCCGGATCGCGGTATTGCGATTCCCAGACCTGAAAGTTGCTTTCGTAAGTCTCGGCGGTCTTCAGATCACTGACCCACTTGCTGTATTCGTCGTCGCCGTCGGCCAGCCATGGGGGCGGCAGTGCCGTGCCATCGTGATTGTCGAAGTAACGAGCGAAACCCGGGCGATCACGGAGCAGTTCCGGCTGGGGCAGCGGGAAAAACTCCCACGACGGCAGATCCTGCATCGAGCGCGCAGTGCCGAGCATGTGCCGGTGCATGAAAAAAAAGTCCACGCCGGAGCCGTTGCGATCCTTGCGCGGGCCACGGGCGTCGCGCTCCTTGTCGCGCGGCCCGGGTTGCCAGCCGATGCCGCGCAGTGCTTCGCGCTTGTCCTCGGCCAGGGTGTGCCACTTGTCTCGCGTTGCATGCCACAACTGGTGAAACAGTCGGTGCTCGGGAGAAATCAACCAAGCCAGCAGTGTCGGATTCAGCGGCGTACGCTGGCGCGCCTCGGGAAACAGGCGCTTGACCGCGACGAAGCCGTTGTCCTGTTCCGGCAGGGCCAAGGGGCGATCCAGGCGCCAGGCTTTGCCGCTCAACGTCCCTTTGCCGGCGTTGCCGAAATCGGCCCAGACCTCATCAAGGATCATCTCCAGTTCATAGTTGATCTGGCCCTGCGCGCCTATCAAACGCCACGTCAGCTTCGCCGCATCGGCGCCGGCCAGATCGCCGACAATTCGGTAACGCGGCGTTTCGCCGGAACGCAGACGCTCTGGCGTATCGAGGAACCCGCAGACGCCACGGCCCTTTTGGCCGATGTCGAGAAACACCTGCAAACCGGTCGGCGGCAACCCGTCCAGGCCCGCATCCCGACCTTCGAAACGAATATCCCAGACACCGCGCAAAGCGCTGGCCAAGCGTTGCCCGGCGAGGTCGGCGACGTCGAAAGACGCTTCGCCAGGGGTGATCGTCGGATCCGGTTTCGTCCATTCGCGATGCCCAAAATAAGCTGCAGGCACGGCTGCGCCGGTCAGCGCCAGGCCCGCCATGAACCATCGTCGAGAAATCTTCATTGCCCTACCTGTGTCAGCCATGAAGCAGGCTTTATCCAAGCTAGAACGTTTGTTGCGCAGGTAAATTTATGTGGTTTGAAAAGATCGCAGCCTTCGGCAGCTCCTACATGGAATGCATATCCCTGTAGGAGCTGCCGAAGGCTGCGATCTTTTAAGCTGGCAAGCTAAATTCCCCGGTCATCCGCTCGTTCTTCCCAGATAGCAAAGGCTTTGCGCCTGCACTCGATGGCGAACCCGACTGAGATGGCAATGACAAAACCACGTTCGAAAAAAGCGTTATTCATCGGCCTGCCGCTGGCGCTGGCGATCAGTGCCGGCGCAGGCTTTGCCGTATGGCATCACTGGTTCAAGGACGACCTCGGCTATTCCGCCAAGATCGTGAAACAGGCCGATGAATTGCACGAACGCATGCTGTCCTTCGACAGCCACGTCAGCCTGACCCAGAACTTCGGCACCGATGGTCACGAAGCCGACAAGGATGGCAGCGGCCAGTTCGATCTGGCGAAGGCCAGCCGCGGACGCCTGTCCGGAGCGGCGCTGACCATATTCGGCTGGCCGGAAATGTGGAATGGCCCCGACGCGCCTCACAAACCTACCGCCGGCTTCATCGATGAAGCGCGCAATCAGCAGGAGATCCGTTACAAGATCATCTCCGGCATGGTGCGCGACTTTCCCAATCAAGTGGCAATCGCCTATACCCCGGACGACATGCGCCGCCTGCATGGCGAAGGCAAGTTCGCGATTTTCATCAGCATGCTCAACGCCTACCCGCTCGGGCATGATCTCGACTTGCTGAACCTGTGGACGGCGCGCGGCATGCGCATGTTCGGCTTCAGTTATATCGGCAACAACGACTGGGCCGATTCGTCGCGCCCGCTGCCGTTTCTGAATGATTCGCCGGATGCCCTTGATGGCCTCTCCGATCTGGGCAAGCAGGCGGTCAAGCGCCTCAACGATCTGGGGGTGATCATTGACGTGTCGCAGATGTCGACCAAGGCCCTCGAGCAAGTCGCGCAATTGAGCCGCACGCCGCTGATTGCCTCGCATTCGGCGCCGCGGGCGATGGTCGACATTCCGCGCAATCTCAGCGACAAGGAAATGCAGCTGATCAAGAACAGCGGCGGCGTGGTACAGATCGTGGCGTTCTCGCAATACCTGCGTCCGTTGACCCAAAAGACCCAGGATCGCCTCAACGAGCTGCGCGCGGAATTCGATCTGCCCCCCCTGCCGAATCTGGCGATGGCACTGATGCCGGGCGACCCGATCATCGCCGCCTGGTCCGAGCAAAAGTTCGGCCTGTATGCCAGCCGCCTCTACGCGATCCTCGAAGAGGAACCCAAAGCCAGCCTCAAGGATCTCGGCGACGCCATCGAGTACGCGGTGCGCAAGATCGGCATCGACCATGTCGGCATCAGCTCCGACTTCAACGAGGGCGGCGGCGTCAAAGGTTTCGAGAACGTCGGCCAGATCCGTAACGTCACCGCTGAACTGCTCTCGCGTGGCTATTCCGAGGCGGACATCGGCAAGCTCTGGGGCGGCAACTTTCTGCGCGTCTGGGATGAGGTCGAAAAAGCCGCAAAACCCGCGCTGGCCAACGCTCAGGGAACGACGCAGCCATGAGTAATCGTCGTGATTTCCTGAAACAGGCGGGACTGCTCGCCGCCGCGCTGCCATTGGGCGCCAGCCTGCCGAACATCGCCAGTGCCGCCGCGACAGCGCCAACGCCGCGCAACAAGTGGGCGCAGTTGCAGCAATTGTTCGATCAGGATCCGGACTGCCTGCATTTTTCCAACTTCCTGATCACCTCGCACCCCAAACCAGTGCGCGACGCAATCGAACGGCATCGCGCCGACCTCGACAAAAACCCAGGTCTGGCCATGGACTGGGACTTGGGCGTGATCGAGCAACGCGAGGAAAACGTCCGCGTCTGGGCCGGCCAATACCTGCAAGCCAGCGCAAAACAGATCGCCCTGACCGGCAGCACCACGGAAGGCCTGACGATGATCTACGGTGGCGCGCACGTGCGCCCCGATCAGGAAATTCTCACCACCGTCCACGAACACTATGCCACCCACACCATCCTCGCTTTGCGCAAGGAACGTGAGGGTACACAGGTGCGCAAGATCCGCCTGTTCAAGGATCCGCAGACCGCCACCAAAGAACAGATCCTCGCCGCCATCGACGCCGCCATCCGCCCGCAAACCCGCGTGCTGGGCATGTGCTGGGTGCATTCAGGCAGCGGCATGAAACTGCCGATCGGTGACATCGGCGCCATCGTCGACAAACACAACCGTGGCCGCAGCGATGCTGACCGGATCATTTACGTGGTCGACGGCGTGCACGGTTTCGGCGTGGACAATTTGAGCTTCGCGCAGATGAACTGCGACTTCTTCATCGCCGGTACCCACAAGTGGATGTTCGGCCCACGGGGCACCGGCATCGTCTGCAGCCGCTTTGAAGAAGTCAGATACGTTACGCCGATCACCCCGACCTTCTCCGAGGCCACCGCGTTTTCCACCACCATGACGCCGGGCGGCTATCACGCGTTCGAACATCGCTGGGCGCTGGACGAAGCCTTCAAGTTGCACTTGCAATTGGGCAAAGCCGACGTCGAAGCGCGCATCCACGCGCTCAACAGTTACCTGAAAAAACGCCTGCTGGAACACCGGCAAATCGAACTGGTCACGCCGCTGAGTCCGCAACTGTCGGCCGGTTTCACCTTCTTCCGGGTCAAGGGCCAGGACGGCGACAAGGTCGCTGCGTATCTGATGCAGAACCGGGTGATTGCCGACGCGGTGAATCGCGACGTCGGACCGGTGATTCGCACGGCACCCGGTCTGCTCAACGACGAAGGACAGATTGATCGTTTCATGGCGCTGTTGGCCAGACAGCTCTAAGCGCCCCGCCCCCGGTTTTCCTTTCAACCTGTTATCGAGAATCCTGATGAACAGTAGTGAACTGCGTATTTTTTCTATGAAGAGGCTGCCGGCGCTGGGTCTGGCCGCATTGCTCGGCGGGGTCCTTTGCGCACCCGCGCAAGCGGCCGAGCCGCTCAAGCCGGGCAAAGTCTTCAAGGACTGCAAGGACTGTCCGGAAATGGTCGTGCTGCCCACTGGCACGTTCACCATGGGCACCCCGGATGACGAAGTGGGCCGCGAGCCGGACGAAGGCCCGATGCACCCGGTGACCTTCGCCAAACCGCTGGCGATCAGCCGGTTCCAGGTGCTCAAAGGACAGTGGGACGCCTACCTGGCTGACACCGGCTATCAGATGCCCGATGGCGACAAACGTCCCGGTCGCGCGTGCAAGGCCGGCATTCCCGACTACGCGGGCAGCGATCCGAAAAAGCAGTACACCGACAAGCATCCAGCGGTGTGCATGGATTTCTCCGAGGCCGAGGCCTATGTGGCCTGGCTGTCGAAGAAAACCGGCAAAGCGTACCGGCTGGTCAGCGAATCACTGCGTGAATACGCCGCTCGCGCCGGCAGCGCCGGGCCATTCCCCTTCCCTTTCGATGAAGGCAAGGAATACAGCATCGCCAAACACGCCAACACCTATGGCGCGGCCGATGGCTACAACTTCACCGCCCCGGCGGGCCGGTTTGCGGCCAACGCATTCGGCGTTTACGACATGCACGGCAACATCTATGAATGGACGGCTGACTGCTACAACGAAAACTACGTCGGTGCGCCGAGTGATGGCAGCGCCTGGCTGACCGGCGACTGCAAGGTGCGCCGCATTCGAGGCAACGATTGGGGCGAAGCACCGGTGTTTTCGCGCTCGGGCAATCGCAATGCGACCTACAGCGACACGCGCGGCGACTGGATCGGTTTTCGCGTAGCGCGCGATCTGTAAAGACAGCTGTAACGGCACTCACCGGGCGTCGCTGGCCGCTCACTCGTCGCCTCAGCCTCGATAAACCCGTGGGCGGCTAAATCGCCGCCCGCGGGTTTCGTCTTTTAACCAGCCCAATCCTTGAAACGATGCCGTTAGCGGCACTAGAAGCGGAAACCTCCATGACCACAAAATCGCGCGGAGCCATCAGCGAAGTCCTCGGCCTGCTCAAGCCTTATCGGGTCGTCGTGGTGCTGTCGATCCTGCTCGGCATGCTCGGCGGCGTCAGCGTCACCGCGCTGCTGGCAACCATCAACAAAGCCCTGAACGGCACAGGCGTACCGTCGGTCACGGTGCTGGCGACATTTGCCGGTCTCTGCGCGTTTGCCCTGCTGACGTCGATTCTGTCGGACATCGGCACCAACCATGTCGGCCAGCACATCATCGCCGGTCTGCGTAAATCCCTCGGCGAAAAAGTCCTGCTGGCGCCGATCGAGCAGATCGAGCGGTTTCGCAGTCACCGCCTGATTCCGGTGTTGACCCACGATGTCGACACCGTCAGTGATTTCGCCTTTTCCTTCGCGCCGCTGGCTATCGCTTTCACCGTGACCCTTGGCTGCCTGGGCTACCTGGCCTACCTGTCGCTGCCGATGTTCGCCCTGTTGTTGATCGCGATCGTGATCGGCACCGTCGTTCAATACATTGCCCGCGCCAAAGGCATCAAAGGTTTCGAAGCAGCGCGCGAGGCCGAGGACGAACTGCAAAAGCATTACAGCGCGATTGCAGCGGGCGCCAAGGAATTGCGTATCCACCGCCCGCGCCGCCAGCGCATGTTCAGCCAGCGTATCGAAGGTACCGCTGATTACATCTGCAACACGCACATCCGTTCGATCAACACATTCGTCGTGGCAAAGACTTTCGGCTCGATGCTGTTTTTCGTGGTGATCGGCCTGGCGCTGGCTCTGCAATCGTTCTGGCTGGGCACTGACAAAGCCGTACTCAGCGGCTTCGTGCTGGTGCTGCTGTACATGAAAGGCCCGCTGGAATACCTGGTCACCACGCTGCCGGTGGTCAGTCGCGCGAACATTGCCTTCAAGCGCATCGCCGAACTGGCCGACCAGTTTTCCTCGCCAGAACCGCACTTGCTGCTGCGCGAATCCGCTCCTGCGAACCAGACGGCAGTACAACAGCTGCAAATGCGCAATGTGCATTACGCCTTCCCGGCGGTTAAGGGCAGCGCCGCGTTCGAACTCGGCCCGGTCAATCTGAACATTGCCCAGGGTGACATCGTGTTCATCGTCGGCGAGAACGGCGGCGGTAAAACCACCTTGATCAAATTGCTGCTCGGCCTCTATGCGCCACAGCGCGGCGAGGTGCTGCTCAATGGCCAGGTGGTCGATGCCCAGGCCCGCGATGACTACCGCCAACTGTTCACCACGATCTTCGCCGACTACTACCTGTTCGATGAGCTGGTACAGGGCGATCAGCAAGTGCCAGCGGACACCAGCCGTTATCTGGAACGTCTGGAAATCGCCCACAAGGTGAGCATTCACGACGGTGTTTTCAGCACCACTGACCTGTCCACCGGCCAGCGCAAGCGCCTGGCGCTGATCAACGCCTGGCTGGAAGAGCGTCCGGTGCTGGTGTTCGATGAATGGGCTGCCGATCAGGACCCGGCCTTCCGCCGGATTTTCTACACCGAGCTGCTGCCGGAGCTGAAGCAGATGGGCAAGACCATCATCGTCATCTCCCACGATGATCGTTATTTCGACGTCGCCGATCAGTTGGTGCGCATGGAGGGTGGCCGGGTCGTCACCCACAAGAAGCCGCTCGAGACCGCTTGATCGATTGCACCTTTGCAGCCGGTCGGGCAACTGTCCCGCCGGCCCTTCAATCCGAATGTTTATCGCCGTGGACCCGACTGACGGCCATGCCGTCAGCGCTCACGGTGCTGCCAACCACGAGAGCCCGATGAACGACTTACTCGATGATGAGGTACTGGCGCTGCTGATGGCAGATGCCGGCGAGCAATCCCAGGGCATCACCGCCCGCCACCACCGCGCCCCGGCCCCCCTCTCCTTCGCGCAACAGCGATTGTGGTTCGTGCAACAGCTGACGCCCGACAGTGCCGCCTATAACCTGCCACGCGCCGTGCGCCTGCGCGGTGTCTTGCAAGCACAGCGTCTGGAGCGCGCGTTGAACCAGGTCATCGATCGCCACGATGTCCTGCGCAGTGCGATTGTCGAAATCGACGGAGTCGCCATGCAAGTGGTCGATGCGCAGGCGACTCTGCAGTTGGGGTTCGCTGATCTGCGCGACTTCGACGCTGACACGCGCGAACAACAGATTGCTCAGCGCATCGCCAGCGAGGCCGGCGCGCCCTTCGATCTCAAGCAGGCGCCGTTGATGCGGGCAACCTTGCTGCAAGTCGCCGACACCGAACATTTGCTGCTGCTGAACATGCATCACATCGCTTCGGATGCCTGGTCCAACGCGATCCTGCTGCAGGATCTGACGCGCGCCTATGCACAAGCTGTGCAGGGCATCGATACGCCCCTGCCGCGTCCGCCCATTCAGTATGCCGACTACGCCGACTGGCAGCGCGGCGCCTACCTGCACAGCCCCGCCTGCAAAAACAGCGCTGAATACTGGCAACAGTATTTGGGCCAGACCCTGCCGCCACTCGATCTGCCGGTGGATTTTGCGCGCAATGAACAGCATCGCCATCCGGCCGGAAAGCATGACTTCAGCCTGCCCGATGCGCTGACGCAAGCGCTCAATCGCTTCTGCCAACAGCATGGCCTGACGCCGTTTGTGGTCGCATTGGGCGCCTGGCAACTGCTCTTGAGCCGCTACAGCGGCCAGTACGATTTCACGGTCGGCGTGCCTAATGCCTCACGCAACCGCAGTGAAACTCAGGATCTGGTCGGTTTTTTTGTCAGCACTCAGGTTTACCGCGTGCGCATCGATCGGCAGATGCCGTGCAAGGAGTTTCTGCTGCGTTTGCGCCGCGAATCGCTGGCCGCACTCGACCATGCCGACTACCCGCTGGAACTGAGTTTCGACGATCTTCAACTGCACAGCAGTCAGCACATCAATCCGCTTTTCCAGGTATTGTTCAACTGGCGCACCGACGCTGGCGCCTCGCTGCCAATGAATCTGGGCGAGCTGACGCTGGACTTTCTCGATGCCGGCAGCGGGCCGGCGAAGTTCGATCTGTCGCTGGATGTCAGTTATTCCCTAAACCGCATCGATGCCAACATCGAGTTCAGCTGCGACCTGTACAGCCCGACAACCATCGAGCGCCTGGCCGAGCATTGGCAGAATTTGCTGCACGCCATCACCGCACACACCGATGTCGCCCTGAGCGAATTGCCGCTGATGAGCGACGCTGAATGCCACCGGCAACGCGAAGCATGGAACCCGCCGGCGACGCCATTGCCGAGCGAAGGCGTCCATCAGCTTTTCGAGCGCCAGGCACGGGCCACTCCGCAAGCCCTTGCGCTGATCTGCGATGACGTGCACATGAGCTACGCCCAACTCAACTCGGCGGCGAATGGTCTGGCGCACACTCTGCTCGGCTGCGGCGTGGGCCCGGAAGTCCGCGTGGGCATCGCGGTCGAACGTTCGGCGCAGATGATCGTCAGCCTGCTGGCGGTGCTCAAGGCCGGCGGTGTGTACGTGCCTCTCGACCCCGAATACCCTCAGGAACGCTTGACCTGGATGATCGAAGACAGCGGCCTGAGCGTGCTGCTCAGCCAGCGTTCAGTGCTCGAGCGTCTGCCGGCGTCGCCTGCAGTCAGTGTTTTGTGCGTCGATGACATCGACCTCCTCGACAGCGCGAATACTGACAACCCGGCCTGCCACACCCAAGGCGATAACCTGGCGTACGTGATGTTCACCTCAGGTTCGACCGGCCGACCAAAAGGCGTCGGCATCACTCAGGCAGCACTGGCACGCCACGCGCAAGTGGCCCTGGATTTCCTCGACCTGACGCCTGCGGATCGCTCACTGCAATTTGCCACGTTCAACTTCGATGCCTTCGTCGAACAGCTGTTTCCGGCGCTGATTTGCGGCGCATCGGTGGTGGTGCGCGGGGCAGACATCTGGGACAGCGAAACCTGGTATCGGCAATTGCTCGACAAGCAATTCACGGTCAGTGACCTCACCACCACCTACTGGAACATGCTGGCGCGGGACTTTGCCGCCGCCGGTGTCCGTGACTACGGTTCATTGCGTCAGGTGATCGTCGGCGGTGAAGCCATGCCCCCGGAAGGTGTGGCCGCGTGGGGCAAGGCCGGTCTCGGTCATGTGCGCCTGCTCAACACCTACGGTCCGACAGAAACCACGGTCAGCGCCACGGTGCTCGATTGCAGTGACTACGTGACCGGGCAAACGCCGCTGCCGAAAACCATGCCGATCGGCCGGCCGCTGGGCGGACGGTGCATTTACCTGCTGGACAGCGGTGGCCAACCGGTACCGGTGGGCGTTGTCGGCGAGCTGGTGATCGCCGGCGATCTGTTGGCCCGAGGTTATTTCCAGCGCCCGGACCTGACCGCCGAACGCTTCATGCCCGATCCCTTCAGCGGCGCTGGCGGACGCCTGTACCGCACCGGCGATCTGGCCCGTTATCGCGCCGATGGCGTGATCGAATACGTCGGCCGGCTCGATCATCAGGTCAAGGTGCGCGGCTTCCGTATCGAACTGGGCGAGATCGAATCGTGCCTGCTGCAATCGTCAGCCGTTCGTGAAGCAGTGGTCATTGCCCGCGAAGGTTTGGCCGGGATGCAATTGGTGAGCTATGTCGTGCCGAGCGACAGTGCTCTAGCGCCTGACGTGTTGAGCGCGTCACTCAAGGCGCAATTGAAAAGTCGCCTACCCGCTTACATGGTGCCCAGCCACCTGCTGGTGCTGGTAGCCCTGCCCGTCAGCCCCAGTGGAAAACTCGATCGCAAGGCCTTGCCTCTGCCGGATTTCAGTCAGCCGCACCATCGTTTCAAAGCGCCGCAAACCCCATTGGAACAGGCACTGGCCGAACTCTGGCAAGAGACGCTGCGCGTTGAACGGGTCGGCCTCGATGACAATTTCTTTGAGTTGGGCGGACATTCGATTCTGGCGATTCAGTTCATTGCGGCGTTGAATGCACGCCTGGGCATCAAGCTCGCGCTTCAGCAAATGCTCGCCCACGCTACGGTCGAAGCCCTGGCGCAGTTCATTGCCATGGAACATCAGCAGCAAGCCCAATGCGTGGTCGAACTGTCGACCTCGGCCTCCACTGCGCCGCCGTTGTTCTGCCTGCATCCCAGCGGTGGCATCGTGTTCTGTTATCAGCCGCTGGCGAAACGTCTGAGCCAACACGCGCGCACGTTTGGCGTAATGCACAAGGGCTTCGCCGACAAAGACGCGCACGCGCAGACCTGGGCGCAAATGATCAGCGACTACACGCGACAGATCATCGACAAGCAGGCCGATGGCCCGTATCGCTTGATGGGCTGGTCGCTGGGCGGCTCCATCGCCATGGACATTGCTGCCGAATTGGAGCGTCAGGGGCGCGAAGTCAGCTTCCTCGGCCTAGTCGATACCACGCTGCCGGACAGCCTGTTGCCGGCAGATCTGCCGCGCAAACCGTTGGAGGAAGAGAATCCCGAGTACTTCAGCGCGCAAAACGAACTGGCAACGGCAGCGGAAATGTTCAGCCTGATGTTTGCGCATCTGGCAGAACCGGCGGCACACTTTCTCGCCGAGAATCCGCAGAGCGATCTCAAGGCCTTCTATCAATGGGCCAGTCAACAGGCCGCCACCAGCGAGCAGGAAATGGTGACAACGCTGGAAGCGATCAAACAGGAAATCATGAACGCCCAGGCGTTCGCGATCCATGATCGGCTGGTGAAGTCCTATGACGCCTTCACACTGCCGACCCTCAAGGTCGAAGCCAGTTGCTGGTGGTCGCTGTCACACAAGACCCTCGAGCAGGTGCTGCACTCGGAACAAGTGCTGCGTGATCACACCGTCAGCGGACGACTGCAAGGCTCGGTGCATTCGACCCTGCCGCATCGCAGCATGATCTACGGGGAATCTTTGCTGGAATCGTTTGAATCGGTGTTTCTGGCGTGTGAGGCGGCACTGAACCGCTGACCACCACCTCGGCAAACGAAAACGCAGAAGCGCTGGCTTCTGCGTTTTTTTTTGCCGATCAGACACATAACCTGCAGGAACTGCTCCTGCCAGCGACAGCATCAGATCAGCCAACGTCTATTTCACCCGCCCCACCGCCATCGCCAGCAGGGCTGGCTCCCACAATGATTATTTGTCACACCAAATCCCTGTGGGTGTACCCGGCTCCCCAATGGATTCGGCTGGATATCGCCCCAAAAAAAACCGGCCCACACCCTCTCTCGAGAATGTGGGCCGGTTCGGTGAGACCCTTCAGTGCATCAGAACTTTGGGGTCCATTTCACGGAGAACATCAGGTTGCGCGGATCGCCGAAGTTGTTGTTGCCGTCCAGCTGGTTGTAACCGGCGGCAATGTACTTCTTGTCGAACAGGTTGTTGGCATTCACAGCGAGATCGACTTCCGGGGTCAACTGGTAACCGACACGGGCGTTCCACACGGTGTAGCCCGCGACATCGTAGGTCCCTTCATAACCCAGCGTATGGCTCTGAGTGACGAAGCCCAGACCAGTGCTGACGCGTTCCCATTCACCCGGCAACTGGTAGTTGGCCCACATGCGCAGCATGTGCTTCGGGGTCCAGGTGCTGAACACACGACCTTCGTTGACAGGATCTTCGATGTACTTGGTGGTGTTGTAGGTGTAGCCAGCAAACAGTTGCAGGTTTTCCACCACTTCGCCGCTGATCTCAGCGTCGATACCCTGGCTGCGCACCTTGCCAGAGGCCGTCGAGCAATACGAACCATCGCACTCGAAGCCACCGGCAATGTCGTTGACCGCACGGTTTTCCTGGTCGTAGCGGAACACCGCCAACGACGTGTTGACCCGGCCATCCATCAGCTCGCCCTTGAGGCCGATTTCGTAGTTGCTGCCAATGACCGGTTTGAGCACGGTGCCGCCGACATCGCGGTTGGTCTGCGGCTGGAACACGTCGGTGTAGCTGGCATAAACCGCCCACTCGCGGCTCAGGTCATAGACGATACCGGCGTATGGCGTGACTTCCCCGGTTTCGGTCGCGGTGCTTGGATCGTTGGGTGTTATGCCGCCGAACGAGGACTGCGCCTTGGATTTGTAGCTGAAGTCATACCAGCTGACGCGCGAACCGAGCACCAGAGTCAGATCGTCGACCGGCTTGACGCGCCAGGTGCCGTACAGGCCTTTCTGGCGCACGTCATATTTGCTCAGCGTGCCGCGACCGTTCGCGGCGATCAGGCTGTCATAGCTGATATCGGTACGGTCCTTGTTGAGGTTGAAAATCGTGTCGCTGCTGTTGGTGAAGGTGCGAGCGAGCTGGTCGTCGGTTTCGAGCTGGGAAAAGTTGCCGCCCAACATCACTTCCTGCTGCATCGACAAGGCTTCGAATTTGCCATTGAGGTTCATGTCGATGCCGACTTTGGTGGAGTCGAAATCGGTGACGAAGTTGGCGTACTGCACACCGCTGCCATCCGCTTCCAGACCGTCGCCGGCACTTTGCACGCGCTGGTTCTTCGCCTTGTTGCTTTCGGTCATGCGCACGGCACCGACCTTGAACGCCCAGTCTTCGTTGAAGCGATGTTCGAGGTCGGCATACAGCGTGGTGACGTCGATATCCGAACTGTTCCAGCGCGCACCGGTGTAAGTGGAGCGCGAGACATCCGGCATCTTGCCGTCAGCGTAACGTGGCAAGCCGCGGATCATCGGGCGCGAGTCGCCATCGGAGCGACTGACCGCCAGGCCCAGCGTGGTGTCTTCACTCAGGTCGAAGTCCAGCGAGCCGTACAGCGAAAGCGTCCGACCCCATTCGGAATCGATGAACGAGTTGCTTTGATCCTGATCGGCGACAAGGCGACCACGGATGGTGCCCGCCTGGTTCAGCGGCCCGCCCGCATCGACTTGCAGACCGTAATGATCCCAAGAGCCGGCCTTGCCGGTCACGCTCACAGTCGGCGCAGCCTGACCGCGCTTGCGCACCAGGTTGATGGCGCCGCCCGGGCTGCCGGTGCCTTGCAGCAAACCGGAGGCACCGCGGAGGATTTCCAGGCGGTCGAAGAAGACCAGATCCTGGGTCGCCCAGTTACCCAGCGAATAGGTGTTACGGGGGATCGGCACACCGTCGTACTGCCAATCGTCGATCTGGAAACCGCGCGAGGAGATGATCAAGCCCTTGCCCACGCCTTGCAGGCCGACTACACCGGTGGTCTGGTTGAGCGCGTCTTTCAGGTCAACCAGATCCTGGTCGTCCATCTGCTTGCGGGTCATCACCGTGACCGACTGCGGAATTTCCTTGAGGGTGTGGGTCCCCTTGCCGATGGTGACGGCGTTGGAGGTGTACGAGTTGCTGCCTTCAGTGGTGGCAGCGACCTGCTGCGCGCTGATGCTGGTCGCACCCAGCTCCAGACCCTGGGTGGCGGTACCGCGGACCAGCATCAGCGTGTTGCCCTCGATGCTGTAGCGCACGCCAGTTCCACGGAGCATTTCGGCGATGGCCGCCTGCGGGCTCATCTTGCCGTTGACCGCATGGCTTCTGAGCCCGGTCATGTCGTCAGCGTTGTAGATCACTTGCTGGTTGGTCTGTTGGCCGAACGCCTGCAGCGCTTGCGGCAGCGATTGCGCAGGAATATTGATGCTGACGTCTTCAGCCATCACCTGAGCGCTGAACGGCAATACACAGACCAGTCCCAAACCGGTCAACACTCGGTGCGAACGCAGGCTGCGCGACATGACGAGTGCCTTGAACAGAGGTTTCAACTCATGAATTGCTGACATCGTGCTCTCTATTATTGGTAGAAGTTAAAGTCCATTGGGCCAAAGGGCCCGCCGCTGCCTGCACAGGTGAACCGCGTACTGTCGATCGCCGCTTGGGCGACTGGCAGTGCGTGGCCGACCGGCCCCTCCCCGGGCACGGTCATCCGGCTGGACAACGGCGAAATATTTTCTGCTGAACAAACCCGGTGAACTGGCTGCCTTGCCTGTGCGGATTTGCCCACATACCTAAGTAAGACGCAGCATCTGTCAAAAACCGGAATGCGTTTATTTATCATTAGCGTAAAAAATCAAAAAAAGCCGGCGCTATTGGCGCCGGCCTTTTGTTTCCTGCTATGTCAGCTAATTTGCGCGGCCTTGGCGGCTTGCAGCTGCCGGGCCTGTTCGGCCAGGCGAGCCTTTTCCTCGGGGGTCATCGCGTCCATGCGCAGGCGCACCTGCGCCATTTTCTCCAGTTGACCGGGACTGCTCTCAACCGCGCGCAACGCCAACGCCAGGGCCGCCACGGTTGGATGATCGAACACCAGCCCCGGATGAATTTCGCACTGCAGCAACTTGCGGATACCGGCCACCAGTTTGATCACCAGCAGCGAATGACCACCGGCGGCAAAGAAATCTCGGTCGATGCCCAGGCGTTCAACGCCGAGCAGTTGCGCCATCCGCGCAGCGAGCAATTGCTCCAGTGCATCGCGCGGCGCAGCGCCTTCATCATCGGCGGCGCTGTCAGCCAACTGTTGCAATGCTTTGCGATCGATCTTGCCGTTGGCCAGGCGCGGGAACCGTTCGATCAGTTGCAGATGCTGCGGGATCATCACCGCCGGCAGCCGCGCCACCAACCCAGCCCGCGCACTGTCGAGCAGATCCGCCGTGGCGCCCTGCTGCGCCACGATAAACGCCAACAGACCTTGCTCGGCCGACGCAGCAGGCAACACCAGCGCTTCGGCAATCGAAGGCAGGCGCAGCAGCTCGGCTTCGATTTCCGCCAGCTCGATACGGAACCCGCGGACCTTGACCTGCTGATCACGCCGACCGTGCAACTGGATCGCCCCGTCGGCGCGATAGCGCGCCAGATCACCGCTGCGATAGAGACGCTGCGCCGAATCGAACGGGCTTTGAATGAAGGTCTGCGCATCGGCCTCGACATTCAGATAACCACGGCACAATTGCGCGCCGCCCAGATACAGCTCGCCCAGCACGCCCACCGGAGCCAGACGCAAATCAGCGTCCAGAACAAACACCTGATTGTTGCCGAGCACTTGGCTCAGCGCCGAACAATCGCTGGCCGAACCGTCGAGCAGCAGCGGATGAATCATCACTCCCACCGTTGCTTCGGTCGGCCCGTAGTGGTTGAACACCCGGCAATCACTGCGCAACTGCGCGATGCGTTCGATCAGCGTCGGCGCAATCGGCTCGCCCCCCAGTACCAGCGTGCGCGGCAGCTGTGGCTGCGGATGGTCGAGCAACGCCGCCAGATGCGACGGCACGATTTTCAGGCAATCGATTTGCTGTTGCTGCAGGTACTCGGCGAACAAGGCGCCGTCCCGCATCTGCGCATCGCTGGCAACGTGCAGGGTCGCGCCATTGAACAGCGCGCCGAACAACGCCGTGTTGCCCAGATCCGCCGCAACGGTGGAACTGAAAGCGAAGTTCTGGCACTGCTCAAGGCCCAGCGCCTGACTGGCCTGAGCGACGTAATTGAGCAGCTGCCGATGCTCGATCACCACGCCTTTCGGCACGCCGGTCGAGCCGGAGGTAAACAGCACGTAAGCGCTGTCGTTACCTTGGGTCGACAGCGCTGGCAATTGCGCGTCCGAGGCCGGCAGGCCGGCCAGGGTCAGCGCGTTGTGCGGCTGACCTTGCCATGCCGAGACATGCATCGCATCGGTCATCAGCAATGTCGCACCAGCCTGTTCCAGCATCGATGCCTGGCGCGCCTGCGGCCATTGCACGTCCAGCGGCAGATACGCCGCGCCAATGCGCCAGCTCGCCAACATCGCGATGACCAGATCCGCCGAGCGTGGCAATGCCAGCGCGACAATCGAGCCTGCACTGACGCCCTGTTGGCTCAGGCCTTGAGCGACGCTTTCAACGCGGGCCTGCAACTGGCCGTAACTCAACTGCTGCTGCGCATCGGTCAAGGCGACCGCGTCTGGCGTCAGTCGCGCGAGGTCGGCAATGCGCTGCGGCAAATAACGCAGGTCAGCCAGCGCCTGCGGTGCCGGGTTGATCGCCAGCAGGCGTTGCGCTGCGGGGTGACTGAGCAAATTGAATTGGCCCAACGCGCCGTGCGGGGCGGCGACAATCGCGCGTAACAGCTCGCCGAATTGTTCCAGCACGGCGTCGGCTACCGCGACCGGATAACGCGAACTGGCGAAGTGCAGATCAACGCCGCCAGGACGCAGCTTTTCGTCCATCTGCAGCTGCAACAGCAATTCAAACGCGTCCGTTTGCCTGTGCACTGCCTGCGCAGCACTCCAGCGCAAACCGCCGCCGCTCGCGGCAACGCCGATACGGCCGACGCTGAAGCCGTACGCCGGGCGTGCCGCGTCGGCCGCCAGTTCCGGTGCCCAATATTCCTGCCAGGTGCGATGCTCTTCCAGACGCGTGGCCAGTTGGCCCAGCCAATCACTGAAGCGTGCGTTAGCCGGCAGCTCCAGCGACAACGGCAGGGTTTTCTCGAACACCCCTACGGCGCTGGCGAAATAGTCGTAGTCGCCACGGCTGTCGTGCTGCAGACCGACCAGTGCCTGATCAAGTCCGCTGAGGCGCCCGAGCAACAGCCACCACGCCCCTTGCAGCACCATCGAGACAGGCTGACCAAGCTGCTCGGCCACGGCTTGCAGCGCATCGCACTGCGTTGGTGGCAGGGTCAGCGACACGCAGCAATCGGCGACACTTGTTCCAGGCCCGGCGCGGCGAGCGGCCAGCCACGGCGTCGCGATGTCCGCATGCTGGCCTTGCAAGTGTTGCTGCCAATAGGTTCGAGCCGTGGCGGCGTCCTCATCGAGGATCACTTCACTGCGCCATTCCAGATACTGGGCAAACTCGCCAGGTTCATCGTCTTCCCCCGCCTGCATACCGGCATAGGCCCGCTGTACGTGCGTCAGTAAAAGATCCAGCGAAGGCGCGTCAGCGCTGTAGCGCGCGACCCCCAGCAACAATTGCCATTGCGCGGGTGCCAGGCGATAAAGCACTGCCTGCACACTGGCCGATTTGCCGACAATAAAAGCGCGCCCCAGCGATTCGCTGATTTGCCCGCGAACCGCGTCGGCGCTTTGTTCGTCGGCATGAACCGTCAGCGGGAAATGCTCAGCAGCAGCCGCCGCCTGACGCCAACCATGGAAACCGGCAACCTTGCCCAGCCTTGCCAGCAGCATCGGCTGTTGCACCAGCACCGTGTCGAACGCGACTTGCAAGCGTTGCGGGTCAAGCTCGCCGTCGACGACCACGCTCAACCAGCGCAGAGCCTCGCCGCAAGTGGCGGTGTCTGAGAGCCGCTCGAATGACGCCTGTTGCTCAGGCGTCAGTGCGAAATTCGCCTCCTGCGCGTCAATGATCACTTCGCTCATGCTCCGGTTTCCTCAGTGTTCATTGCGACCTGGGCGCCGAGGCTCGGGCGCTCGAGGCGGCTGTGGTCGTACATGTCGCCCATGGCGACGACGATCTTGCGCGGACCTTCGAAAGGGTCGCGGGCATGCGCCACCAGCATGTTGTCGAGCAGGATCGCGTCGCCCTTCTGCCAGTCGAACCGCACGGCGCACTCTTCATACAACTCGCCGATGCGTTGCATCACTTCGTCTTCGATCGGTGTGCCGTCGCCGTAATACACGTGACGCGGCATGCGCTCGGCGCCGAACATCGACAACAGGTCTTCACGCACATCCGGCTCAAGCCAGTAGATGTGATGCAGTTGCACCTGATTGAAAAACGACTTGGCCCCGGTGAGCGGATGACGAATGATTGCCGGCCCCGGGGTGCGGGTTTGCAGTTCGTTATTGTCGAGCCAACGCCATTCGATGCCGCCCGCGCGGCAACGGGCTTCGACTTCGGCACGGTCCTCGGTCTTGAAGAAGTGCTGCCACGACACATCGAGGTTGTCGGTGAAGGTGCGCACGTACAGCAAACCTTTCGACTCGAACTTGTCGCGCAGCGCAGCCGGCAGTTTTTCGTACATCAAGCGGCAATCCACCACCGGCGTTGCACCGCCAACCGGCGCCGCTTGCTCGCAATAGAACATCTGCTTGCGCGGCCAGCGATCCTGGTGCGAACTCTCGTTGTGGAACAGGATCATCTTGCGTTCCGGGTACGGTGTGGAGCGGTAGGTATTCTTGCCGCCCTCTTTCTTCGGCAAGTCACCGTATTGACCGTACAGACCTGGCTGGATCGCTTCGGCGAACGCTTCAAAGCCCTGAATGCCATCGAGTTCGAAACCACGGAAAAGAATGCCGGCGTGAGTCGCCAGTTTTTCTTCGATCAGCGGCCGGTTGTGCTTGATCCACTCGATCAGATCGAGCTGCGGCTCATTGGGCTCCATCAGCAGCGGGAACGGCTGTGGCGCAGCGATCAGCGATTCGCGGATCGGCGCCGGGCGCACCCTGGCCACCGGGGCCGCGCCACGCTTGAGGAATTTGCCCAGTTTGTCGGCCCTGGGCGCGGCGACCGCCGGTGTGGCGGTCACGGCTGAATTGTCGACTGGCATGCTGATAGCTCCCAATTGAATGTCCTGATCAGCGACGATCTGTTCCAACAGGGCTATCCAGGCCTTCACCAGGTACTGAATGCGCTCGTGTCCGAACAAGGTTGTGGCGAATTGCCAATTACCCAGCAATTGCCCTTCTTCTTCGTCAACGAACAATGCCATGTCGAATTTAGAATGGCTCTGCACCGCCGCCAGTGGCTCGACACTCAAACCGCCCATGGACTGGGTGCGGCCCGGCAGGTTGTTCATCACGAACAACACCTGCACCAACGGGTTCATGCCCTTGTGCCGCGGCACGCCGCAGGACTCGACGATCATGTCCAGTGGCAGGTCCTGATGCTCCAGCGCACCGAGCAAGATGTCCTGCGTGCGCGCCAGGAATGCCGAAAAAGTCGTGTCCGGCGAGAAGCGCGAACGCAACGGCAAGACGTTGACGAAGAAGCCGATCAGAGGCTCCAGTTGCGCTCGCTCACGCCCGGCGACGTCGGCGCCGACCAGCACATCGTCACCGGCGCTGATCCGATGCAACAGCAGCTGGAACGATGCCAGCAGCGCGCTGTACAAGGTCACGCCCGCGTCGCTGGCAACCTCACGCAAGGCTTGGCTCAAAGCTGCCGGCAGACGGAACTGCACCGCGTCGCCGTCGTACGACGCCACCGCCCCGCGCGGCGTGTCCAGCGGCAGTTCGAGCTGGCCGCTGTAACCACGCAGCGCCTCTCGCCAGTAATCCGCCTGCTGGCCGAGAATGCCCTGGCGTTCCAGCTCCTGTTGCCACAAGGCAAAGTCCGAATACTGCACCTCCAGCGCCGGCAACGGCGTGGCATCGTCGGCCTTGCTCAGCTCATGGATCTGCACCAGTTCGTTGACCAGCACGCCCATCGACCAACCGTCGGAGATGATGTGATGCATGGAAAACAGCAGCACATGCTCGGTCGCTGACAGCTGCAGAATGCGCCCGCGCCACAACGGCGCCTGCTCCAGATCGATCGGGGTCCGCGCGTTTTCCAGCACCGCCTGCGCGACCTGCTCTTCCTGCGCACTGCGCGACAGGCCGGACAAATCGAGCACCGGGAAATCGACCTCGACCTGTTCGGCGATCAGCGCAATCGGATCGCCCTCGTCATCCTGCGTATAGGCAGTGCGCAGCACCTCGTGGCGACGCACGACTTCGGCAAAACTGCCGATGAAGCGCGCGACCGACAGTTCACCGCGCAAGCGCAACGCCAGCGGCATGCCGTACGCCGAACTGCCGCCGGACAATTGCTCTGCCACCCACAGGCGACGCTGAACCAACGACAGCGGCGCGGTCGCCTTGGCGCCCCAGGCCTTCAGCGGTACCGCCTGGCTGGCCGAACCGTCGAGGGCGCTGGTCGATTGCTCGGCCATCCACGCCGCCAGATCCTTGAGGCGCGGATAATTGAACAGATCGCGCAAGCTCAATGTGCTGGCGCTCAAATGGCGCAAGCGCGACACGGCCTGAGTGGCCAACAGCGAATGCCCGCCCAGTTCGAAGAAATGATCGTCGCGGCTGACCTGATCGAGCTCCAGCACGGTTTGCCAGATGGCGGCGATCTGCTGTTCCAGTTCACCGACCGGGGCGACAAAATCTCCCGCCGGCACAAACGTATCGACACTCGGCAAGGCCTTGCGATCGACCTTGCCGTTCGGGGTCAGCGGCAGGCTGGCGAGGAACAGCATGTGCGCCGGGATCATGTAGTCCGGCAGATGCGCCTTGAGTCGAGTCTTCAACGTTTCGGCGCTGGCCAGCGCCGCATCATCGACCACCACGTACGCCACCAACTGATGGCTGGAGGCGATCGGTTGCGCTACCACCAACGCCTGGCTGACGTTGTCGATCTGCAACAGACGGGATTCGATTTCGCCCAGCTCGATACGGAAACCGCGCACCTTTACCTGGTGATCGATACGCCCGACATATTGCAATGCGCCGTCGGCGAGATAGCGGGTCAGGTCGCCCGTGCGATACATGCGCTCGCCAGTGCCGGCGAACGGATTGGGCACGGACTTCTCCGCCGTCATCGCCGCCCGCCCCAGATAACCCCGGCTGAGGCCGGCACCGGCAAGGTACAGCTCCGCCGCAACACCCAACGGTGCCGGCAGCAAATCGCCGCCCAGAACATAGCTGGCGGTGCGCATCATCGGCCGACCGATGTTCGCTGTGCCACCCGCTTCGCGACGGGTCCAGGTGGAATAAACGGTGTCTTCCGAGGGGCCATACAAGTCGAACACATCGGCGACGGTGACCTGCTGATACAGCGTGTCTACCAGGTTCTGTTTCAGCGCCTCGCCGCACAGGTTGATGATGCGAACACCAGCAGGAATATCGCCAGCGTCCTGCAATGCATTGATGGCCGACGGCACGGTGTTGATCAGGCGCACCTGATCCCGTGCCGGCAGCTGCGGCAACTCCAGAGCATTACGCGCAATGATCAATGAACCGCCATTGGCGAGGGTGACAAACAGCTCCCACACCGACAGGTCGAAACACACCGAAGTCGAAGCGAGCACGCCCTGAATGTCTTCGCGGCTGTAGAGATTTTTCGACCAGTCGCTCAGCGCCATGATGTTGTGATGAGTGATCGATACGCCTTTGGGTTTACCGGTAGAGCCAGAGGTGTAAATCACATAGGCGAGGTTGTTCACACTCACCGCAGTGACAGGCGCAGCGGTGCTGTAGCCGGAAAGATCGAGTTGATCGAGCAGCAACACCTGCGTGTCGCTGGTGAGGCTCAAGCTCGCGGCGACATCGGTCTCGGTCAGCAGCACACGGGCACGGCTGTCTTCGAGCATGTAGGCGAGCCGGTCCGCTGGATAATCCGGATCGAGCGGCACGTAAGTGCCACCGGCCTTGAGCACCGCGAGCAACGCCACCAGCAGACTGTCGGAACGCTGCATGGCCACGCCGACGCGAACTTCTGGAGCAACGCCGATGGCGATCAAACGGTGAGCCAGGCGATTGGCCCGGGCATCGATATCGCCATAGCTGAACGCCTGATGACCGAACGTCACAGCGCGCGCATCTGGCTGCGCTGCCACCTGCCGCTCGATGGCCTGGTGGATGCAAATCGGCTCGAGGCCATGGCTTGGCTGCGGATTCCAGTCACGCAGAACGCGTTGTTCGTCGCCCGCTTCGAGCAGGTTCCATTCGCCCAGGCAACCGTCGACACTGGCGTGCAGTTCGATGAGCAATTGCTGCAACTGCGCGGCCAGCTTGGCCACAGTGGCCGCGGCAAAACTCGTGCGTTGATAGCTGAAATGCACGGTCAACTGCTGATCAAGGTTGACCATCAACGTCAGCGGGTAGTTGGTCTGCTCGTAACGGTCGACCTCGCCGAAGCGCAGGTCAGCTGATTCTGCCTGCTGCAACGCTTCGGCAATCGGGTAGTTTTCGAACACCAGAATGTTGTCGAACAACGCCTCACCGCTCTGCCCTGCCCACCGCTGAATGTCGAACAGCGGCGTATGTTCCTGCTCACGCAGCAGCAGGTTTTGCGCCTGCACCTGTTGCAACCATTGCGACACAGGCTGCTCGGCGCGTGGGCTGGCGATGATCGGCAGAGTGTTGATGAACAAGCCGATCTGCGCTTCGACGCCGTTCAACTGCGCCGGGCGCCCCGATACGGTCGCGCCGAATGTGACGGTGTCTTGCCCGGTATAGCGCTGCAACAGCAACAGCCACGCCGCTTGTACCAAGGTGTTGACCGTGACTTTTTGCGCGCGGGCAAAACGGTTGAGTTCTGCTGTTTGCTGGCTGTCCAGTGTGAGCAGATATTCACCTTGACCGGCCGCAGTCCCGTCTGCGACGTGCGGCACTGCATCGGCGAGGTAGGTCGGTGTCTCGAAGTCGGCCAGTTGGCCCTTCCAGAAGTTTTCCGTGACCTGCGCGTCCTGCTGCGTCAGCCATTCGATGTAGTCGCGATAGCGCCCCGCGCCCATCGCCGGCGCGTGGCCGTGGTAGCGCTGCAAGACATCGCCGAGCAGCTGCGAATTGCTCCAGCCATCCATCAGGATGTGATGCGAGGTGTAAATCAGATGGAAGCGCTCGGCTGCCACCTGCACCACGAGCAGACGCAGCAACGGCGCGGCGTGCAGATCGAAACCTTGCTGGCGTTGCTGATGTTCCAGCGCTTTCAGGTCAGCCGCCAGATCGTTGCGATCACGCCAGTCGAGCACGCTGAACGGCACTTGCAGGCCTTTGTGCACCACTTGCAGCGCGTTCGGCAGATCACCTTCCCAGACAAAACCGCTGCGCAGCACTTCGTGGCTTTCCAGCGCCGCTTGCCAGGCGTTGCGGAAACGCTCGACCTGCAAGCCATCGACCGCGACGCACATCTGGTTGATGTAGTCGCCGGACTGCTGCGCGTAGAGCGTGTGAAACAGCATGCCCTGCTGCATCGGTGACAACGGGTAAATGTCTTCGACCTGATAGGGGCGGATTGGCAAGCCGTCGAGCTGCGCCTGGGTCAGTCCGGCCAGCGGGACGTCCGATGGCGTCAGACCTTCAACCCCCGGCGTCAGGCAATGGCCGATCAACGCGGCCAGCTCCTCGGCATACTCCGCCGCCAGTCCCTCGATCACGGCACTGTCGAAACGCTCGCCGCTGAACGTCCAGCCCACGCGCAATTCGCCGCCATACACCTGACCGTTAAGGGTCAGCCAGTTGCCCAGCGGCGCGTCCGCGCTCTGATCGAGGCCGGCATTGTCCGGCGCTGGTGCAAACAGCGCGCCGTCATCACCCTCGAAACTGCCGTCGAACTGGCCGAGGTAGTTGAAGGTGATGCGCGGGGTCGGCAAAGCGCGCAGGCTCTGTTGTGCCTGATCATCGCCGAGATGACGCAGTGCGCCGAAACCGATGCCTTTGTTAGGGATCGAGCGCAACTGTTCCTTGATCTGCTTGATCGAATCACCCGGGGTTGCCGCCGGGGTCAGGCGCACCGGGAACAGGCTGGTGAACCAGCCGACCGTGCGAGTCAGATCGACGCCGTCGAACAGTTCTTCGCGACCATGACCTTCGAGCTGAACCAGCGTCGACAGCTGGCCGCTCCAGCGCCCGATGACCCGCGCCAATGCAGTCAGCAACAAATCGTTGATCTGGGTGCGATAGGCCGCCGGTGCTTCTTGCAGCAACTGGCGAGTCAACTCAGCGCCAAGTCGGGTCTGTACCGTTTGCGCCACGCGATTGCTCTGTGCAGCATCGACACGTTTGCACGGCAGATCGGCGCTGATATCGCTCAGGCACGCCTGCCAGTAAGCCAATTCCTGCTGCAACGCCGCGCTGTTGGCGTAGCCCTGCACATGCTCGCTCCAATCCTTGAAAGCAGTGGTTTTTGCCGGCAGATTCAGCGGCTGAGCGTCGAGCAACTGCTGGTAAGCGTTTTGCAGATCTTCCAGCAGAATCCGCCACGATACGCCGTCGACAGCCAGGTGATGGATCACCAACTGCAAGCGCTGCGTGCCATCGGCGAGATTCGCCAACACCCCGCGCAACAGCGGCCCGTTGTGCAGATCCAGACTGCGCTGGGCACGGTTGCCCAAGGCTTCCAAAGCAGCCGCATCGGCGACCTCTTCCTGCCACAGCAGGTTTTGCGGCTGTGCTTCAACGGCACGATGCTCGGCCTGCCACACGCCGTCGCGCTCAGTGAAGCTCAGGCGCAAGGCATCGTGATGGGCAACCAGTGCACGCAACACTTGCTCGATTTTATCGGCGTCCAGCGGCTGACGCGGTTTGAGCAGTACCGACTGGTTCCAGTGATGCCGCTCGGGGATGTCGTCCTCGAAAAACTGCTGCTGAATCGGCAGCAGCAGCGCCGCGCCGGTCACCGCTTGTTGATCGATGCTCGACTCGTCGGCGCCCCACTGCGCGACCAGCGCCAGACGCTGCACGGTCTGGTGCTGGAACAGGTCTTTGGGATTCAGGCGAATCCCGGCCTGACGGGCGCGGCTGACCACTTGAATCGAAATGATCGAGTCGCCCCCGAGTTCGAAGAAGTTATCGTTGAGGCCGACTTGCGGCAGTTTCAGCACGTCTTGCCAGATCGCCGCCAAGCGTTGTTCCAGCTCGCTTTGCGGAGCTTGATAAGCCTGTTGCGCCTGGCTCGCATCCGGCGACGGCAACGCGCTGCGGTTGAGCTTGCCGTTGGCCGTCAGCGGCAATTGCGCCAGCAGCAACAGGTGCGCCGGGATCATGTGATCCGGCAGATTGTCCTTGAGTGCCGCGCGCACGCCATCGCGCCACTGCGCCTGTTCGGCGGGACTGGCGTCGAGCAACGCGACATCGCTTGGCACCAGCCATGCGACCAGTTGCTGTCCGCTGAGCGCCGGTTGCGCCAGCACCACGGCTTGGCGCACGCCCGTTTGCTCAAGCAGTTGCGCTTCGATCTCGCCGAGTTCGATACGGAAACCGCGAATCTTCACCTGATGGTCGATCCGCCCGATGTATTCGATCACGCCGTCAGCGCGATAGCGCGCCAGGTCGCCGGTGCGGTACAGACGACCACCGTCAGCGGCAAACGGATCGGGAATGAAACGCAACGTGGTCAGATCGGCACGGTTCAGATAACCGCGCGCCAGACCGGCGCGACCGACGTACAGCTCACCGATGCAACCTTTGGCCACCGGGTTCAGGTCGCCGTCGAGCAGGTACCACGACAGGTCCGGAATCGGCTCGCCAATCGGGCTGCTGGCGTCGCGCTGCAAATCGGCCATCGACAACGGCCGATAGGTCACGTGCACGGTGGTTTCGGTGATGCCATACATGTTGACCAGTTGCGGCGCCTGATCGCCGAAACGCTCGAACCACGGTCGCAGGCTCTTGACTTCCAGCGCTTCGCCGCCGAACACCACATAACGCAGCGACAGCGATTGCGCCGCCTGTTGCGGGGCGCAAGCGACTTGCAGCAGTTGCTTGAACGCTGACGGGGTCTGATTGAGTACGGTAACGCCTTCGCGGCAGAGCAAGGCGAAGAAATCTTCCGGCGAGCGACTGACCTCGTACGGCACCACCACCAGCTTGCCGCCGTACAGCAGCGCACCGAAAATCTCCCACACCGAGAAGTCGAAGGCGTAGGAATGGAACAGGCTCCACACATCCGATGGGCCGAAATCGAACCAGGCACCGGTGGCTTCGAACAGGCGCAGCACGTTGCGGTGCGCGAGCAAGGTGCCCTTTGGCTGACCGGTCGAACCGGAGGTGTAGATCACGTACGCCAGGTTGTCGGCGCTCATGCGCACGTGCGGATTGCTATCGCTGTAGCCTTCGAGGTCTTCGTGATCCTGATCGAGCATCAGGCTGCGCACTGAATCCGGCACCGGCAAACGACCGAGCAGATGGCTCTGGGTCAACAGCAGCGCAATGCCGCTGTCGCCAATCATGTAGGCCAGGCGCTCTTCCGGATAGCTTGGGTCCAGCGGCACGTAGGCACCGCCAGCCTTGAGAATCGCCAACAGGCCGATGAGCATGTCGAGGCTGCGTTCCACCGCCAGGCCCACGCGCACGTCCGGGCCGACGCCGCTGGCGATCAGCTGGTGGGCCAACCGATTGGCGCGGCTGTTGAGTTCACCGTAGCTCAAGCACTGCTCGGCATACGTCACCGCAACCGCTTGCGGCGCGCGGGCGGCCTGGGCTTCGATCAAATGATGCAGGCATTCTTCGCTGGAGAAATCGGCCACGGCCGGGTTCCATTGCAGCAAGCTCGCCTCACGTTCGGCGGCGTCGTGCAGCGTCAGTTCAGCGATACGCTGGGCGCTGTCGGCGACGATGCCGTGAAGCAGATTCGTCCAGTGTTGCGACAGGCGCTCGATGGTCGCGACGTCGAACAGATCGGTGGCGTAGGTCAGCTCGACCCAGACATGATCGGTCGATTCGAAAGTGTTCAGGGTCAGGTCGAATTGCGCGGTGTTGGCAGCCCACGGCAGACCTTCGATCTCCAGCTGCGGCAGGCGCGTTGCACCTTGTGCCTGACGCGCCTGGCTCTGGTGATTGTGCATCACCTGGAACAGCGGGCTGTGGCTGAGGCTGCGTTCCGGTTGCAGCGCATCGACCAGTTGTTCAAAGGGCAGATCCTGATGCGCCTGCGCGCCGAGCACCGTGTTTTGCACTTGCTGCAACAGGCTGCGGAAGGTCTGTTGACTGTCGAACTCGGCTCTGAGCACTTGGGTGTTGACGAAGAAACCGATCAGCCCTTCCGTCTCGACCCGATTGCGGTTGGCCACCGGCACGCCGACGCGAATATCGGCCTGACCGCTGTAGCGATGCAGCAAGGTCTGGAACGAGGCCAGTAACAGCGCGAACAGCGTAACGTTTTCACCCTGCGCGACCTGCTTGAGGGCTGTCGCCAGTTCGTGGCTCAGCGGGATGTCGCGACGCGCGCCGCGGTAGCTTTGCTCGGTCGGGCGCGCGCGATCGGTCGGTAGCTCCAGCAGCGGCTGATCGCCGTCGCCCAGTTGCGCGGTCCAGTAACTCAACTGACGCTCGCGCTCGCCAGCGTCCATCCATTGTTTTTGCCACACGGCGTAGTCGGCGTACTGCACCGGCAGCGCCGGCAATTGCGCGCGCTGGCCCTGACTGAAAGCGCCGTACAACGCCACCAGCTCATCGACCATGATGTTCATCGACCAGCCATCGGAGACGATATGATGCAGGGTAATCACCAGCGCATGGTCATCGGCGGCCAGCCGCAGCAATTTCACCCGCAGCAATGGGCCTCGTTGCAGATCGAACAGGTGCAGGGTTTCTTCGCCGACCAGCGCTTGCAGCGCCGCATCGTCCAGCCCCGCCGCGTCCTGCACTTGCAGATCCAGCGTGCCATGGGCCTGAATCACTTGCAGGGTCTGGCCCTGTTGCGCGACGAAGCAGGTCCGCAAAGATTCATGACGCTCGATCAGCGCCTCGAAACTCTGCCGCAACGCCGCCAGATTCAGCTCGCCACGCAAGCGCAGCGCGGCCGGGACGTGATAGGCGGTGCTGGCCGGATCGAGTTGCCAAAGGAACCACTGGCGTTCCTGCGCATAGGAAAGTGCCAGCGGTTGCAGGCGCGGCAACGCCACTAGCGCAGGCTCTCGATCCGCCTGATCGACACCCAGCGCGGCAACAAAATCTTCCAGCGTGCTGTGTTCGAACAACGTGCGCAGCGGCACTTGCACATTCAGCGCCTGGCGCACTCGCGAGACCACTTGGGTAACCAGGAGGGAATGTCCGCCCAGTTCGAAGAAGTTGTCACTCAGGCCAACACGTTCCAGTTTGAGCACCGCTTGCCAGATCTCGGCGACGGTATGTTGGGTCGCGGTTTGTGGCGCGATATAGGTCGACTGCAACTGGCTGGCGTCGGGTGCTGGCAAAGCCTTGCGGTCGATTTTGCCGTTAGGCGTCAGTGGCAATTGCGCGAGGAACAACAGGTGCGCCGGCACCATGTATTCCGGCAGTTCCGCCTTGAGACTGGCTTTCAGCGCAGCGCGCAGGTCGACTTCGTCACTACCGCTGGCGGACGGCACCACGTACCCGACCAGTTGCGCACCGATCGGGGAATCCTGCGCGACCACGACGGTTTCGCGCACACTGTCGAGGGCGAGCAAACGCGCTTCAATCTCGCCGAGCTCGATACGGAAACCACGGATTTTCACTTGATGGTCGATCCGCCCGATGTATTCGATGACGCCTTCGGCGCGATAACGGGTCAGGTCGCCGGTGCGGTACAGGCGCGCGCCGTTTTTCGAGAACGGGTCCGGCACAAAGCGTTCGGCGGTCAGGCTCGGGCGCTGGGAATAACCGCGCGCCAGGCCATCGCCGCCGATCAGCAATTCCCCCGGCGCACCGAGCGGATTGAGCTCAAGGTCACTGCCGAGAATGTACAGCGCGGTGTTGTCGATCGGCGTGCCGAGGAATGCACGGCTGTCGTCCGCGCTCAGCGCATGTTGCGCTGACCAGATAGTGGTTTCGGTCGGGCCATAGAGGTTCCACACCCTCGGCGTCAGCGCGAGCATGCGATTGGCCAGTTCCTGCGACAGCGCCTCACCGCCACAGAGGAACGTGCGACCCTTGAGAATCGCTGCGTGTTCCTGATCGAGCAGCATGCGCCAGGTCGATGGCGTGGCTTGCAGCATGCTCACGGCATGACGTTCGATCAGCTCCAGCACCGCTTGCGGGTCTTGATGCACGTCCTTGCCGGTCAGCACCACACAGGCACCGGCGAGCAGCGGGCCATAGATTTCCAGGCCAAAAATATCGAACGAGAACGTGGTCAGCGACAGCATGCGGTCGGTCGCCGCAATGCCTGGCTGCCGGCTCATGCTCGCGACAAAATTGCTCAGCGCCGCATGGCGAACCATCACGCCTTTGGGTTTGCCGGTGGAGCCGGAGGTGTAGATCGTGTATGCCAGGTGCTCGGCGTTCACCGCGACGTTCGGCGCGGTGTGTGGATAAGCCGCCAGCCACGCACTCGGCTGGTCCAGCAACAGGGTTTGCACGTCCGCCGGGATCGGCAATTGCGCCTGCAGATGAGCCTGGGTCAGCAGTATTTGCAGACCGCTGTCCTCGATCATGTAGGCCAGGCGATCCTCTGGATACGCCGGGTCCAGCGGCACATAGGCGCCGCCAGCCTTGAGGATCGCCAGCAGGCCGACGATCATTTCAACGCTGCGTTCAACGGCGATGCCGACCAGTCGATCCGGGCAGACGCCGGCCTCGATCAGCCGGTGCGCCAGTTGGTTCGAGCGGGCATCCAGCTCGCCGTAACTCAGCACCTCGTCGCCAATGATCAGCGCCGTGGCCTGCGGATTTCGCTGTGCCTGCGCGGCGAAATCCAGCTGCACGCATTCGGCCTGCGCGCTGTGATCGGCAACGCGCATCCAGTCCTGCAACAATACGCCGTGTTCGGCACTTTCCAGCAGCGGCAATTCGCCGACACGCTGGGTTGGCGCGGCAACGATGCCCTGCAACAGGTTCTGCCAGTGACGGGCCAGGCGCTCAACGGTTTGCGCCGTGAACAGATCGGTGGCGTAGCTCAGCTCGGCGGCAAGACCGTCATTCGATTCATAGGTATTCAAGGTCAGGTCGAACTGCGCGGTGCGCCCTTCCCACTGCACATCCTCGACGCTCAGCTGCGGCAGTTGTACCGCGCCGCGGCCCTGATCACGGCGGGTCTGGTGGTTGAACATCACCTGAAACACCGGGCTGTGACTGAGGCTGCGTTCCGGTTGCAGGGCTTCGATCAATTGCTCGAACGGCAGATCCTGATGCGCCTGAGCCGCCATCGCCGCTTGCTTGACCTGAGCCAGCAATTGGTTGAACGGCAATTGCCCGTCGACCTCGGCATTCAGCACTTGGGTGTTGACGAAGAAACCGATCAGGCCTTCAGTCTCGACCCGGTTGCGGTTGGCCGTTGGCACGCCCACACGAATCTGCGCCTGGCCGCTGTAGCGATGCAGCAACGCCTGGAACGAGGCCAGCAAGACCATGAACAGGCTCGCACCTTCGCGCTGGGCCAATTGTTTGAGGGCATCGCCAAGGGCGGTCGGCAGGTTCAGCTCAAGGCGCGCACCGCGCAGGCTTTGCATGGCCGGGCGCGGGAAATCGATCGGCAACTCCAGCACCGGCTGCTCGCCGTCCAGTGTCTTGATCCAGTACGCCAGTTGCCGTTCGCGCTCGCCTGCTTCCAGCCAGTGACGTTGCCAGATCGCGTAGTCGGCGTATTGCACATCGAGCTCCGGCAGCGCCAGTGGCTGCCCGGCGGTGTCGGCGGCGTAATGCTGGATCAACTCATCGACCAGCACTTTGATCGACCAGCCATCGGAAATGATGTGGTGCTGGATCAGCACCAGTACATGATCGTCTGGCGCGATTTTCAGCAATGCCACGCGCAGCAGCGGGCCTTGTTGCAGATTGAACGGGCGCGCCGTTTCGTTTTCGACAAACGCCTTGATCGCCGCCTCTTCGCCAGTGGCGTCGAGGTCTGTCGGCAGCGCAGCCAAGGTGATGGTCAGCGACAATTGCGGATGAATCACCTGGCAGAAGGTTTCACCGTGCTCGGCAAACGTGGTGCGCAGACTTTCGTGGCGCGCGACCACTGCATTGAAGCTGCGCTCCAGCGCCGCGACATCCAGTTGCCCCTTGAGGCGCAAGGCACTGGGAATGTGATACGCGCTGCTGTGCGGGTCCATTTGCCAAAGGAACAGTTGGCGCTCCTGAGCGTACGACAGAGGAATCGCCGCAAACCCGGAACGTGTTTCCGGGATCGGCAGATTGGCCGGAGAGACGCCCTCTTCGAGCATCTTCTCCAGGTACAGTTTGCGTTTGTCCAGCGGCAGAGTGATAAAGCGCTTGGCAACCCTCAAAGCAACACTCTTGTCCATCAGACTTCCTCCATATCGTCAAGCAGGGCTTCCAGCTTGCTCAGTTTCTGTTCGTTGATTGCCCCGCCTCCTGTATCGAGTCGAGCGACAAAATCGCTCAGGACGGGGTGCTGGAATAACAGTTGCGGGGTCAGCGTCAGGCCCAGTTCAAGAGCCATGCGCGACACCACGTTGACCGCCAGCAGCGAGTGCCCGCCCAGTTCGAAGAAGTGATCACTCAGACCAATGCGTTCAACCTCGAGCACTTGCTGCCAGATCGCCGCGACCTGTTGCTCAAGCTCACTCTGCGGCGCGACATAGGCGGCCTGCATCTGGCTGGCATCGACCGCGGGCAGGGCCTTGCGGTCGAGTTTGCCGTTGGGGGTCAGTGGCAACTGTTCAAGGAACAACAGGTGCGCGGGAATCATGTAGTCAGGTAACGAAGACTTGAGGCCAGTCTTTAGTCCGTCGCGCAATTGCCGCTGCGCTGCGTCGTCATCCCGATCCAGTGCCGGCGCGACCACGTAGGCCACCAGTTGCGCACCGCCCTCCCCCTCAACGGCAAGCACCGCCGCTTCACTGACCGCCGGTTGGCCGAGCAATCGCGCCTCGATCTCCCCCAGTTCGATGCGGAAGCCACGAATTTTCACCTGATGGTCGATCCGGCCCATGTACTCGAGTTCGCCTTGTTCGCGCTGGCGAATCAGGTCGCCGGTGCGGTACAGGCGCTCGCCGTTGCCGACGAACGGATTCGGTACGAAGCGCTCGGCGGTCAGCGCGGCGCGTCCCAGATAACCGCGAGTGATGCCGGCGCCAGACAGGTACAGCTCAGCCGACACCCCTGACGGCACCGCATGCAGATCGGCGTCGAGCAGATGGCTGGCGCTGTGCTCGAGGACGCGACCGATGCGTGGCTGGCCATTGGCGCGGCGGCGGGTCCAGGTTGAGTAAGTGGTGTCTTCCGACGGGCCGTACAGGTCGTAGACATGCTCGACCGTCGCCTGCTGATACAGCGCGTCGACCAACCCTTGCTTGAGTGGCTCGCCGGCCAGATTGATGATGCGCACGCTCGGCGGAATCTGTCCGGCGCGTTGCAGCGCAGCGATCGCCGATGGCACCGTGTTGATCAGGCGCACCTGATCTCGCGCCGGCAGGTTCGGCAGCTCCAGCGCATTGCGCGCGATGATCAGCGAGCCGCCATTGGCCAGAGTGACGAACAGCTCCCACACCGACAGGTCGAAACACACCGAAGTCGAGGCCAATACGCCTTGGATATCGTCGCGGCTGTAGACTTTGGCCGACCAGTCGATCAGCGCCATGACATTGCGATGGGCAATCGCCACGCCTTTCGGTTTGCCGGTGGAGCCCGAGGTGTAGATCACGTAGGCCAGGTTGTCCGGTGCGACGGATGTTTGCGGTGCGCTGTGCGGATAATCCCTCAGCGACACCTGATCGAGCAGCAGCACGTGGGTTGCGCTTGGCACGTGCAATGTCGCAGCGACCGCCTGCTCAGTGAGCAACACGCGCGCACGGCTGTCTTCAAGCATGTAGGCGACGCGCTCAGCCGGATAGTCCGGATCCAGCGGCACATAAGCGCCACCGGCCTTGAGCACCGCCAGCAATGCGATCAGCAACTGCTCGGAACGTGGCATCGCTACGCCGACGCGCACTTCCGGGCCGACACCAAGTTCGATCAGTTGGTGCGCCAGACGATTGGCCTGCGCATCCAGTTCGGCGTAAGTCAGTTGCAACGCGCCGAAGGTCACCGCCGGTGCATCCGGCGCTGTCGCCACCTGATGGGCAATTGCCTGATGAATGCACTGCTCGGTATCAAAGCGGGAATCGATTGGCGGTGCGACGTCGATCAACTGCAACTCGCCCAGCGAACGCTCACCCGGCTCGGCCATCTGCTCGAGCAGACGCTGCAGAGTAGCGCCCAATTGCGTCACGCTTTCCGCGGTGAAACTGTCGCGCTGATAACTGAAATGCACCGACAACTGCGCGCCCATGCTCACCAACAAGGTCAGCGGGTAATTGGTCTGCTCTTGATTGGCCACCGCGCCAAAGCGCAGCCCTTGCGGCGCGCCGCGTTCCAGAGCTTCGCCAATCGGGTAGTTTTCGAACACCATCAAACTGTCGAACAGCGCCTCGCCACCCTGCCCGGCCCAGCGCTGAATGTCCGCCAGCGGCGTGTGTTCGAACTCGCGTGACGCCAGATTCTGCGCCTGCACCGCTTGCAGCCAACTGGCCAGACTCTGATGCGATTGCGGCGCGGCGACCACCGGCAGGGTGTTGATGAACAGCCCGATCTGCGCTTCGGCCCCCGGCAGATCCGCCGGGCGCCCGGCTACCGTCGCACCGAACGCCACCCGGTCCTTGCCGGTAAAACGCTGCAAGAGCAACAGCCACGCGGCTTGCACCAGCGTGTTGACGGTGACTTTCGAGGCCCGGGCGAATTCACCCAGACGTGCGCTCAGATCGGCGTCCAGTACGTGGTGATGATCGCCGTAACCGACGCTCGGTAAATCATCGTGTGGCCGCGCAATCACATTCGCCAGGCGCGTCGGTTGATCCAGATTGCCCAATGTCGACAGCCAGTAATGCTCAGCGGCCGTCGCGTCCTGACCCTGTAACCAAGCGATGTAATCGCGATAGCGACCCACCGGGCGCGGCACCTCTTCGCCGCGATAATGCTGCAAGACTTCGCCGAGCAACTGCGCGCTGCTCCAGCCATCCATGAGGATGTGATGGTTGGTGTAGATCAGGTGATGACGATCAGTTGCAGTGCGCACCAGCACCAAACGCAGCAGTGGCGCACAGGTCAGGTCGAGGCCCAATGCGCGTTCTTCAGAGGCGAGAGTTTGCAGCGCCGCGTGCAGATCGGCCTTGCCGTTCCAGTCGAGGACGCTGAACGGCACTTCTACCTGCCGCTGCACCACTTGCACCGGTTGCGGCAAGTCGCCTTGCCAGAAGAACCCGGTGCGCAAAATGTCATGGGCACCCACCACCGCTTGCCAGGCGGCGCGGAAACGCTGTGGATCGACACCATCGACGTCCAGGCGCATCTGATTGATGTAGTCGCCACTGCCCTGTTCGAGCAGCGAATGGAACAACATGCCCTGCTGCATCGGCGACAGCGGGTAAATGTCATCGATGCCTTGCGGCTCCAGCACCAGCGCATCCAGTTGCGCTTGTGACAGTCGCGCCAACGGGAAGTCCGACGGCGTCACGCCACGGTTGTTGGCATCGCAGCAGTGGCCGATCAGCGCCGTCAGTTCCTGCACATAATCATCGGCCAGACGCTGGATGGTCGCGGCATCGAACATCGCAGCGCTGTAAGTCCAGCTCAGATCCAGCTCGCCGCCGAAGACTTTGCCGTTCAGCGCCAGTGGGTTGCCGAGCGGCCCCTGCAGATTGACTTCAGCACCAGCGGATTCACCAGTCGGCGCGAACAACGCCTGGTCCGCTTGGGCAAAACTGCCGTCGAACTGGCCCAGGTAGTTGAACGTCAGGCGCGGTGCCGGCAGCCCGCGCAATGCTTCGCGCGCCGGCGCATCGCCCAGATGCGCGAGTGCACCGAAGCCGAGGCCTTTGTGCGGTATCGCGCGCAATTGTTCCTTGACCTGTTTGAGCGACGCCCCCCGGTCAGCGGCTGGCGAAAGCCGTGCCGGGAACACGCTGGTGAACCAGCCCACGGTGCGGGTGAGATCGACGCTGTCGAACAGATCTTCACGGCCATGGCCTTCCAGCAGCACCAGCGCATGGTCGCCGCCGGTCCAGCGCACCATCACCCGCGCCAATGCCGTCAACAGCACATCGTTGACTTGCGTGCGATAGGCTGCGGGCGCCTCTTGCAGCAACTGGCGGGTCAGGTTCTGATCCAGTTTGCTGCGGATCGTCGCTGCTTGGTCGTGTTGCTGCCCGCCATCGGCATGGTCGTACGGCAACGCTGCCGACGCGCCCTGCAACTGCTGCTGCCAAAAGCCCAGTTCGGCCTGCAACGCAGGCGTCGCGGCATATTCCTGCAAAGCCGCCGCCCACGTTTTGACCGCACTGGTCTTGGCCGGCAATTGCACAGCGTTACCGGCAACAATCTGCCGATAAGCGTTCTGCAGGTCTTCGAACAGGATCCGCCACGACACGCCATCGACCACCAGGTGATGAACGATCAGCAGCAAGCGTTGAGTGCCGTCCGCCAGGTTCGCCAGCACCGCGCGAACCAACGAGCCACCGCTCAATTGCAGGCTGCGCTGCGCCTTGTCACCCAGCGCCTCGAGGGCAGCAAGATCAGCGACCTCGACCTGCCACAGAATGGTCTCGCCCGCCTGCGTGGCAACATCACGGTATTGCGCGATCCAACCGTCAGCCTGCTCGACAAACTCCAGACGCAGGCTGTCGTGATGCAGCAGCAACGCGTCCAGCGCCTGTTCCAGCACCTGCGCATCCAGCGTCTGCGTCGGCTTGAGCATCACCGACTGGTTCCAGTGGTGACGATCAGGAATCGCTTGCGCAAAAAATTCCTGATGAATCGGCAACAGCGCTGTGCTGCCGGTCACCGGCCGCTGGTCGATCTGTTGCAGCGCTTCGCCGGTCTGCGCGACCACCGCCAGCGCGGCGATGGTCTGGTGCTGGAACAGGTCTTTCGGCGTGAAGCGAATCCCGGCCTGCCGGGCGCGGCTGACCACCTGGATGGAAATGATCGAGTCGCCGCCCAGTTCGAAGAAGTTGTCGCTGCTGCCGACCTGTTCCAGCTTGAGCACGTCTTGCCAGATCGTTGCCAGTTGCCGCTCCAGCTCGGTTTGCGGCGCGACGTAAGCCTGTTGCAATTGGCTGACGTCCGGTTTCGGCAGGTTCTTGCGATCGAGTTTGCCGTTCGGTGTCAGCGGCAGACGCTGCAGTCGCAGCACATACGCCGGCACCATATGCGCTGGCAACGTCGCCTGAAGTTGCGCACGCAGCTCATCGGTGAAGTCGGTGCGCGTCGTATCGCTGACGACATAGGCCACCAGACGCTTGCCGCTGCCGGCGCTGCCTTCCTGCGCCACCACCACCGCTTCGCGCACGCCGTCGAGGGCTTGCAGCGCCGCTTCGACTTCACCCAACTCGATGCGGAAACCGCGGATCTTCACCTGATTGTCGATGCGATCGAGGTAATCGAATGTGCCGTCGACACGCTGACGCACCAGGTCGCCGGTGCGATAAAGCAAGCCGCCGGTGCTGCTGAACGGATCAGCGACGAAGCGCTCGGCGGTCAGCCCCGGACGGTTCAGATAACCGCGCGCCAGCCCGGTGCCACCGAGGTACAGCTCACCGGCCATGCCTTGCGGCAGCAGGTTCAGATCGGCATCCAGCACATAGGCGCTGCGATCGCCGATGCGACTGCCGATCGGCGCGTAGGCAGCGCCGCACGACACTTCGCGTCCGGCCTTCCAGATCAGCGGGGTGACCACGGTTTCGGTCGGGCCGTAGCCGTTGATGATGTAGTCCGGATCGAGAGCGCGTTTGACCCGCTCGAAACTGGCGTTCGGCACCGCATCGCCGCCGAAGCAATAGATACGTACCTTCGGCGGATGGCCGACGCGCTCGGCGTGTTCGGCGAGTTGTTGCAGGTACACCGGCGGGAAGGCGACCACGGTCACGCCGTGTTCGATCATCGCGTTATAGGTCTGCTCCGGCGTCCACAGGGTGTCGTCGCGAATCAGCAGCGAGGCGCCGTGGGTCAGGCTGGTCAGCCAGCGCTCATGGGCACCGTCGAAGGCGAACGACATGAAATGGAATTCGCAGTCGCTGTCACGCATTTCATAGCGCTCACCGATGGCCTGGCAATGCATCGCCAGCGGGCCATGGGCGACGCTGACGCCTTTCGGGTTACCGGTGGAGCCGGAGGTGTAAATCACGTACGCCAGATTGTCCGGATCGACTTGCACCGTCGGCGCCGTGATCGGCAATTCGCGCAAGTCGAGACGGTCGAGTTCCAGCAACGGCACCGACTCGGCAAGCGGTAATTGCGCCGATACCGACGAGTCGCTGATCAGCAGCGCCAGCCCGGAATCCTCGATCAGATAGGCCAGGCGCTCGCGCGGGTAACTGGTGTCCAGCGGCACATAAGCGCCGCCCGCCTTGAGCACGGCCAGCAGCGCGACAATCACCGCTTCGCTGCGCGGCAAGGCCACGCCGACGCGGGTTTCTGCGCCGACGCCACGGGCGATCAGCGCATGAGCGAGTTGATTGGCACGCTGGTCGATTTCGCCATAGCTGAAGTGCTGGCCGTTGAAAATCACCGCCGTGCGTTGCGGACGTTCGGCGGCCAACGCGGCGATGCGCTGGTGCACGCCGAGATCGATCGGATACGGCTGCGGCTGATTGTCGGCTTGCTGGCGTGCCTGTTCCGCAGCGCTGGCCAAGGCAATTTCGCCGAGGTTGCGTTCGGCGGACACGGCGAACTGCTCAAGCAATTGCAGCAGGTGCGCACTGATATCAGCGATGACCGCGCCGGCGAATTGGCTGCGATCGTAGCTGAAGTGCAAGGCCAATTGCGCGCCGAGGGTCACCGCGACGCTCAATGCATAGTGGGTCTGTTCAAAGTTGCCGACTTCACCGAATGTCAGCCCTTGCCCGGCCTGGTTCAGCGCTTGGGCAATCGGGTAGTTTTCGAACACCAGAATGTTGTCGAACAGCGCTTCACCGCCCTGCCCGGCCCAACGCTGGATATCGGCCAGCGGCGTATGCTCGAAATCACGCAGGCTGAGGTTTTGCGCCTGTACGGCTTGCAGCCATTGGCCAACGGTCTGATCCGGACGCGGCGCGCCGATCACCGGCAAGGTGTTGATGAACAGACCGACCTGTTGCTCGATGCCTGGCAGATCCGCCGGACGCCCGGCCACGGTCGCGCCGAATGCCACCGCTTCATGTCCGGTATAGCGTTGCAGCAACAACAGCCATGCCGCTTGCACCAAGGTGTTGACGGTGACTTTCTGCCGGCGCGCGAAATGTTCCAGCGCCTGCGTGCCCGGCACGTCCAGGGTCAGGTAGTGATCGCCGTGGCCGCTGCCGCTCTCATTAGCGGTGGCCGCGCGCGCCAGTCGGGTCGGCTCCTGCAGCGCGGCCAACTGAGCGCTCCAGAAATCCTCACTCAGCGCTGCGTCCTGTCGTTGCAGCCAGGCGATGTAATCGCGATATCGCCCGCCGCCATTCGTTGGCGTGCGACCGCTGTAGCGCTGCAACACTTCGCCGAGCAACTGCGAGTTACTCCAGCCGTCCATGAGGATGTGGTGATGGGTGTAAATAAGGTGCCATTGCGCGGCGCCGGTCTGCACCAGCAGTAGCCGCAACAGCGGTGCACGGGTCAGATCGAAACCTTGCTGACGCTCGGCCTCGGCCAGCGCCGCGAGCGCTGTGGCGTGGTCGTCGCGCTCACGCCAGTCGAGCGTGGTGAACGGCAATTGCACGTGCTTGTGGACAATCTGCAGCGGCTGCGCCAACTCACCCTGCCAGATGAAACCGCTGCGCAGAATGTCCTGCGCGTCGACCGTGGCTTGCCACGCGGCGCGGAACCGCTCAGGGTCAAGGCCTTGCACATCGACACGCAACTGATTGATGTACTCGCCTGCCGCTTGCTCGTAGAGGGTGTGAAACAGCAGCCCCTGCTGCATCGGCGACAACGGATACACATCGTCGAGCTGACCGGCCGGCACCGGCAACGCGTCCAGTTGCGCCTGGCTCACGCGAGCCAGCGGGAAGTCCGATGGCGTCGCTTGCGCGGCGGGCAGATTGCAGCAGTGGTCGATCAGTGCGTGCAGCTCGCTGGCGTAATCGTCCACCAGTTGCTGCACGGTCGAACGGTCGAACATCTCGCGGCTGAATCCCCAGCTCATCGACAGTTCGCCGCCATACACCTGACTTTCGACGGTCAGCCAGTTCGCCAGCGGTGCCGTCGGATCCTGTGCGACGCCGCTGGTTTCGGCGGACGGCACGAACAGCGCCGCGTCGTCGAACTGACGGTCGAACTGGCCGAGGTAGTTGAAGGTGATGCGTGGCGGCGTCAGCTCAGCCAGTTCGGCGCGCACCGATGGCGCCGCCAGATAACGCAGCACGCCGTAGCCCAGACCTTTGTCCGGCACTGCACGCAGTTGCTCCTTGATTGCCTTGATCGAACCGTCGAGATCGTCGGCAGCGCTCAGATTGACCGGGAACAGGCTGGTGAACCAACCCACCGTGCGACTCAGGTCGATGTCCTCGAACAGGTCTTCGCGGCCGTGCCCTTCGAGTTCGATCAACGTGCTCGGCTGCTGACTCCAGCGACTGACAGTGCGTGCCAGCGCAGTCAGCAGCAAATCGTTGACCTGCGTGCGATACGCCGCCGGGGCCTGTTGCAGCAACTGGCGGGTTCGCTCGGCGTCGAGGCGCCATTCGATTTTTTCGCCATCGGCGTTGCGCCGGCTGCCCTGCGGACGCTCGCAAGGCAAATCCTTTGCGCCGTAATGCTGGGCTTTCCAGTAAGCAACTTGTTCGTCGAAACGCGATGCGTCGCTGGCAAGACGTGCCGTCCAGCGCTGGAACGCGCTGGTTTTGCTCGGCAACTGAACGCCGCCGCCCGCCGACAATTGTTCATAGGCCTGCTGCAGATCTTCAAGCAACACCCGCCAGGACACGCCATCCACCGCCAAGTGATGAACGATCAACGCCAGACGCTGAGTGCCATCGGCCAGCGTCACCAGCATGGCGCGCAGCAGCGGGCCGTTCTTCAGGTCGAGGCTGCGTTGCGCGTCGTTGCACAGCGCAGTCAGTTGCTCGGCGGACTCGGCGTCGCGCAGCCACAGGTCTGCACTTTCAACCACGGGGCTGTGGCTTTGCTGCCAACCGTCGGCAGCCTCGACAAAACGCAGGCGCAAGGCGTCGTGATGATTGATGACTTGCGTGAGCGCCGCATCGAGCCACTGCGCGTTCAAGCTGTCGCGCGGGGTCAGCAGCAGCGATTGGTTCCAGTGTTGCCGCAGCGGCATGGCGCGGCTGAAAAAATCCTGCTGAATGGGCCCGAGAATGGCGTCACCGGTCACCGGCGCCTGATCGACCGCCGTCTGCTGTTCCAGGGTCGCCACCTGCGCCAGGCTGCGCACAGTTTGGTACTGGAACAGGTCGCGCGGGCTGATGCGAATCCCGGCCTGCCGTGCCCGGCTGACCACCTGAATCGAAATGATCGAGTCGCCACCGAGTTCGAAGAAGTTGTCCTCCAGGCCGACGCGTTCGAGACCGAGCACATCTTCCCAGATCGCCGCCAGCGCTTTTTGCAGGGCATCTTTGGGTGCCACGAAGGCTTGCTGAGGCGCCGCGTCCGGTTGCGGCAAGGCTTTGCGGTCAAGTTTGCCGTTGGCGGTGACCGGCAGCTTGGCCAGGGTCATCAGGTAAGTCGGCACCATGAATTCCGGCAGGCTGCCGAGCAGCCACGCCTTGACGTCCTGCTGCCATTGCTCGTCCGGCTGCGAATTTTCCAGCACCAGATAAGCCACCAGATGTTTGCCGCCCTGCACCAGCACCACCGCTTCGCGCACCAGCGAATGCTGGATCAGGCGGGTTTCGATTTCGCCGAGTTCAATGCGCAAACCGCGCAGTTTGACTTGGTGGTCGAGGCGACCGAGGTATTCGATCACACCGTCGGCACGCTGTCGCACACGGTCACCGGTGCGGTACAGGCGCGCGCCGTCATGGAACGGGCACGGCACGAAGCGCTCAGCCGTCAGCGCCGGACGCTGGTGATAACTGCGCGCCAGCCCCGCACCACCGAGGTACAGTTCGCCGGCCACGCCACTCGGCACCGGCAGCAGCTCGGCGTCAAGAACATGGGTGCGCAGGTTGGCGATCGGCCGGCCGATCGGCACGCTGTCCGCGCCTTCATCAACGCAAGTCCAATGGGTCACGTCGATGGCCGCTTCGGTCGGGCCGTAGAGGTTGTAGAGCGCGGCGTTCGGCAGCTTGGCGAAGACTTGGTTCTGCGCGTCCAGTGGCAGTGCCTCACCGCTGCAAACGATACGTTTGAGGCCGACACAGCTTTCGACGCCCGTCTCATGAATGAACGCCTGCAGCATCGACGGCACAAAGTGCAGCGTGCTGATCCCGTAGCGATTGATCGTATCGATGAGCTGCAGCGGATCGCGGTGCACGCCCGGCGCGGCGACCACCAACCGCGCACCGGTCAGCAGCGGCCAGAAGAATTCCCATACCGAGACGTCGAAACTGAACGGGGTTTTCTGCAACACCGAATCGCTGGCGTGCAGCCCGTAGGCGTCCTGCATCCAGCACAAACGGTTGACCAGCGCCGCGTGGCTGTTACCGGCGCCCTTCGGTTTGCCGGTTGAGCCGGAGGTGTAAATCACATAAGCCAGATTCAGTGGATCAACACTGATCTCCAGCCGAGTGTCGCTAAACTCGTCGAGCAAACCTGGCTGATCGAGGGTGATGACTTTCACCCCGCCAGTCGGCAGCGACGGCAGCAACTCAGACTGGGTCAGCAGCAAAGTGATGCCGCTGTCCTCGATCATGTACGCCAGACGCTCCTGCGGGTATTCCGGGTCCAGCGGCACATACGCACCGCCCGCCTTGAGGATCGCCAGTAGCGCGACGACCATTTCCACCGAACGCAGCGCACAAACGCCGACCAGACTGTCGGCGCGCACGCCGTGGTCGTGCAGCAGACGGGCGAGACGGTTGGCTTGGGCATCCAGTTCGGCATAGCTCAGGGTCTGCTCGCCGAATACCAGCGCCGGCGCGTGCGGCGTGCGCATGACCTGCGCTTCGATCAGTTGGTGGAGCGGCGTTTCGCTCGGATACGCCGCGCGAACGTTATTCCACTCATGCACCAGCGTGTGCTGCTCATCGGCCTCCAGCAACGGCAATTCGCCGATGCGCTGCGACGGATCGGCGACCATCGCCGCGAGCAGACGCAACCAGTGACGGGCCATGCGTTCGATGGTCGGGGCATCGAATAGGTCGCTGGCGTAAGTCAGCGCGGCGTGCAGCTTGCCGCCCTTCTCGTAGGTATCCAGGGTCAGGTCGAATTGGGTGGTACGGCTTTGCCAGTCGAGGCTATTGAGCACGAGGCCCGAAGCGGTGCTGAGCGCGGCGATATCGGCGACTTGCGGCTGGTGGTTGTACATCACCTGGAACAGCGGCGTGTGACTGAGACTGCGTTCCAGTTTCAGCGCTTCGACCAGTTGCTCGAAGGGCAGATCCTGATGCGCCTGCGCACCTAGCGCGGTGTCCTTGATCGCGCGCAGTAGATCATCAACGCGGGTTTGCCCATCCAGTTGCGTACGCAGCACTTGAGTGTTGACGAAGAAACCGATCAGCCCTTCGATTTCAGCCCGGTTGCGGTTGGCAATCGGCACGCCGACGCGCAGGTCGGTCTGGCCGGTATAGCGATGCAGCAGCGCGTTGAAGGCGCCGAGCAAAAACATGAACAGGGTGACTTGATGCTGCTGCGCCGTGTTGCGCAATTGTTCGGCCAGTTGCTCGTCGACGGCGAACTCGTAGCGCGTGCCGCGATAGCTCGGCATCGCCGGCCGCGAGTGGTCCAGCGGCAACTCCAGCACCGGATGTTCGTCGCCCAATTGCGCCTGCCAGTATTCGAGCTGACGCGCCTGCTCGCCCGCTTCCAGCCAGCGCCGTTGCCACAGGGCGTAGTCGCTGTACTGGATCGGCAGCGCGGGCAATTGCGGCGGCTGACCGGCATCGAAGGCGTCGTAGCAACGAATGAACTCGTCAATCAACACGTTCATCGACCAGCCATCGGAGACGATGTGATGCAAAGTCAGCAGCAGGACGTGTTCCTGCTCGGCGAGTTTGAGCAAGGTCACGCGCAACAGCGGGCCGACAGCCAGATCGAACGGCAGCACCGATTGTTGCTCGGCGGCATTGACCACGGCCTGCTCACGCTCGCTGGCCGGCAACGCACTGAAGTCTTGGTGGCGAATCAGCAGCGGCGCACTGGTTGGCACTTGCAGCAGACTCTCGTCAGCCTGGCGCTGGAACACGGTGCGCAGGGTTTCGTGGCGCTCGACCAGGCTGGCGAAAGCTCGCTCCAGCGCATCCAGATTCAACCGGCCATTGAGTCGCACCGCGCCGGGCAGATTGTAGGCGCCGCCCTGCGGATCGAGCTGCCACAAAAACCACATCCGTTGCTGGGCGTAAGACAGCGCCTGCCGATCCTCGGCCTCAACCCCGGCCGGAATCGGAAACCGCGAAAAATCCACCCCTTCCCTCTGCAGGGCGGCGAGGAACATCTGGCGTTTTTCCAGGGGCAACCCGATAAACCGGCGAGCGAGTTTCAGGGAGTCTTCTGCATTCATTTCTTGGCATCCGGATCAGTAGGCAGGCAGCACAAAGGCACGTCGTCCCTATAAAACGAATGCAGACCGGAAAAATTAGCGAATGAGAACAACTGTCAGGCAGGCGGTAAAACGAGGCTTTTCAAGCGACACACAACCCCTGTAGGAGCTGACGAGTGCAACGAGGCTGCGATCCTTTGATCCTGGAGTTCGAAGATCAAGATCAAAAGATCGCAGCGTTCCGCAGCTCCTACACAATCCTGTAGGAGCTGACGAGTGCAACGAGGCTGCGATCTTTTGATCCTGGATATCGAAGAGCAAGATCAAAAGATCGCAGCGTTCCGCAGCGCCTACACAACCCCTGTAGGAGCTGACGAGTGCAACGAGGCTGCGATCTTTGATCCTGGATTTCGAAGATCAAGATCAAAAGATCGCAGCGTTCCGCAGCTCCTACACAACCCCTGTAGGAGCTGACGAGTGCAACGAGGCTGCGATCTTTCGATCCTGGATTTCGACGATCAAGATCAAAAGATCGCAGCGTTCCGCAGCTCCTACACAACCCCTGTAGGAGCTGACGAGTGCAACGAGGCTGCGATCTTTGATCTGGATTTCGAAGATCAAGATCAAAAGATCGCAGCGTTCCGAAGCTCCTACACAACCTCTGTAGGAGCTGACGAGTGCAACGAGGCTGCGATCCTTTGATCCTGGCTTTCGAAGATCAAGATCAAAAGATCGCAGCGTTCCGCAGCTCCTACATAACCCCTGTAGGAGCTGACGAGTGCAACGAGGCTGCGATCTTTGATCTGGCTTTCGAAGATCAAGATCAAAAGATCGCAGCGTTCCGCAGCGCCTACACGGGGGCGGTTGGTCAGGCGGTGGCGGCCATGGCGTGGCGGCGATGGTGCACGTCGAGATGATCCTTGATCAGGCGCAGCACTTTGGCTTCGTGTTCATGGATAAAGAAATGCCCGCCGGCAAACAGGTCAACCGAAAAGCTGCCGCGGGTTTCCTGGCTCCAGCCGATCAGTTGTTCGGTGGTGGCGCGGTCGGCTTTGCCGCCGAGCACGTGCACAGGGCAGTTGAGCAACGGGCGCTGCAACGGCTCGAATTTGCCGCACAGCTGGAAATCCGCGCGCAGGATCGGCAGGGTAAGGTTCATCAATTCGGCATTGGCCAGGACTTCTTCGCTTGTGCCGTTGAGCGTACGCAACTGATCGATCAGCTCGGCATCGGTCTTCGGCTCGGCAAACCCGCGATCGTAATCGGCACGCAAGGTTGGCGCTGCCGTGCCCGAGGCGAACAACGCCACCGGTTCCGGGCAACCCAGCGCGCGCAGGGCATGGGCCATTTCGCAGGCCAGCAGCGCGCCGAGGCTGTGGCCGAACAGTGCGTAAGGAGTCTTGAGCGTCGGGCGCAACTCCTTGGCCAGTTGCATCGCCAAGGCACGCATATCGGTGTGCAGTGGCTCACCGAAACGCGCGCCGCGCCCCGGCAGCTCCACCGGTTGCAAGTGCAGCCATTGCGGCAGCTTCGGCCGCCAGCGGCTGTAGACCATGGCACTGGCACCGGAATACGGCAGACACAGCAGGGTCAGCTTGATCACCACGCTTTTCCTCGAAAAATTCATCTGTAGGAAGAAACGGACGGCCTGCCGGGCAAATTAGTCGCGCGCCAGTAAATTCGCCCATCGGGTGCTCGTTAAGTGTTCAGGTCAAAACCAATAATGAGGGATCACCGTGGACCTGCAGAGCATCCTGGGCAAACTGTTCGCCAATGCCGGCGCTGTCGGCATCGAAGGCGTCTTTCAATTCGTGTTTGGCCCGCAGCAGGCCTACTGGTCCGAGGTCAAGGCCAGCAGCCGCACCGTGCCCGGGCGCCACGCCAGCCCGGACGTGACCATCGAAGTCGCGGAAAAGGATTTCCTCGGCATCATGGGTGGCATTGCCAACGTCGAAGAACTGTTCGCCAGCGGGCGTCTGAAGATCGGCGGCAACATGGGCCTGGCGACGCTGTTGCCACAGATCATCGAGCAGGCGATGCATGGCGGCGGGGTCGCGGAAAAAGTCGACATGAACAAGCGCTACCCAACGCCGCCGCGCTTCAGCGAAAAACTCACCGCCAGTCTGCCGACCCAACGCAGCATCGAACGCGTTGCGCGCGCGGATCTGTCGGTGACCGATTTCCACGGTCGATATTTGCCCAACGGCATCCCGGTGGTCATCAGCAATGCGCTGCACGACTGGCCGCTGTTCAAGCTCAGCCGCGAAGAATCACTGGTGCATTTCGCCGAGCTGCAAGGCATCACCCGCCATGGCGATTACGTGAAGAAGACGTTTTCCACCGAGCGTGATTTCCGCTCCACATCGATGGCCGATTTCATCGCCTCGCTGGATAAGCCAGCGGTCAAAGGCCCGGACGGCGAGCCGCCTGCGTATATGGGCAACAACATTTTGCCCGCGCAGTTGATGCAGCAGATCCAATACCCGCCCTACTTCGACGCGTCGCTGTTCATCCCGCCGCGTATCTGGATCGGGCCCAAAGGCACGCTGACACCGTTGCACCGCGATGACACCGACAATCTGTTTGCCCAGGTCTGGGGCCAGAAAAAATTCACCCTCGCCGCGCCGCATCATCGGGAAGCCCTGGGCACTTGGTCGACCGCGCCGAAGGGTGGGCTCGACGGCTGTGATTTCAACCCCGATGCGCCGGATTACGAACGCTTCCCGGCGGCACGGGACGTCACGTTTCTGCGCGTGACGCTGGAGGCTGGTGATCTGCTGTTCTTGCCGGAAGGCTGGTTCCATCAGGTGGAGTCAGTGTCGACATCATTGTCGGTAAACTTCTGGGTCAATTCCGGCCGAGGCTGGTAACCCCACCCACATCCCCGTGTGGGAGCTGTCGAGTGCAACGAGGCTGCGATCTTTTGATTTTTTACGATCAAGATCAAAAGATCGCAGCGTGCCGCAGCTCCTACAACAACGATAACCCCGCATCCCCTGTAGGAGCTGTCGAGTGCAACGAGGCTGCGATCTTTCGATTTTTTACGATCAAGATCAAAAGATCGCAGCGTGCCGCAGCTCCTACAACGATAACCCCGCATCCCCTGTAGGAGCTGTCGAGTGCAACGAGGCTGCGATCTTTTGATTTTTTACGATCAGGATCAAAAGATCGCAGCGTGCCGCAGCTCCTACAACAACGATAACCCCGCATCCCCTGTAGGAGCTGTCGAGTGCAACGAGGCTGCGATCTTTTGATTTGAAGACCAGGATCAAAAGATCGCAGCGTGCCGCAGCTCCTACATCGATAACCCCACATCCCCTGTTGGAGCTGTCGGGTGCAACGAGGCTGCGATCTTTTGATTTTTGAAGATCAGCTCATAAGATCGCAGCGTGCCGCAGCTCGTCATTTCAGGTGGCGGAAGCTTTGTATCGCGGAGCCCAACACCACCGCGCCCGCTGCAATCGCCAGCCAGAATCCGCTGCGCGCGCCAAATCCATCCACCAGCGCACCGGACCCGGCGGCGCCAATCGCCACGCCGATGCTTAATCCGGTCACCAGCCACGTCAGGCCCTCGGTCAATTTGGCTGGCGGCACGATGCGCTCGATCAACGCCATCGCGACGATCAGCGTCGGCGAGAAGAACAGTCCGGCGATGAACACCGCGATCGACAAGCCGACGATATTGCTCGCCAGCAGCAGCGGCAACGTGGTCACCGCCGTCGCCACACCGCCATACAGAAACAGCCGCGGCAATGGCAGTTTCGAACGCATCGCTCCGAAGGCTATACCGGCCAGGCACGAACCAATGGCGTACACCGACAAGACGATACTCGCCGCCGCTGGCTGGCCCTGATGCCGGGCAAAGGCGACGCTGACCACATCGATCACCCCGACAATAATGCCCATGGCGAGCATCAACGCCAGCAACCACTGGACGTCAGGCGAGCGAATGATCGAACCTTGGTCCTCGGACTCGCGCGGATGCACCGCCGGCTCGGTGCTGCGCTGGGCGACAAACGCCGTCACGCCGACGGCCAACGCCACCAGCGCGGCCAACGGTCCGGCCTCGGGAAACACCGCAACGGACAGGCCCACCGACAACGGCGGCCCGACGATAAAGCACACCTCGTCGAGCACCGATTCCAGCGCGTACGCCGTCCGCAACTGCGGCTGCCCGCGATAGATTTCGGTCCAGCGCGCCCGCACCATCGCCGACATGCTCGGCATGCAACCGGCCAGCGCGGCGAAGATGAACAGCGTCCAGTTCGGCGCTTGCACCCGCGTGCACAACAGCACCATCAACAGCGCGCCGCCACCGATCAATGCCGACAGCGGAAGGATTCTGCTCTGCCCGAAACGGTCGACCAGACGCGACACCTGCGGTGCGCAAAATGCCGTGGCCAAGGCGAAAGTCGCCGCCACACCACCGGCCAACGCATAGCCCCCGGTCAACTGCGAGAGCATGGTAATCAGGCCGATGCCGGTCATGGAGATCGGCATGCGCGCGATCATCCCGGCCAGCACAAACTTGCCCGCGCCGGGTGCGTTGAATAATTCGCGGTAGGGGTTTGCCATCGATTGCAGCCTCATCAGGGGCGGCCAAGTTGCCATAGCGGCGAGTGGCGTGGAAGCGGGGAATTGTTGGTGGAGTGTGAAATCCCCCGCGCCCTCAAACTGGCGAAGCCGCTGAACGACGATGACCATTTGTCGAAAACCCGTACTGACCTGTCAGATCTGACAGGTGTCTTTTCTTGCCAATCGCGCTCTCATGACGCTTCGATCTTCTGCGCAGAAACAGCCGATGAACAGATTTCTCAGGCTCAACAACGTCGCGTATGACCGCACGCCTGCGTCGTTCGAGCAATGGCGCAAGGCCAAGCTGCCCCGCATTCAGTTTGCCCTGGAGTGCGCATTACCGCCCGCGACCACGGAGCCTCCGCGCCTGCATCATGCGATGCGCTATGCGGTCCTCGGAACGGGCAAGCGCCTGCGTCCACTGCTGTGTCACGCAGCAGGTGAAATATTCTCGGTCGCGCCCGACGCCTTGGATCACGCCGCCACCGCGGTGGAATTGATCCACGCTGCTTCGCTGGTCCATGACGACCTTCCGGCCCTCGATAACGATGATTTGCGCCGCGGACGCGCGACGGTGCATGTTCAGTACGATGAGGCGCTGGCAATTCTGGTCGGCGATGCATTGTTCGCACAGGCGTTCAACGTGCTGAGTCAAACGCCCGCCGAAGCCGAATGCCTGACGCGACTGGTCAAAGAGTTGGCCGGGGCGTCCGGGTCCATCGGGCTGACGGGCGGCGAGGCGCTTGATCTCGCGGCTGTTGGCGGGACACTCGACGTCATGCAATTGCAAACCCTTCATCAGATGAAAACCGGATCACTGATTCGGGCCAGTGTGCGCATGGCTGCGCTGTGCGCTGGGTCATCGCATCCCCTCATTCCCGAACTTGATCATTACGCAAACGCAATTGGCCTGGCTCTGCAAATCATCGATGACATTCACGACATCACCCTGGACAGTGCCACGCTTGGCAAAACCGCCGGAAAGGACGCCAGAGACGGCAAAGCCACCTACGTATCGGTGCACGGATTACCAATGTCCAGACAACACGCGACACAGTTGATTGAACAGGCCCACGATTCCTTGCAAACGCTGCCGGGCAACACCACGCCTTTGCATGGTCTGGCCGATATGATCCACCGCCACTTGCCCTGACAGTCGTCGTTGCCTCCCGCCCGACGTTGCCTGCACGCCTGTACGGGTATAAAGGACGAAATCTGGCCAGGTCAGCGATGCAAATGCTATGGAGTCTCGCCATGGATGATTTGCTGATTCTCGTCTCCTCCAAAGACCGCCAGATCGGCGTTGCACCGAAGCTGCAAGTGCATCATGAGGGCCTGCGTCATCGAGCGTTTTCAATCCTGCTTTTCGATCCGCAAGGGCGACTTCTTCTGCAGCAACGCGCATCGGGCAAGTATCACTCTGGAGGTTTGTGGACCAACACCTGCTGCGGACATCCTCGTCCGGGAGAACTGACGGCGGCCGCCGCGCGCCGCCGATTGCACGAAGAAATGGGCATGACATGCAAACTGCAGAAAGTCGCCTCGATGCTCTATCACGAACAGGTGTCCAATCAATTGGTCGAGCATGAATTCGATCATGTCTTCATCGGTGTAAGTCAGACAGATCCGCAGATCAATCCGGAGGAAGCCCAAGACTGGGAGTGGCTGTCACTGCAGGAGATAGCCGAGCGGATCGAGCATCGGCCCGACATTTTCACGGTGTGGTTTCGGCGGATGGTTGAGCACTTCGGGATCGAGAGCATGCAAGAGTGGTTTGAGGCCGTCCGAAGCTCAGCGAACCCATCATCAGCCCAACGTTCGGGTGTTCGGAAAAAATCACCCTGGGCCGTTCCAGCCTTGTACGCACTGGCACCTTTTCGAATCGACGCCGCGCTGACGGCGGAGGTCGACGACCGCCTCCTGCCGTGGATCGCCGAGGTGGGCATTTTTCCGGGTCAGCACGACAAGGTTCGTGCCATGGGTTTCGGGCGCTTCGCCATGCTGTGTCACACCGACACCGATGATCCCGATCGGCTGCTGCTGGCAGCGCAATGTTTTGCCGCTCTGTTCGCCGTGGACGATTACTACTGCGATGATGAGCGAACCGGGTCTGAACCACGAATGGTCGGGCCGCGCCTGTCCCTGGCGCTGGCAGCGCTGGAACCGGTTTATTTGAGCGAACAGTTTCAGCCGGGGCTTGAGCTGGCATTGCACAGCGATCCGGTGCTGGTCGCTCTGCGTGCATACCTGACGCGGGTGGAGTGCTTGGCGACAGCGGCGCAGGTTGCCCGCGTTCGCCATGAAATCATTGCCATGTTTGTCACCATGACCGCCGAAGCGGCGTGGCGAATCGAAGGACTGACGCCCGCGCTCTGGGAATATCTGGCACACCGTCAGGTCAACAGTTTCCTGCCCTGCCTGTCGCTGATCGACATCATTGGCGGCTATGAATTGCCCGCCAATGTCTACAGCGCCCCCGATGTGCGGCGCATCACCGCTCTCGCCGCCAGCGCCACGATTATCGCCAATGATCTGTTTTCGGCGCTGAAGGAACAGCAGGCCGGCATCGGCGATTTCAACCTGCCGTTGTTATTGATCCGTGAACAGGGTTGTTCGCCCGCAGAAGCGATGATGCAAAGTGCTGCCGTACACGACCAGATCATGCATCTGTACGAGGCGGCGGAACGTGCGGTATTGCCGCACGCCTCGCCGCTGCTCAAACGCTATCTGCACGGAATCAAGAGCTGGCTGGCCGGCAATCTCGAATGGCACCGCACCAGCGGGCGTTATCAGGTCTGAAGCTGTCGATCTTTTCATGATTGCGGCTGAACTCTCGTCGTCGCTCGTCAGTCAGCTACATAAGCTCTCCGACCCAAGGCGCGATTTGACATGCAGATCTCCCTCGCCCAGCAAGTAGCCTTGATCACCGGCGCCAGTTCCGGCATCGGCCACGGCGCCGCCAAGGCACTGGCCGCCGCCGGCGCCGCCGTGGTCATCAATTACAACAGTAATGCCAAACCGGCCGAGGAACTGGCCCGACAGATCATTGCCGACGGCGGTAAAGCACTGGCCATCGGTGCCGATGTTTCGAAGGAAGACGAGGTGGAACGGCTGTTCCGCGAGACCCTCGACGCTTTCGGTTCGCTGGACATTCTGCTCGCCAATTCCGGTCTGCAAAAAGACGCGGCCGCGGTGGACATGACGCTGGAAGACTGGAACACCGTGATCGGTGTCAATCTCACCGGCCAGTTTCTCTGCGCTCGCGCGGCGCTGCGAATTTTTCAGCGTCAGGGCATTCGCCAGGGTGTGTCCCGAGCAGCTGGAAAAATCATCCACATGAGTTCGGTGCACCAGCGCATTCCATGGGCCGGGCACGTCAATTACGCGGCGTCCAAGGGCGGTGTCGATCAATTGATGCAGAGCCTTGCCCAGGAAGTCAGTCACCAGCGCATTCGCATCAACAGCATTGCCCCGGGCGCAATCCGAACGGCGATCAACGCTAAAGCCACCGAAGACGCGGCGGGTGAAAAACTGCTGGAACTGATCCCCTACGGGCGCCTCGGCGATGTCGAAGATGTCGCCAACGCGGTGGTTTTTCTTGCATCGGATGCTTCCGACTACATCGTCGGCACGACGCTGTTCATCGACGGCGGGATGAGCCTTTATCCGGAGTTTCGCGGCAATGGCTGAGCATCAGAACGAAGGACAAAGCGCTATCGACGCCCACGGCATAATTGGCGACATGCGCAGTGCGGCACTGGTCGACGACAAGGGCAGCGTGGATTTTTTCTGCTGGCCGGAATTCGACAGCCCGTCGATTTTCTGTTCGCTGCTGGATACCCCTGACGCGGGCATCTTCCAACTGACGCCGGACTTGCCCGACGCGCGGCGTGAACAGATTTACCTGCCCGACACCAACGTTTTGCAAACGCGCTGGCTGAGCGACCAAGCCGTGGTGGAAATCACCGACCTGCTGCCGATTGGCGATCACGCCGACGCCCTGCCGTTGTTGATGCGCCGGGTGCGAGTGGTCAGCGGTGAGGCGACTTTTCAGATGCGCTGCGCCGTGCGCCACGACTACGCCCGCGCCGAGACCCGCGCGCAGATGGACGGGCAGACGGTGATTTTCAGTGCACAGGGTCAACCGTCGCTGCGTCTGGCGTCCGATCAAGCGTTGCAGATCGACAGCGAGGCGGCTGTGGCTTCGTTCACTTTGCAGCGCGATCAGACTGCGTCGTTCCTGCTGGGTGGCGAAGATGATCCACGCTTCGCCGAAGACGCCGCGCAGTTGTGCATGGAACGTACCTTGAGTTTTTGGCGCGGTTGGATTCGCCAGTCCAACTACCGCGGACGCTGGCGGGAAATGGTCAACCGTTCGGCCCTCGCGCTGAAGCTGCTGACCTCGCGCCAGCACGGCGCGATCCTTGCCGCAGCCACCTTCGGCCTGCCGGAAACGCCGGGCGGCGAACGCAACTGGGACTATCGCTATACCTGGATCCGCGACGCCTCGTTCACCGTCTATGCCTTTATGCGCCTGGGCTTTGTCGACGAAGCCAATGCCTACATGCAATGGCTCCGGGGACGGGTCAGCGACTGCTGCGGCAAGCCGATGAAGCTTAATATCCTCTATGCCATCGACGGTCGTCAGGAATTGCCGGAAACCGAACTGACGCACCTTGCCGGGCATGGCGGCGCGCAACCGGTGCGCATCGGCAATGGCGCCTATGACCAGATCCAGCTCGACATCTTTGGCGAGTTGATGGACGCGGTCTATCTCGTCAACAAATATGGCGACGCGATTTCCCATGAAGGCTGGAAGCACGTCGGCGAAGTGGTCGATCAGGTCTGCGAGACCTGGCAGACCGAAGACGTCGGCATCTGGGAGATGCGCGGCGAAACCCATCATTTTCTGCATTCGCGCCTGATGTGCTGGGTCGCGCTGGATCGAGCCATCCGTCTGGCTTCGAAACGCTCGCTGCCGGCGCCGTTCGCCCGCTGGGATCAGACCCGGCAGGCGATCTACAGCGACATCTGGGACAATTTCTGGAATGAAGAACGCGGGCATTTCGTTCAGTACAAGGGCGGCACGGCGCTCGATGGCTCACTGTTGTTGATGCCGTTGGTGCGCTTCGTCAGCGCCAAAGACCCGCGGTGGCTGTCGACACTCGAGGCGATTGAAAAAACCCTGGTGCGCGACGGTATGGTGTACCGCTATCGCAATGAAGACAGCAACATCGACGGTTTGACCGGCACCGAAGGCGCGTTTGCCGCGTGCTCGTTCTGGTACGTCGAATGCTTGGCCCGCGCCGGCCAAGTGGATAAGGCCCATCTGGAATTCGAGCAATTATTGCGTTATGCCAATCCGCTGGGGCTGTACGCCGAAGAGTTCGACAGCCAAGGCCGACATCTGGGCAACACGCCGCAAGCGTTGACGCACTTGGCATTGATCAGTGCGGCGACATTTCTTGATCGCAAATTGAATGGAGAAAAGAGTTCCTGGCAGCCGTAATGGTCGGCGAGGCTTGTAAGAAATCGCGGTGTTCAATACAGACAAACACGGCAAACACTCACCCCTGTGGCGAGGGAGCTTGCTCCAGATCGGTCGCAAAGCGGCCCCGAAATATCGCTCACCACTCCCGTCAATCTGGTTGTGGAAGCTGCGGCCTAAGGGAAGGCATCACCGGTTGAAGGCGTCACTCGGTCAATCATCTTTCAAGGCAATACAGCATCTGCGGCCGCGTTAACCGAAAAGCGCTCGCGATAAGCCTGTGGCGTCACGCCAATGGCACGGAGGAAGCTGCGGCGCAGCGTTTCTTCACTGCCAAATCCGCAGTTGACGGCGATGCGTTTCACCGGCAAACCGGTATCGCTCAGTAACCGCCGCGCCGTTTCGACACGGATCAATTCGATAGCCCGGGCCGGGGTCTGGCCGGTGTCGGCGCGGTAATGGCGGATGAAGCTGCGTTCGCTCATCCCGGCCTGTTCGGCGAGGGTCGGGACGCCGAGGTCGCAGGTCAGGTTTTCCGCGATCCATGCGTGCAATTCATCAAAACGGTTGCCCTTGTTCTGCAGCGACAGGGTCACGCTGAATTGTGACTGACCGCCCGGGCGTTTGAGGAACACCACCAGATGCCGAGCGACGTCGAGGGCGATGTCGCTGCCCAAGTCTTGCTCAACCATGGCCAGCGCCAGATCGATACCTGCCGTGACCCCGGCCGAGGTCCACACCGGGCCGTCGTTGATGAAAATCGGATTGGCCTCGACCTGCAGCTTTGGATGCTGCTGCGCCAATTGTTCGCAGCGCGTCCAGTGGGTGACTACACGGCGGCCGTCGAGCCAGCCGCTGGCTGCGAGCAGAAAGGCACCGGTACACACCGAGGCGACGCGTCGGCAGTTCGCCGCATGTTCGCGCACCCAGTCCACCAACGGCGCATCTTCGGCGGCGGGATAAATGCCCCAGCCGCCGGCAATAATCAACGTATCGCTCGGCGTTTGCGGCAACGGGTCGGCCAGCACTGCCAGCCCCGCCGACGACATCACTGCCCCGCCACCGCTGGCGATCACGCTCGGCGCATAGGGCGTCGGCAAACCGCGTTGCCGACAAAGATCGTTGGCCGAGGCGAACACCTGCAACGGCCCGGTGACGTCGAGGATCTGCATGTTGGCAAACGCGAGTACGTGAATGGCTTTGGGCATTTGGCGTAATTCGTGGGGTTATTGGCGTATGCGCCAGAACCTACGCGCCTAAAGTGAAGTCGTCCACTTCTTTCAACGGAGCAAAAACGATGACGCTGCAGATCGGATTTTTGTTGTTTCCCCAAGTTCAGCAACTTGACCTGACCGGCCCTTATGATGTGCTCGCCTCGTTGCCAGGCGTCCAGGTGCATCTGGTCTGGAAGGATCTGATGCCGGTGACGTCCAGCACCGGCCTGCTGCTGAAACCCACCACAACCTTCGAAGAATGCCCGCAGCTGGATGTGATCTGCATCCCTGGTGGCGGCGGTGTCGGGCCGCTGATGGAAGATGAACAAACGCTGGACTTCATCAAGCGCCAGGCGGCGCAGGCTCGGTATGTGACGTCGGTTTGCACCGGCTCGCTGGTGCTGGGTGCGGCGGGCCTGCTGCAAGGCAAACGCGCGACCACGCATTGGGCTTACCACGATTTGCTGCCAACCCTGGGCGCAATAGCGGTGAAGGATCGAGTGGTGCGTGACGGAAATCTGTTCACCGGTGGCGGGATCACCGCCGGGATCGACTTCGCGCTGGTGCTTGCCGCTGAACTGGTCGGTGCCGACACTGCGCAACTGGTGCAATTGCAGCTGGAGTATGCGCCGGCGCCGCCGTTCAACTCGGGCAGCCCGGAGACTGCGCCGGGTGCAATTGCCGATGAAGCCCGTCTGCGCGCCGCGCCATCACTGAAGCTGCGCACGGAAATTACCGAGCGCGCGGCGGCGAAACTCAACCTGCGCTAAAACCCAAGCCCTGCACAAATCCCCTGTAGGAGCTGCCGAAGGCTGCGATCTTTTGACTTTGCTTTTTCAAGATCAAGATCAAAAGATCGCAGCCTTCGGCAGCTCCTACAAATTGGTGCAATTGCAGCTGGAATCTGCGCCGAGCGCAGTTGTTGATGAGGCAAGGTTGCGCGCCGCGCCATCACTAAAGCTGCGCACGGAAATTACCGAGCGCGCGGCGGCGAAACTCAACCTGCGCTAAAACCCAAGCCCTGAACAAATCCCCTGTAGGAGCTGCCGAAGGCTGCGATCTTTTGACTTTTTAAGATCAAGATCAAAAGATCGCAGCCTTCGGCAGCTCCTACAAACTGGTGCAATTGCAGCTGGAATCTGCGCCGAGCGCAGTTGTTGATGAGGCAAGGTTGCGCGCCGCGCCATCGCTGAAGCTGCGCACGGAAATTACCGAGCGCGCGGCGGCGAATTTAACCTGCGCTAAAACCCAAGCCCTGCACAAATCCCCTGTAGGAGCTGCCGAAGGCTGCGATCCTTTGACTTTGCTTTTTCAAGATCAAGATCAAAAGATCGCAGCCTTCGGCAGCTCCTACAAACTGGTGCAATTGCAGCTGGAATCTGCGCCGAGCGCAGTTGTTGATGAGGCAAGGTTGCGCGCCGCGCCATCGCTGAAGCTGCGCACGGAAATTACCGAGCGCGCGGCGGCGAAACTCAACCTGCGCTAAAACCCAAGCCCTGCACAAATCCTCCTGTAGGAGCTGCCGAAGGCTGCGATCTTTTGACTTTGCTTTTTCAAGATCAAGATCAAAAGATCGCAGCCTTCGGCAGCTCCTACAAACTGGTGCAATTGCAGCTGGAGTATGCGCCGAGCGCAGTTGTTGATGAGGCAAGGTTGCGCGCCGCGCCATCGATAAAGCTGCGCACAGAAATTACCGAGCGCGCGGCGGCGAAACTCAACCTGCGCTAAAACCCAAGCCCTGCACAAATCCTCCTGTAGGAGCTGCCGAAGGCTGCGATCTTTTGACTTTGCTTTTTCAAGATCAAGATCAAAAGATCGCAGCCTTCGGCAGCTCCTACAGGTTCGTGTCGTGGGTATCCGCCCCGCTTTCCGCCACACCTTTACTTGTCCCCACGCCCTCGTCCGTGTAGAAAGCCCTTCCACAAATGTGCACAGGGACTTTCGATGAAGGCTTTGCCATGGCTTCATCTGGCGCTTCTCAGCATCGGTTACGGGTTGGCGCTGAGCTATGGCCGACTCGGCTGGCTCGCGCTGATCTCGATCGGGCTGCTGGCGATCGCCGCTTTTGCCGTGCGCCAGCAACACGTGCCGTTCGCGCGCTGGCTCGGCCATGGCCTGTTTATCGTATTGGCGCTGGCCCTGGCTCTGCACTGGCTGCCGGGATTCTTCAACGGACGGGCGATCCACCCGCAACGGTTCACCGACAATGCGGTGCCGTTCGCCATGTACCTGAATCTGGATAAACCGCTGATTGGCTTCTGGCTGCTGCTGGTCTGCCCATGGATCGTTGCGCGGCGCTCGTTCCGCCTGACGGTCTGCGCGACTGCCCTCGCCCTGCCCTTGAGCGTGATCCTCGCCCTCGGCGGCGCGGTGATGCTCGGAGTGATCGGTTGGGCGCCGAAGTGGCCGGATCAGGCGTGGTTGTGGGTTCTGAACAACCTGCTGCTGGTGACGCTGGTCGAGGAAGCGCTGTTTCGCGGCTATATACAGGGCGGTCTGAGCCGCAGACTCAAGCATCTGCCCTACGGCGAAAACCTTGCGCTGCTGCTCGCTTCGCTGATTTTCGGCCTGGTCCACGCGGGTGCAGGCTGGACCTGGGTGTTGCTGGCAGGACTGGCCGGGGTCGGCTATGGTCTGGCCTATCGTTTCGGCGGGCTCGGCGCGGCAATCGCCACGCATTTCGGGTTGAACCTGCTGCATTTCAGCCTGTTCACCTATCCGATGCTGGCCAGCTGAGGCAAGCCCGATTTTGCGACGCCGTACATGAATCTGAAAAAAAATTTCAATAAAAACCTGTCGACGCCGACAACCTGTGAAAGCCTTGCGGATTGAAAAACCATGCGTAACAACCAGCCCATTACACAGCGCGAGCGGACTTTTCCGGCTCAGCAAAGGTTGATCTCCACCACTGATGCCAAGGGCATGATCACCTACTGCAACGACGACTTTGTCGAAATCAGCGGGTTTTCGCGTGAAGAACTCATCCGCGCGCCGCACAATCTGGTCCGTCACCCTGACGTGCCGTCGGCGGTGTTCTCGCACATGTGGGGCACATTGAAACAAGGCTTGCCATGGATGGGCATTGTCAAGAATCGCTGCAAATCCGGTGACCACTATTGGGTTAACGCCTACGTCACGCCGGTTTTCGAAGGCAATCAGGTGATCGGTTACGAGTCGGTGCGCGTCAAGCCGACCGCCGAGCAGATCCGCCGCGCCGAAGCGCTCTATCAACGCATCAACCAAGGCAAGTCGGCGATTCCTTCGACGGATAAATGGCTGCCGATCCTGCAGGACTGGCTGCCGTTCATTCTGGTCAGCCAGTTGAGCTTCATGATCGGCGCGACGCTGACCTCGCAGTGGGGCTTCGCCCTCGCCGCTGCGCTGTCGGTGCCGCTGGGCCTGATGGGCCTGCAATGGCAGCAACGCGGGCTCAAGCGCCTGTTGCGCCTGGCCGAACAGACCACTTCAGACCCACTGATCGCCCAGATGTACACCGACAGCCGTGGCGCCCAGGCGCGTCTGGAAATGTCGATCCTCAGCCAGGAAGCACGTCTGAAAACCTGCCTGACCCGCTTGCAGGACACCGCGGAACACCTGACCGATCAGGCCAAACAGTCCGACGCGCTGGCGCACAACAGCTCGACCGGGCTGGAACGCCAGCGCGTGGAAACCGAACAGGTCGCCACCGCCGTTAACCAGATGGCCGCCACCACCCAGGAAGTCGCCAGCCACGTCCAACGCACCGCTGATGCTACCCAGGAAGCCAATCGCCTCACCGGCCGCGGCCGCGACATCGCCGGGGAAACCCGCGAAGCCATTCAGCGCCTGTCCGTAGTGGTCGGCGAAACCGGCCTGACAGTGACGCAACTGGCCAAGGACAGCGACGAAATCGGCGGCGTGGTCGACGTGATCAAAGGCATCGCCGACCAGACCAACCTGCTCGCCCTCAACGCCGCCATCGAAGCGGCCCGCGCCGGCGAGATGGGCCGTGGTTTCGCGGTCGTAGCTGACGAAGTTCGCCAACTGGCGCAACGCACCAGCGAATCCACCGGGCAAATTCATGCCCTGATCGCCAAGCTGCAACAGACCGCCTCCAGCGCCGTGCAAACCATGGAAGCCGGGCATCGCCAGGCCGAAGAAGGTGTGGCGCGGGTGCTGGAAGCGGATCAGGCACTGGTCGGCATCAGCGAAGCAGTGGCCAACATCACCGACATGACCACGCAGATCGCTGCTGCTACCGAAGAGCAAAGTGCCGTGGCTGAAGAGATCAGCCGCAACATCAGCAATATTTCGGAATTGGCGGACCAGACGTCGGAACAGGCGCATAACTCGGCGTTGCTGAGTGAAGAGCTGACCAAGACGGCGAATACGCAATATTCGTTGGTGGCGCGGTTTAATCGCTAAGTAAAAGATCGCAGCCTTCGGCAGCTCCTACACCGATCATTGTAGGAGCTGCCGCAGGCTGCGATCTTTCGACTTTGGAAGCCTGGACAGCGAGAGCTGTCCGGGCTTTTTTTGATCCGAGATTTGTGGCCTCTGGCAGACCGCTATCGCGAGCAGGCTCGCTCCCACATTTGGACCGAGTACGTCAGTGAGGGATTGGTCGACTGGGAGGTCGCCATCGCTGGCAAGCCAGCTCCCACAGGGATTGAGTCCAGCCGGTAGATAATGGTCGGTTGTCAGGACGTCATCGCGAGCAGGCTCGCTCCCACAGAAAAGCAAAGCAGCGCAGCTGCCCGCGGCGAAGCCGCCCCACTCAACAATGAGCGCAAGCTCGAGTACCGCTTTTGATCTTGATCCACCGGCGACGTCGGAAGGCTGAGCGCAGGGATTGATCCGGGCGTGGGAGCGCAGCGACCGTCTGGCGCAGCCAGACACAGCGGAAGGAGGTGCAGCGAAGCAAACCGTAGCCGCTGCGCCCGGATTGATCCCGGAGCGAAGGGACCCGAGCCTGCGAGGGCCGGACGTAGGAGCAAGCGTTTTGGGTTACCTTTTTGGCGTTTGAAAAAGGTGACCCGCCGTAAGGGCGGAACCCTAAGCAGCCGTTACCGCAGCAACGGATATGCCCTCAAGAGCCAAGATCAAAAGCGAACCCCCTCACCCCAACCCTCTCCCCCAAGGGGGCGAGGGGGAAAGGGGGCTTATCTTCATGAAGTTCAAAATTTCGGCCCGGCTATAACTCAGTCACGGACAAATTCAGCCACCTTCTGCGCAGCACTCGCCAAATGACCCGAATGCGTAAACCCGGAAACCTTGAGCGGTTTCAAATCATGGTCCCCGGAGGCCAACCAAAACACCTCAATACTCGGCGATAGATCGTAAGCCTCGACAGCGTCCCGATTGCCCAGAGCATCCCGCTCCCCCTGCACAATCAACGCCCGCGTACGCAACGAAGCCAAATGCTCAACCCGCGGCTTCTCCGGCTTGCCCACCGCATAAAACGGATACCCCAAACACACCAGCGCATCAGCCCCCAACTCATCCACCAGCAAACTAGCCATCCGCCCGCCCATCGACTTCCCGCCTACAGCCAAAACCCCAGCGACATGACGCCGCACAACCGCAAACACCTCCCGCCAGCAATCCTGCAACTTCGCCGCAGAATTCGGCGGGCGTTTAACCCCATCAACCCGCCGCTGCGCCATATACGCAAACTCAAACCGCAACACATTGACCCCAAGCCCGGCAAGCCGCCCAGCCATGTCGTTCATCCAGTCGCTATCCATCGGCGCACCTGCACCGTGAGCAAGGATCAGAGTCGCCGAAGCCTCACCAACAGCGGCATCCCAAAGCCACCCATGATCCCGCACACACTGCGCCCATTGATCCCCGTCAATACTGGCCTTGTGCTGTTTGTCCATGCTTGCCTCGCTTTTAGTCTGCCTATAACTCCAGGCGAAGGATTCGCGCGGTTTGCGCGCTCACTTCGGCTGAACCGTGGATGGGGAACCATGAACACTTCTATCAGTACCGCCTACAACTACAAGGTGGTCCGCCAATTCGCCATTATGACGGTGGTGTGGGGCATCGTCGGCATGGGGCTCGGGGTTTTTCTCGCCGCTCAATTGGTCTGGCCCGAACTCAACTTCAATTTGCCCTGGACCAGTTTCGGCCGCCTGCGCCCGTTGCACACCAACGCGGTGATCTTCGCGTTCGGTGGCTGCGCGCTGTTCGCCAGTTCTTTCTACTCGGTGCAACGCACCTGCCAGACGCAATTATTCGCGCCGCAAATCGCCGCGTTCTGCTTCTGGGGCTGGCAGCTTGTGATTCTGTTGGCGGCGATCAGCCTGCCGCTGGGTTACACCAGTTCCAAGGAGTACGCCGAGCTGGAATGGCCGATCGACATCCTGATCACCATCGTCTGGGTCGCCTACGCCATCGTGTTCTTCGGCACGATCATGCAGCGCAAGACCAAACACATTTATGTGGGCAACTGGTTTTTCGGCGCGTTCATCATCACCGTGGCGATTCTGCACATCGTCAACAACCTTGAGTTGCCGGTGAGTTTCACCAAGTCGTACTCGGTTTATGCCGGTGCGACCGACGCCATGGTGCAATGGTGGTACGGCCACAACGCCGTAGGCTTTTTCCTCACTGCCGGGTTCCTCGGGATGATGTACTACTTCGTGCCGAAACAGGCCGAACGTCCGGTGTATTCGTATCGGCTGTCGATCGTGCACTTCTGGGCCTTGATCACCCTGTACATCTGGGCCGGTCCGCACCATTTGCACTACACCGCGCTGCCGGACTGGGCGCAGTCGCTGGGCATGGTGATGTCGCTGATTCTGCTGGCACCGAGCTGGGGCGGCATGATCAACGGCATGATGACCCTCTCGGGCGCCTGGCATAAGTTGCGCAGCGACCCGATCCTGCGCTTCCTCGTGGTGTCGCTGGCGTTCTACGGCATGTCGACCTTCGAAGGGCCGATGATGGCGATCAAGACTGTCAACGCCCTCTCCCACTACACCGACTGGACCATCGGCCACGTTCACGCCGGCGCGCTCGGCTGGGTGGCGATGATTTCCATCGGCGCGCTGTATCACATGATTCCGAAAATCTTCGGTCGTGCGCAGATGCATAGCGTTGGCCTGATCAACGCGCACTTCTGGCTCGCGACCATCGGCACCGTCCTCTACATCGCTTCGATGTGGGTCAACGGCATCGCCCAGGGCCTGATGTGGCGCGCGGTCAACGAGGACGGCACGCTCACCTACTCCTTCGTCGAAACTCTGGTGGCCAGCCATCCGGGCTTTGTCGTGCGGCTGGTCGGCGGGGCGATTTTCTTCAGCGGCATGTTGCTGATGGCTTACAACACCTGGCGCACCGTGCGGGCCTCGCAGCCTGCCGAAGTCGTCGCTGCCGCGCAGATGGCCTGAGGAGTCCGCCATGAAACACGAAACCATTGAAAAGAACGTCGGCCTGCTGATGCTGCTGATGGTGTTCGCCGTGAGCATCGGCGGCCTGACCCAGATCGTCCCGCTGTTCTTCCAGGACGTCACCAACAAACCGGTGGAAGGCATGAAGCCCTACACCGCGCTGCAACTGGAAGGCCGCGACATCTATATCCGCGAAGGCTGCGTCGGTTGCCATTCGCAAATGATCCGCCCGTTCCGCGCCGAAACCGAACGCTACGGGCACTACTCGGTGGCCGGCGAAAGCGTTTGGGATCACCCGTTCCTCTGGGGTTCGAAACGCACCGGGCCGGATCTGGCGCGAGTCGGCGCACGCTACTCGGATGACTGGCACCGCGCGCATTTGTACAACCCGCGCAACGTCGTGCCGGAATCGAAAATGCCGGCCTATCCGTGGCTGGTTACCCAAGCGGTCGACAGCAGCCACACCGAAACCAAGTTGAAAACCATGCGCACCCTCGGCGTGCCGTACACCGACGACGACATCGCCGGCGCGGTGGCCAGCCTCAAGGGCAAAACCGAAATGGATGCCCTCGTTTCCTATCTGCAAGTGCTCGGCACTGCGATCAAGAGCAAGAGGTGAGCCATGGTCATTGAAATGAGTGCAGGCCTGATCCGCGGCCTCGGCACGGTTGTGGTGTTCGTCGCCTTCGTCGGTTTGACGCTGTGGGTGTTCAACCGCAAGCGCACCCCGGAATTCGCCGAAGCACGCCTGCTGCCGTTCGCCGACGAACCACAACCCGAAACACATTCAGCCCCTGAAACAAGGAGTACCCGGCCATGACCACCTTCTGGAGTACGTGGATCTGCGTACTGACCCTCGGCAGCCTGATCGGCCTGACCTGGCTGCTGATCGGCACGCGCCGGGGCGAAACCAAGGGCAGCGTCGACCAGACCATGGGCCACAGCTTCGACGGCATCGAGGAATACGACAATCCGCTGCCACAGTGGTGGTTCATGCTGTTCGCCGGCACGCTGGTGTTTGCCGTGGGTTATCTGGTCCTGTATCCGGGCCTTGGCAGCTGGAAAGGCATCCTGCCCGGCTACGAGGATGGCTGGACCGGCGTGCACGAGTGGGAAAAGGAAATGAACAAGGCTGACGCCCGATTCGGCCCGATCTTCGCCAAGTTCGCTGCGATGCCGCTGGAAGAAGTGGCGAAGGATCCGCAGGCGCTGAAAATGGGCGGTCGTCTGTTCGCCTCCAATTGTTCGGTGTGCCATGGCTCCGATGCCAAGGGCGCGTTCGGCTTCCCTAACCTCGCCGACAGCGACTGGCGCTGGGGCGGCGATGCCGAGACGATCAAGACCACCATCATGGGTGGGCGAATGGCGGCGATGCCTGCGTGGGGCGAAGTGCTCGGTGAGGCTGGGGTGAAAAATGTTGCCGCCTATGTGCGCCACGAACTGGCCGGCCTGCCGCTGACCGCCGACAGCAAGGCGGATCTGCAGGCCGGGCAGCAAGCGTTCAGCAGCACTTGCGTTGCTTGCCACGGCGCCAGCGGTCAAGGCACGCCGGCGATGGGCGCACCGAACCTGACCCATCCGGCCAGCTTCATTTACGGCACCAGCCTGACCCAACTGGAACAGACCATCCGCCATGGTCGTCAGGGACACATGCCTGCGCAGAATGAATTGCTGGGGAACGATAAAGTGCAATTGCTCGCTGCTTATGTATACAGCCTTAGCCACGGATTGAATGAAGATAAACTCACAAGTGAAGCCAATACAAAATAGATATTGAACACACAACTGTCGCGACTTTTTTGTCGCGGCAGTTTCCCGCCCCCTTGCGACGCATTGTCGCACCCCTCGCAACCTCTCCTTTCGGAACCCCGGATTCGGGTCTACGCTTGATCGAAGCGGACCGGCTGAAGTCGGTCTTCAGATCAATCCCGAACGATGCGCGCCATGCACCGGTTGATGGATTAGCCGCAAAGGCAGGCAGTTAACGGCTGTTGCGCCGATTGCCCTCAGTCCCCCGAACACGACCTGCGAACAGGCATTGATGACGGCGATCCGGACCCCGCGCTTTTTTCGTTCCATGCGACATTTTGTCAGAGGCCATTTTTGACCTTACGCGGCGCATGGAAAGGCCGCAGAATCAGCGTTGGAAAGCATTGACTCAGGTCATGGCGCGTTGCATTGACCCCCTGCTCTCTGCATACTTGCGGCCGATTTTAATCCTAATAAAACACCTAAACCGTGGAACCTTAGAATGAGCACAGCAATCAGTCCGACTGCTTATAACTATAAGGTAGTCCGCCAGTTCGCCATCATGACGGTGGTCTGGGGGATCCTTGGCATGGGGCTCGGTGTCTTCATCGCCTCGCAACTGGTCTGGCCGGAATTGAACTTCGGTCTGCCGTGGACGAGCTTTGGACGCTTGCGCCCGTTGCACACAAACCTGGTGATTTTCGCCTTCGGTGGTTGTGCACTGTTTGCCACTTCCTACTATGTCGTGCAGCGAACCTGCCAGACCCGACTGATTTCCGACAGCCTCGCGGCCTTCACCTTCTGGGGTTGGCAGGCGGTGATTGTCGGCGCGATCATTACCTTGCCGCTGGGTTACACCACCACCAAGGAATACGCGGAACTGGAATGGCCGATCGCCATTTTGCTGGCCATTGTCTGGGTCACCTACGGGCTGGTGTTCTTCGGCACCATTACCAAGCGCAAGACCAAGCACATCTACGTCGGCAACTGGTTCTACGGCGCTTTCATCGTCGTAACCGCGATGTTGCACATCGTCAACCACGCCTCCCTGCCGGTGAACCTGTTCAAGTCCTACTCCGCCTATTCCGGCGCGACCGACGCGATGATCCAGTGGTGGTACGGCCACAACGCGGTGGGTTTCTTCCTGACCACCGGCTTCCTCGGGATGATGTACTACTTCGTGCCGAAACAGGCTGAACGTCCGATCTATTCCTATCGCCTGTCGATCGTGCACTTCTGGGCGCTGATCACCCTGTACATCTGGGCCGGCCCGCATCACTTGCACTACACCGCGCTGCCGGATTGGGCACAATCGCTGGGCATGGCAATGTCGATCATCCTGCTGGCGCCGAGCTGGGGCGGCATGATCAACGGCATGATGACCCTGTCGGGCGCGTGGCATAAATTGCGCACCGACCCGATCCTGCGTTTCCTCGTGGTGTCGCTGGCGTTCTACGGCATGTCGACCTTCGAAGGGCCGATGATGGCGATCAAGACCGTCAACTCGCTCTCGCACTACACCGACTGGACCATTGGCCACGTTCACGCCGGCGCGCTCGGCTGGGTCGCGATGATCTCGATCGGCGCGATCTATCACATGATCCCGAAACTGTTCGGTCGGGCGCAGATGCACAGCGTCGGCCTGATCAACGCGCACTTCTGGCTCGCCACCATCGGCACCGTGCTGTACATCGCTTCGATGTGGGTCAACGGCATCACTCAGGGCCTGATGTGGCGCGCCATCAACGACGACGGCACCCTCACCTACTCCTTCGTTGAAGCGCTGCAGGCCAGCCATCCTGGCTACATCGTTCGTGCTCTGGGCGGTGCATTCTTCGCCAGCGGCATGTTCCTGATGGCTTACAACGTATGGCGCACCGTACGCGCCTCGAACCCGGTTGAAGCCGAAGCCGCTGCCCAGATCGCCGTTGTTGGAGCTCACTGATGAAGCATGAAGCTGTCGAGAAGAATATTGGCCTGCTGGCCTTCTTCATGGTCATCGCCGTCAGTGTTGGCGGCCTGACCCAAATCGTTCCGCTGTTTTTCCAGGATGTCACCAACAAGCCGGTCGAAGGCATGAAGCCGCGCTCGGCGCTGGAACTGGAAGGCCGCGACGTTTACATCGCCAACGGTTGTGTCGGCTGCCATTCGCAGATGATCCGCCCGTTCCGCGCTGAAACCGAACGCTACGGGCATTACTCGGTGGCTGGCGAAAGCGTCTGGGATCACCCGTTCCTGTGGGGCTCCAAACGTACCGGCCCGGACCTCGCCCGCGTCGGTGCGCGTTACTCCGATGACTGGCACCGCGCGCACTTGTACAACCCGCGCAACGTAGTGCCAGAGTCGAAAATGCCGGCTTATCCGTTCCTCGTGGAAAACAAGCTCGACGGCAAGGAAACCGCGAAAAAAATGGAAGTGTTGCGCACCCTCGGCGTCCCCTACACCGACGAAGACATCGCCGGCGCACAGGATGCCGTGAAGGGCAAAACCGAAATGGACGCGCTGGTGGCCTATCTGCAAGGCCTGGGCACCATCATCAAAAGCAAACGGTGAATCTGATGGATATCGGGATGATTCGAGGCCTCGGCACCGTTGTCGTGATGGTGGCGTTCATCGGTCTGGCGCTGTGGGTCTTCAGCCCCAAGCGCAAGTCGGAGTTTGAAGACGCGACCATGTTGCCTTTCGCGGATGATCCCGAAGCCATCAAGCACGTCGAGCAAGCTTCTAGGAGTAACAAAGAATGACTACATTCTGGAGTCTGTACGTCACAGTCCTCAGTCTCGGTACGATCTTCGCCCTGACCTGGCTGCTGCTGTCGACCCGCAAGGGCCAGCGCAGCGAACAGACGGACGAGACAGTGGGGCACTCTTTCGACGGGATCGAGGAATACGACAACCCGCTGCCGAAATGGTGGTTCATGCTGTTCGTCGGCACGATCATTTTCGCCTTGGGTTATCTGGTGCTGTACCCGGGTCTGGGCAACTGGAAAGGCCTGCTGCCGGGCTACGACTATCTCGATACCGAAAAGCAGACCGCGTTTGCCAACGGCAAGACCGGCTGGACCGGCGTCCACGAGTGGGAAAAGGAAATGGCCCGTTCGGACGCGCGCTTCGGCCCGATCTTCGCCAAGTTCGCGGCCATGCCGATCGAGGAAGTCGCCAAGGATCCGCAAGCACTGAAAATGGGCGGCCGTCTGTTCGCCTCCAACTGCTCGGTGTGCCACGGTTCCGACGCCAAAGGTGCCTATGGTTTCCCGAACCTGACCGACGCCGACTGGCGCTGGGGCGGTGAACCGGAAACCATCAAGACCACCATCATGGGCGGCCGTCACGCGGTGATGCCGGCCTGGGCGGAAGTAATCGGTGAGCAAGGCGTGGCCGACGTGGCAGCATTTGTCGTGACCAACCTTGATGGGCGCAAACTGCCGGAAGGCACCAAGGCCGATCCGGCCAATGGACAGAAACTCTTCGCTGCCAACTGCGTGGCCTGCCATGGCCCGGCCGGTAAAGGCACCCCAGCCATGGGCGCACCTGACCTGACTCATCCGGGCGCGTTCATCTACGGTTCGAGCTTCGCGCAACTGCAACAGACCATCCGTTACGGCCGTCAGGGCCAGATGCCGGCGCAGGAGCAACTGCAAGGCAACGACAAAGTTCACCTGCTGGCGGCGTATGTTTACAGCCTGTCACATGGTGAGAAAGCACCGGAAACCGAAGCACAGTAAGCGACCACCGCGGCAACGACAAAGCCCCCGCCCATTGACTTGTGCGGGGGCTTTTCATTACGGGCGGTTGGCGAAGATCGATTTCACAGGGACGGTCTCAATCAGCTTACGGTTCCGCCAGTCATTGTTTCTCACCAGCGATACGTGCAGTAGTTTACGGTCCTCGGAAAAGGTCGCGGTCAGGTAGGTTTGCTGAGAAGCGCTGCCGCTCACGAATACCGGGACATCACCTATTCTTCGCATTTCACCGCCGTCAAAGTGGAAATGCCCGCCAAAGATCGCCGTCACCTGATATTTTTTGATCATGTCGACAAACCGCTGGTACTGCTTCGGATCATCGCCCCAGTTATAAGGCTTATGCATGTTGAGGATAATGGCGTAGCCCTGAGTGCGAGCCACCGACAGGTCGTATTCGAGCCAGTCCAATGCATCCGTAATTGCAAATGTCGTCGGATTGAGCGGATCAGCAATATAACGGGTGTAGGTTGGCTCATTGTTGAGCTGCACCAAATGAACTTCGCCGACGTTCTTGGAGTAAGCCAGACTACCAGTGTACAGCTTATTCAGAAACCAGCCTGATATCTTGAGATCAAAGTTATCGACCTTGTTCTCATGATGTTCTTTGAACTCGACGATACTACCCGCAGCACAGTTGTTGCTAAAGCAATCGTCTACATTGTTTTCATAATCATGATTACCCAGACCATATAGGTAATCATCGCCAAAATGGCGCTTCAATGCCGTGTTGAGATAAGCCCGCTGCCAACCGTGGCCGAAGTGCGTCATGTCGCCATTGATCATCAGCGGCACCTGCGCCAGCCCGCCCATGTTGTTTCTGAACTCGGAAATGCTCGCAAACTGGGCCTCGATAAACCATTTGGCGCGCACTTCGTAAACGTTGTCCGCCTCTGGTTCATCGGTATCGGTCTTATCGGTCCAGGGGTACTGCGGATCCGAGGCGAATACCATGTGACGTGGCGTTCCTTCAATCGCATAAGCGCAAGAGATCAGCAATAGCGAAGTTGCCGCATGGCAATTGCCATCAGCCTTTTAAGTTTCATTGAATTCCATTTCCATTGCAATTAAGTAAGTTGCCGTATTTATAAGAACAGGCGAGATACAACTTATGCAAAACCGGCAAAGCTGGCAAACGCCAGATGTAAGCCAATTGAATTAATATATTTCAACGATCATTCAATACTTTGCGACACTTATGCGCTGGACTTGAAATCTGCTTCAGCCTAATTTTCCGCTACGCCCGCAAATGACTGCGAGAGCATTATCAAGGACGAAATAATGACGAGCATGCAAAATAGCGATACACCGCCAGACACGGAATCCGCAGCGCCGGCATCCATCACGCCAGAGCTCGAACCGCTCGCACCAACGAATGCTGAAGAAGGTCGTTCGCGGCCCACTCGTTCTGCCAACCCTGACCGACGCGCGACCAATACCAGCGGGCTCGACTCCCTTGGGGGCGGCCGCTTGCCCTGAACCGGCACGAAAGGCATGAGCAACGGCCATTCACTCAACGCAGCGATTGGCCGTCGGTTTCACCCAATAGCGTCCATACTTCACAAGTCAATTGATCCAGGTCATTACACCATCAATTGATTTCCCCCAACGCGACCAAAGGTCGCACCCATGATTCAGACCTGCAGGCGTATCATTGCGCCATTGCAACAGCCTTTTTTGACCTTGGTGGGCACGTATCGACCGAGGCATTTTTCCACTGCCGTGGGATGCAACGATGAGCAATCAGATTCCGGTACACGACGTAACTCCGCCAAACAAAAACCCGAACAACAGCGTCGATCTTTACGCCTCACGTGAAAAAATCTACACCCGCGCTTTCACCGGAGTGTTCCGCAATCTGCGGATGCTCGGCGGGGCTGCATTGTTCCTGTTGTACTTCGGCACGGTGTGGCTGAACTGGGGTGGGCACCAAGCGGTTTGGTGGAACCTGCCGGAGCGCAAGTTCTTCATCTTTGGTGCGACGTTCTGGCCCCAGGATTTCATTCTGCTCTCGGGCCTGTTGATCATTGCCGCGTTCGGGCTATTTTTCATCACCGTTTACGCCGGTCGCGTGTGGTGCGGCTATACCTGCCCACAAAGCGTCTGGACGTGGATTTTCATGTGGTGCGAAAAGGTCACCGAAGGCGACCGTAACCAGCGCATCAAACTCGACAAGGCGCCAATGAGCGCCAACAAGTTCCTGCGCAAAGCGGCCAAACATTCGCTGTGGCTGCTGATCGGTTTTGTCACTGGCATGACCTTCGTCGGCTACTTCTCGCCGATCCGCGAACTGGTCTTCGAATTCTTCACCGGGCAAGCCGATGGCTGGTCGTATTTCTGGGTCGGTTTCTTCACCCTCGCCACGTACGGCAATGCCGGTTGGTTGCGTGAGCAAGTGTGCATTTACATGTGCCCGTACGCGCGCTTCCAGAGTGTGATGTTCGACAAGGACACGCTGATCGTTTCCTACGACCCGCGCCGTGGTGAAAGCCGCGGCCCGCGCAAGAAAGGCATCGATTACAAGGCCCTCGGCCTGGGGGACTGCATTGATTGCACGATGTGTGTGCAAGTGTGCCCGACCGGCATCGACATTCGCGACGGCCTGCAGATCGAATGTATCGGTTGCGCCGCGTGCATCGACGCCTGCGACAGCATCATGGACAAAATGGATTACCCGCGCGGGCTGATCAGCTACACCACCGAACACAACCTCTCGGGGCAGAAAACCCATAAACTGCGGCCACGCCTGATCGGCTATGCGGTGGTATTGCTGGCGATGATCAGCCTGTTGGTGACAGCATTCTTCATGCGTTCGCTGGTCGGTTTCGATGTCAGCAAGGACCGTGTGCTGTACCGCGAAAACGCCGAAGGCCGGATCGAAAACGTCTACAGCCTGAAGATCATGAACAAGGATCAGCGCGACCACACGTACGTGCTGCAAGCCGAAGGTCTGCCGGACCTGCGCCTGCAAGGCAAGCGCGAGATCAAGGTCGCGGCCGGGGAAATTTTCAGCATGCCGGTCGAGTTATCAAGTGCGCCGGAACAAATGCCATCAAGCACCAACGAGGTGAAATTTATCCTCAGGGACGCCGATGACGACAGCGTCCACGTTGAAGCCAAGAGCCGATTCATCGGCCCACAAATCCGTTGAGAGAACTGAACATGCCCGCAGCAAACGCCGCAAGTCCCTGGTACAAGCATCTTTGGCCATGGATCATCATCGCGATTCTGGCCTGTTCGGTGGCGCTGACCTTGTCCATGGTGACTATCGCGGTGAACAACCCGGACAACCTGGTCAACGACAACTACTACGAGGCGGGCAAAGGCATCAACCGTTCGCTGGATCGCGAGTTGCTCGCGCAGAACCTGAAACTGCGCGCGGCGGTGCATCTGGATGACGTCACCGGCGAAGTGGATCTGCGTTTGAGCGGAGCCAGCCAGCCGCAGACGCTGGAACTGAACCTGATCTCGCCGACCCAGCCGGAAAAGGATCGCAAGATCGTTCTGACCCGCAGCGAGAGCGAGACCGGGCGCTACATCGGGCAACTGAACGACAAGGTTGAAGGGCGTCGTTTCGTGGAACTGCTCGGCACGCAAGATGAGCATATCTGGCGCATGTTTGAAGAAGAACTGGTCAGCCACGACAAGGATCTGCTGCTCGGCGATGAACCGCTGCAGGGCGCGGAAGACTTGAAGAAGTGAATCAAAATCAAGAGCCCCTCACCCTAGCCCTCTCCCGGAGGGAGAGGGGACTGATCTCGGTTGCTTGGAAGCGGGGCTTATGACAGTGACAATGTCGGGGACTGAAGCCGCTTTTCCGGCTCACATCGATCGGCTCCCTCTCCCTCCGGGAGAGGGCTGGGGTGAGGGCAAGCGGACACACCCAATGCAAGGGCTCACACCCTCAACAATGCCATGACCACCCCACTTCCCTGCTACCACTGCGCCCTGCCCGTCCCCTCCGGCAGCCGCTTCGCCGCCGTCGTCCTCGGCGAATCCCGCGAGTTCTGTTGCCCGGGTTGCCAGGCCGTGGCCGAAGCAATCGTCGCCGGAGGTCTGCAAAGCTACTATCAGCATCGCAGCGTAGCCTCGGCCAATCCCGAAGCGCTGCCAGTGCAGTTGACCGACGAACTGGCGCTGTATGACCGTGCCGACGTGCAGCAACCCTTTGTTCGCCACGACGGCGAACTGGCCGAAACCACCCTGCTGATGGAAGGCATCAGTTGCGCCGCCTGCGGCTGGTTGATCGAGAAGCATCTGCGCGCCCTGCCCGCCATCGCCGAGGCTCGGTTGAACCTGTCCAACCATCGCTTGCATGTGAGCTGGGCGGATGCGCAACTGCCGCTGAGCCAGATACTCGCCGAATTGCGCCATATCGGTTACGCCGCCCATCCGTATCAAGCCGATCGTGCCAGCGAACAACTGGCCAGCGAAAACCGCCTGGCCCTGCGTCAGCTCGGTGTCGCCGGTCTGCTGTGGTTCCAGGCGATGATGGCGACGATGGCAACGTGGCCGGAGTTCAACATCGATCTCAGTCCGGAGCTGCATACGATCCTGCGCTGGGTCGCGTTGTTTCTGACCACGCCAATCGTTTTCTACAGCTGCGCGCCTTTCTTCAAGGGCGCAATACGTGATTTGCGTACTCGCCACCTGACCATGGATGTCTCGGTTTCCCTGGCCATCGGCAGCGCTTACCTTGCCGGGATCTGGACTTCGATCACCGGCGTGGGTGAGCTGTATTTCGACGCGGTGGGCATGTTCGCGCTGTTTCTGCTCGCCGGGCGTTATCTGGAACGTCGCGCCCGCGAGCGCACCGCTGCCGCCACCGCGCAACTGGTCAATCTATTGCCGGCCTCGTGCCTGCGCCTCGATGACAGCGGTCAGAGCGAGCGCATCCTGCTCAGCGAGTTGCGCCTCGGCGAGCGGATTCTGGTGCCGCCCGGCTCGATTCTGCCGGCCGACGGCAAGATCATCGATGGTCAGTCGAGCATCGACGAATCATTGCTGACCGGCGAATACCTGCCGCAACCGCGCACGCTGGGCGATACGGTCACCGCCGGCACGCTCAACGTCGAAGGCGCATTGACCGTTGAAGTGCAGGCGCTCGGACAAGACACGCGCCTGTCTGCCATCGTGCGCCTGCTTGATCGCGCTCAGGCGGAGAAACCGCGTCTGGCGGAAATCGCCGACCGCGCCGCGCAATGGTTTTTGCTGCTCTCGCTGATTGCAGCGGCGGCGATCGGCCTGCTCTGGTGGCAACTCGATTCTGCCCGGGCGTTCTGGATCGTGCTGGCCATGCTGGTGGCGACCTGCCCGTGCGCCTTGTCACTGGCGACTCCGACCGCGCTCACCGCCGCCACCGGCACCCTGCATAAACTCGGGCTGCTGTTGACACGCGGGCATGTGCTGGAAGGTTTGAACCAGATCGACACGGTAATCTTCGACAAGACCGGCACGCTCACCGAAGGCCGATTGGTGCTGCGCTCGATCCACCCGCTCGGCGCGCTCGACAGCGAACAATGCCTGAGCCTTGCCGCCGCGCTGGAAAACCGTTCGGAACACCCGATTGCTCGCGCTTTCGGCCGCGCGCCAAAGGCTGCCGAGGATGTACTCAGCACTCCGGGGCTCGGTCTCGAGGGGTTGGTCGGCGAGCAGCGTTTGCGCATCGGTCAGGCTGCATTCGCCTGCGCATTGAGCGGTGCCGCCGTGCCGTCGATGCCCGACGAAGCCGGGCAATGGCTGCTGCTCGGCGATGCTCAAGGCCCACTGGCGTGGTTCAGCCTCGACGATCGCCTGCGTGATGATGCGCCGGCCTTGCTCGCAGCTTGTAAAGCACGGGGCTGGCGCACTTTGCTGTTGTCCGGCGACAGTTCGCCGATGGTCGCCAGTGTCGCCGCCGAACTCGGTATCGACGAGGCCCGTGGCGGTCTGCGTCCCGACGATAAACTCCAGGTTTTGCAGCAATTGCACCGTGAAGGCCGCAAGGTTTTGATGCTCGGCGACGGCGTCAATGACGTACCGGTGTTGGCGGCGGCGGACATCAGCGTGGCGATGGGCTCGGCCACCGATCTGGCGAAAACCAGTGCCGATGCGGTGTTGTTGTCCAACCGTCTCGACGCCTTGGTGCAAGCCTTCACGCTGGCACGACGCACTCGCCGGGTGATCATCGAGAACCTGCTGTGGGCGGCGCTGTACAATGGCCTCATGTTGCCGTTCGCCGCCCTCGGCTGGATCACCCCGATATGGGCGGCGGTCGGCATGTCGATCAGTTCGCTGACCGTGGTGCTCAATGCCCTGCGCCTGACTCGCCTGCCGAGCGCGCCGGCCACTCGCCCTTCGGCAGAAACGCGCCCGCTACCGGCCTGAGCCGCGCGGGCCTGGAGTACAGATGCCAGCTCTCTACGTGATGATCCCCGCTGCTTTGCTGATTGTGGCCATCGCCGTGTACATCTTCTTCTGGGCGGTGGACAGCGGTCAGTACGATGACCTCGACGGCCCGGCCCACAGCATCCTGTTCGATGATCAGGACCCGAACCACACCGCTGCTGTGGACGAAGCCAACGCCGGCAAACCGGACGACAAGGCCCCGCCCCATGCTTGAACTGGCGCCCCAGCTGGTCTCGGCACTGATTCTTGGCCTGCTCGGCGGCGGTCATTGCCTGGGCATGTGCGGCGGCTTGATGGGCGCGCTGACCCTGGCGATTCCCAAGGAACAGCGCAGCCGCCGCTTGCGCTTGTTGCTGGCGTACAACCTGGGCCGAATTCTCAGTTATGCCACGGCGGGATTGCTAATCGGCCTGGCCGGCTGGGCGGTCGCCAACAGCCCGGCGGCCATGTTCATGCGCGTGCTCGCCGGGCTGCTGTTGATCACCATGGGCTTGTATCTCGCCGGCTGGTGGAGCGGATTGACGCGGATCGAGTCGCTTGGACGGGGACTGTGGCGCTTTATTCAACCGGTGGCTAATCGCTTGCTGCCCGTTTCGAGCCTGCCGCGCGCACTGCTGCTCGGCGCGCTGTGGGGCTGGCTGCCGTGCGGACTGGTTTACAGCACATTGCTGTGGTCAGCGAGTCAGGGCAATGCGCTGGACAGTGCGCTGCTGATGCTTGCGTTCGGCCTCGGCACCTGGCCGGTCCTGCTCGCCACCGGCCTGGCGGCTGAACGGGTTACCGCGATATTGCGCAAACGCAGCGTGCGCGTGGCGGGCGGCGTGCTGGTGATTCTGTTTGGAATCTGGACCCTTCCGGGCCCTCACCAACATTGGCTTATGGGCCATTAGAATCAAAAGATCGCAGATTGCGGCAGCTCCTACATTTGCAATGCAATCCGCTGTAGGAGCTGCCGCAGGCTCGGGCCGCGTTCGGACGATCTTTTGATCCTGTGCCGTTGACGCAAATCAACAGCCCCATCGCCGCACCTCGATAGACTCGCCACACTGCCAGCCTATCCGGGGGAATGCCCGCATGCTCGACGCCATTCGTTGGGACTCTGATCTGATCCGCCGTTACGATCTGGCGGGCCCGCGTTACACCTCGTACCCGACCGCCGTGCAATTTCACGGGCAGGTCGGCACCTTCGACCTGTTTCACGCCCTGCGCGACAGCCGCAAGGCGCAGCGGCCGTTGTCGCTGTACGTGCACGTGCCGTTCTGCGCAAACATCTGTTACTACTGCGCGTGCAACAAAGTCATCACCAAGGATCGCGGCCGCGCGCAACCCTATCTGCAACGGCTCGAGCAGGAAATCCAGTTGATCGCCTGCCATCTCGACCCGGCGCAAACCGTGGAGCAATTGCATTTCGGCGGCGGCACGCCGACCTTTCTCAGCCACGACGAGTTGCGCCAGCTGATGGCGCACTTGCGCAAGCATTTCAATTTGCTGGATGACGATTCCGGCGATTACGGCATCGAAATCGATCCGCGCGAAGCCGACTGGTCGACCATGGGCCTGCTGCGAGAACTGGGGTTCAACCGCGTCAGTATTGGCCTGCAAGATCTCGACCCGGCGGTGCAGCGCGCAGTCAATCGCCTGCAAAGCCTGGAAGAAACCCGCGCCGTGATCGACGCTGCCCGCACTCTGCAATTTCGTTCGATCAATATCGATTTGATCTACGGCTTGCCCAAGCAGACGCCGGATAACTTCGCGCGCACTGTCGAGGAAGTGATCAGCCTGCAACCGGATCGTCTGTCGGTGTTCAATTACGCACACCTGCCGGAACGCTTCATGCCGCAGCGGCGGATCAACAGCAGCGAATTGCCGAGCCCGGCGCACAAACTGGAGATGCTGCAACGCACCATCGAACAACTGACCGCTGCCGGTTACCGCTACATCGGCATGGATCATTTCGCCCTGCCCGATGACGAGTTGGCCATTGCGCAGGAAGAACACACCCTGCAACGCAACTTTCAGGGCTACACCACCCACGGTCATTGCGACCTGATTGGTTTGGGCGTGTCGGCGATCAGCCAGATTGGCGACTTGTATTGCCAGAACAGCAGTGACCTCAATGCCTGGCAGAACAGCCTCGCCAGTGCGCAACTGGCGACCAGTCGGGGCCTGGTGTGCAATGCCGACGACCGTTTGCGTCGCGCGGTGATTCAGCAACTGATCTGTAACTTCAGCCTGGAGTTCGCCGCCATCGAGCAGCAGTTCAATATCGATTTTCAGGGCTATTTCGGCGCGCTGTGGCCGCAACTGCAAGCCATGGCCGACGATGGCCTGATCAAAGTCGAGCGCGAGCGCATCGAAGTGTTGCCGGCGGGCCGTTTGCTGGTGCGCTCGGTGTGCATGATTTTCGATGCCTACCTTGCCCAGCAGAATCGCCAGCGTTTTTCCCGGGTGATTTAGGGCTTGGTCAGCAATGAACCGACCTTGAGGTTCTGGTCCGGCGTCAGCGCGGATTGGTTCATGACTTTCGACAACGCCAGATTGGCAGTGATCAAGCCGCTGTTGAGCGCCGCGATGGCGCCACGCAATGCCGCGAGTTTGTTGATTTTTTCTTCGTTTGAGAGGGTCTTGTCGGTCATGACGGCTGCCATGCGGGCTTTCTTCTCGACAATCTCTTTCTGGATTTTGCGGATCATTTTCAGCAACTGCTGGATGTTCTCTGGCAGACCACTGTTGTCGATGTCGCTGTTTTCGCCACCGACAGCTGCGGATTTTTCGATCGCCGCACCGGACAGCGACACTTTGACGCCCTCGACCAAGGTCGGGGTTGTTTGCGTTGCAGAATCGGCGTGGCGGTCTGCGGCAGATTCGTCTGTGGCAACCTCCGGTGACGTCGCAACACCATGGTTCCCGGGGTTCAGCGTGCCAATGGCAGTCATCGGATCCTTCCTTTCATGCGTTCTGATAGCAGGTTATCGGCCGTATCTGCTGCGGCTTGATCTCGGTGCGACGGCATAGCACGCGCTGGCCTGAGAGTCCTTCGGTGGGTTACCCTTACGGCTTATGTGTGTTTTCCCACAAGGATTGAAGAAATGTCCGAGCCAGTCAAACAGCGCGCTCACAACCAGGCCCATTGCAAGGATTGCAGCCTGGCCCCTCTCTGCCTGCCACTTTCTCTGAATCTGGAAGACATGGATGCGCTGGACGAAATCGTCAAACGCGGGCGCCCGTTGAAAAAAGGCGAGTTCCTGTTCCGCCAGGGCGACACGTTCGATTCCGTTTATGCAGTACGCTCCGGCGCCCTGAAAACCTTCAGCCTGAGCGACGGCGGCGAAGAACAGCTGACCGGCTTCCATCTGCCGAGCGAACTGGTCGGGCTGTCTGGCATGGACACAGAAAAACATCCGGTATCGGCACAGGCGCTGGAAACCACTTCGGTTTGCGAAATCCCCTTCGAACGCCTTGATGAGCTTGCCCTGCAATTGCCGCAGCTGCGCCGCCAGTTGATGCGGGTGATGAGCCGCGAGATTCGCGACGATCAGCAAATGATGCTGTTGTTGTCGAAGAAAACCGCTGATGAGCGCATTGCCACGTTTCTGGTCAACCTGTCCGCACGCTTCCGCGCTCGCGGCTTCTCGGCCAATCAGTTCCGCCTGAGCATGTCGCGCAATGAAATCGGCAATTATCTGGGGCTCGCCGTGGAAACCGTGTCGCGGGTGTTCACGCGCTTCCAGCAAAACCAGCTGATTGCCGCCGAGGGCAAAGAGATTCACATCCTCGACCCGATCCAGCTCTGCGCGCTGGCCGGCGGCTCGATCGAAGGCTGATCGCGACCCGCGGTTGAGCGAATCGTTTCAGCCGCGGGTATACTGCGCCGTTTGCAGCCCTGCCAGGACACCCCGATGGTCTTCGACTCCTTCGACATCAAATCCCTGATCCGCCCCGTGATCGATTTTCCGAAACCGGGCGTGATTTTTCGCGACATCACCCCGCTGTTCCAGTCGCCAACCGCCCTGCGCCTGGTGATGGACAGCTTCGCTCATCGCTACGTCGAGGCCGACTTCACCCACATCGGCGCGATGGACGCCCGTGGTTTCCTGATCGGCTCGGTGCTGGCCTATCAGTTGAACAAGCCGCTGGTGCTGTTCCGCAAGCAAGGCAAACTGCCGGCGGACGTGCTCGCCGAAGGCTACGCGACCGAATACGGCGAAGCTTTTCTCGAAGTGCACGCCGACAGCCTGTGCGAGGGCGATTCGGTGGTGATGTTCGACGATTTGATCGCGACCGGCGGCACGCTGATCGCGGCGGCCAACCTGATTCGCCGGATGGGCGCGCGGGTGCATGAGGCGGCGGCAATTATTGATTTGCCGGAGTTGCAAGGTTCGCAGCGTCTTGAGGACATGGGCATTCCGACCTTCTGCCTGACGCAGTTTGCTTTGACCGATAAATAATCAAGATCAAAAGATCGTCCGATCGCGGCCCGAGCCTTCGGCAGCTCCTACATTGGAATGTGCGTTTCCCTGTAGGAGCTGCCGAAGGCTCGGGCCCCGATCGGACGATCTTTTGCCTTTAAAGCCCCATCTGCTTGCTGATGATTTCGTTCATCACTTCCCGCGTCCCGCCGCCAATCGACAGAATGCGGTTGTCCCGGTACAGCCGTTCCACCAGACTTTCGCGCATATAACCCAGCCCACCGAGAATCTGCACGGCCTCTGTGGTGATGCGGTCGGATGTGTCTGTGGCAAAGTTCTTCGCCATGGAAATCTCCTTGATCACGCTCTGCCCCGCGGCCATTTTCGCCGCCTGCCGATAGGTGAACTCGCGCGACACTTCAAGCGCCGTGGCCATCTCGGCGAGACGATGTTTGATTACCTGAAACTTGCCGATCGGCTTGCCGAACGCTTGACGCTCGCGCGCCCATTTCAGGCTCTCATCCAGCGCCAGCTGTGAAGTCATATTGGCCATCAATGCCAGCGCCAGGCGTTCGCTCTGAAAGTTGCCCATGATGCAGGCAAAGCCCATGTTCTCGGCGCCGATCAGATTGCCTGCCGGCACGCGGCAGTCATCGAAAAACAATTCAGCAGTGTCCGACGCCCACCAACCCATTTTCTTCAGCTGACGGCCGACGGTGAAGCCCGGCGTGCCCTTTTCGATCAACAGCAGACTGATACCGCCGAAACCCGGCGCACCGGTCCGCACCGCCACGGTGTAGTAATCCGCGCGCACGCCGCTGGTGATGAAGGTTTTGCTGCCGCTGACCCGGTAAAAATCACCGTCGTGCACGGCGCGGGTTTGCAGGTTGGCGACATCTGAACCGCCGCCCGGCTCGGTCACGGCCAACGCGCTGATCTTTTCGCCGCTCAGCACCTGAGGGACAACACGATCACGCACCTCGGGCCGCGCCCATTTGACGATCGGCGGCAATCCGATGTCCAGCGAGCCGAGCCCCGCGACCAGGCCGCCGGAGCCGCAGCGCATCAACTCCTCGCTGGCGGCGACCTTGGCGAACAGATCGCCTTCATGACTGCCACCCAGCGCTTCGGGATAGCCGATGCCGAGGATGCCCGCAGCACCAGCCTTCAGATAGAGCTCACGAGGAAAACTTTCGGCTTCTTCCCACTGATCGATGTCCGGCAGGATTTCGCGTTCGACAAAGCGTCCGACGCTATCGCGAACCAGTTGATGGCTGGGGTCGAAGTATTCCTGAAAGGCAGGCATGGGCGAGCTCCACGGAAGGGTTCGCCGACGTTAACCGAGCGCTTGCTTGGTTTACAAGATACAGAGGATCAAAAGATCGCAGCCTTCGGCAGCTCCTACGTTGGAATTCCCTGTAGGAGCTGCCGAAGGCTGCGATCTTTTGATTTTTCTATCAGAGGGAGATCGGTTTACGCCCAGCAAACGAATGCGCCAGCGTGCCGCCATCAGCCTGGTTTAAAAAACATCGAGCATCAAAAGATCGCAGCCTTCGGCAGCTCCTACGTTGGAATTCCCTGTAGGAGCTGCCGAAGGCTGCGATCTTTTGATTTTTATCAGAGAGAAATCGGTTTACGCCCGGCAAACGAATGCGCCAGCGTGCCGCCATCGACCAGTTCCAGCTCGCCACCCAGCGGCACGCCGTGGGCGATGCGCGAGGCGATCAGGCCTTTGTGCTGCAGCAACTGCGCGATGTAATGCGCCGTAGCCTCGCCTTCGACGGTCGGATTGGTCGCGAGGATGACTTCGCTAAACGTGCCCGCCTCTTCGATCCGCGCCATCAATTCCGGTATGCCGATCGCTTCCGGCCCCAATCCGTCCAGCGGCGACAAATGGCCCTTGAGCACAAAGTAACGACCGCGAAAACCGGTCTGCTCGACGGCATAAACGTCCATCGGCCCTTCCACCACGCACAGCAGCGTGTCGTCGCGGCGGGTGTCGGCGCATTGCGGGCACAGGTCATCTTCGGTCAGCGTGCGGCACTGGCGGCAATGGCCGACGCCTTCCATGGCTTGGCCCAGCGCTTGTGCCAGACGCAAACCACCGCTGCGATCACGCTCGAGCATCTGCAACGCCATGCGCTGGGCGGTTTTCTGGCCAACGCCTGGCAGGATGCGCAGAGCGTCGATCAGTTGGCGAATCAAAGGGCTGAAGCTCATGGGTACACAGTCCGACAAATCAACGAGACGCGGTTTATACCCGCGCCTCTGGCCAGCGTCAAATACTCAGTCTTGGGCGACCCGCACCACCAGTTTGCCGAAGTTGCGCCCTTCCAGCAGGCCGATAAACGCCTCGGGCGCCTGTTCCAGGCCTTCGACCACGTCCTCACGGAATTTCACCTTGCCGTCGCGCACCCACGGCACCATGGCGCTGATGAATTCCGGCTGACGATCACCGTAGTCATCGAACACGATAAAGCCCTGAATCCGCGCGCGCTTGGTCAGCAAGGTGCGCTGCAGCATGGGCAGGCGATCGGGGCCGGTTGGCGCTTCAGAGGCATTGTAACCGGCGATCAGGCCGCACAACGGGATGCGCGCCTTGGGATTGAGCAACGGCACGACCGCGTCGAAGACATGGCCGCCGACGTTCTCATAATAAATGTCGATGCCGTCGGGGCAGGCCTTGGCCAGTTGCTCGGCGAAGTCATCGGCCTTGTGGTCGACGCAAGCATCGAAACCCAATTCCTCGACCACGTATTTGCACTTCTCGGCACCACCGGCCACGCCGACCGCGCGCAGGCCTTTGATCTTCGCCACTTGTCCGACCACCGAGCCGACGGCACCGGACGCCGCCGCGACAACCAGCGTCTCGCCTTCTTTCGGCTGACCGATGTCCATCAGGCCCATGTATGCGGTCATGCCTGGCATGCCCAGCACCCCGAGGGCCATCGACGGGCTCGGCAGTCCGGCGGGGATCGGCATGATGTTGCGGCCGTCGCTGATGCTGTGGCTCTGCCAACCGGTGGCGCCGACCACCAGATCGCCTTTGTGAAATTTCGGGTGACGCGAATCCTCGACACGGCTGACCGCGCCACCGGTCATGACTTCGCCGATCTGCACCGGGGCGGCGTAGGACGGTGCGTCGCTCATGCGCCCGCGCATATAGGGGTCGAGCGACAGATAAAGCGTTTTCAGCAGCACCTGGCCGTCCTGCAGATCCGGCAGCGCCTCGCGCTCGAGGCGGAAGTTCTCCGGAGTCGGCGCGCCGGTCGGGCGTGAAGCAAGAACGAAGCGTTGGTTGAGGGTAAGAGGGTCGGACATGTCAGCGTCTCCTGTGAATGGGGAATTCGGCGGTATAGGGAGCAGACCGTCGGCAACGGTGCCGGGTTCGATGTTTCACACCGCACGTCCTTCATGTAGGAGCTGCGGCACGCTGCGATCTTTTGATCTTTGCTTAAGAGCAGGATCAAAAGATCGCAGCCTCGTTTCACTCGACAGCTCCTACAGGGATTGGGTGTGAACTGTGTTCCCGTGTAGGAGCTGCGGCACGCTGCGATCTTTTGATCTTTGTTTAAGAGCAGGATCAACAGATCGCAGCCTCGTTGCACTCGACAGCTCCTACAGGGTGCTGTGGCTATCGGGCGGAAACAAAAATGCCAGGCGAGATGCCTGGCATTTTGTGTAGCTCATCTGCCGCCGATTGGCGAATCAGAATGGCAGTTTCATACCCGCTGGCAGGTTCATGCCGGCAGTCATGCTGCCCATTTTTTCCTGGCTGTTGGCTTCGATCTTGCGCACGGCGTCGTTGACGGCGGCGGCGACCACGGCTTCCAGCATTTCTTTATCGTCTTCGCTCAGGCCTTCAACCAGGCTTGGGTCGATGCTGACGCTTTTCACGTCGTGACGACCGGTCATCACCACGGTGACCATATCGCCGCCGGCCTTACCGGTGACTTCGGCGTTGGCCAGTTCTTCCTGCATCTTGGCCATTTTTTCCTGCATCTGCTGCGCCTGCTTCATCAGGCCGGCCATGCCACCTTTCATCATGGGAATCACCTCAAACGTACTTGGATCAAAACAGCGCCCGGCCATCGAGGCCGGGCACCTTCAGTTATTAGCCTTGAGTGACCAAGGCGTCGACAGGTTCAATAGTATCGCTTCGCACCACCGCGCCGAACTGCTGAACCATCTGCTGGATGAACGGATCACCGTGGATCGATTCCTCCGCTTCGCGCTGACGGTTGGCACGCCGGCGGGACGCGGCCTGCGCCGGGGTTTCCTGCTCGGGCTTGATCAGCTCGATGGTCAGCGTGAGTGTGCGCCCGTGGAACTGGTTCAACGCATCGTTGAGACGACGCTGCTGCGTGGCGTTGAACAGCGCGCTGTGCGCAGGATCGAGGTGCATCAACCAATGGTCGCCATCGACAGCGATCAACGTGCAGTTGGCGGCGATGCTGCCGGTCATGCCGGAAATCGGCAGTTTCGGAAACAGCTCCAGCCATTGCAAGGCCAGACCGGTCGCCGGCGCAGCGGCTGGTTCCGGCTCGGGTTCCGGCTCGGGATCGGCGGCGTGTTCGCTGGCCAGTTCGTCGAGGTAGCTGTAGGCCGAATCCATGTCCGGCTCGATGTAGTCCTCGTCCAGCGGCGGTTCGTCGTCCATGTCCATGCCCGGTGTTGCGGCATCGACGTCGGCGACGGACGGCTCGGGAATCGGCGCAGCGGCCCACTCTGGCGCATCCGGGACGACGCTGTCCGGAGTCGGCAGCGGCATCGGCGGCAACTCGGGCTGCTCGCCGGCAGTTTCCAGTACCGGCTCGACGGCAGGCTGCTGTGCCGGTTCAGGCTCGGACTCGGGCTCGGCTTCGACTGGATCGTTCCACGGCAGATCGACCACGGCTTCGACGGCAACTGGCTCGGGCTCTGGTTGCGGTTGCGGTTCAACCACCGGCGCCACCGCTGCAGCCTCGGGAATCGGCGCTACAGATGCAGGCTCAGCCGCAGCGACCACCGGCGCAGGCTTGGGCGCGGCAGCCACGGAGTTTGCGGAATCAACTGTGGCCTGGCTGATCCCCACTGGCTTTAGCGGTTGCCTCGGCGCATCGGCCGTATCCGCCGGTCGGAACGCCAGCATTCGCAGCAAGACCATCTCGAAGCCGCGGCGCGGGTCCGGTGCCAGCGGTAAATCGCGGCGACCGATCAGTCCCATCTGGTAATAGAACTGCACGTCTTCGGCCGGCAAAGCCTGGGCCAGGGCCAACACGCGATCGCGGTCGCCATGCCCGTTGTCGACGCCTTCGGGCAAGGCCTGGGCGATGGCGACGCGGTGCAGAACGTTGAGAATTTCCGAGAGCACGCCGTTCCAGTCCGGCCCCTGCTCGGCCAGATGACGCACCGCCTCGAGCAGCGCCTTGGCATCGCCTTCGATCAGCGAGTGCAGTACGTCATAGACCTGGCCGTGATCCAGCGTACCGAGCATCGCCCGCACATCGGTGGCCAGAACCTTGCCTTCACCAAAGGCGATGGCCTGGTCGGTCAGGCTCATGGCGTCGCGCATCGAGCCATCAGCGGCGCGACCGAGCAGCCACAGCGCGTCGTCTTCGAACGGTACGTTTTCGGCCGTCAGAACGTGGGTCAAATGCTCGACCACGCGCTCCGGCGTCATGTTCTTCAGAGAGAATTGCAGGCAGCGCGACAAAATCGTTGCCGGAAGTTTCTGCGGATCCGTCGTCGCCAGGATGAATTTGACGTACGGCGGCGGTTCTTCAAGGGTTTTCAGCAGCGCATTGAACGAATGGCTGGAAAGCATGTGCACTTCGTCGATCAGGTAGACCTTGAAGCGCCCACGGCTCGGCGCGTACTGCACGTTGTCGAGCAGCTCGCGAGTGTCTTCGACCTTGGTGCGGCTCGCGGCGTCGATTTCGATCAGGTCGACAAAACGCCCTTCATCGATCTCGCGACATACCGAACATTCGCCGCAGGGGCTGGAGGTGATACCTGTCTCACAGTTCAGGCATTTGGCAATGATCCGCGCAATCGTGGTTTTACCCACCCCGCGCGTCCCGGTGAACAGGTACGCATGGTGCAGCCGCTGGCTGTCCAAGGCATTGATCAGAGCCTTGAGCACATGGGTCTGGCCGACCATTTCGCGGAACGAGCGCGGACGCCATTTACGTGCAAGAACCTGATAACTCATCGAAAACCGTCGCAACGAAGGAAGCTGAAGCGGCTAATGCTAGCGGAGCAAGGGCAAAATTGCATCCGGTGTCCTCGTCTAATGTGGCTAAGCTGCATCAGCAGAGGCTTTTATCGGCTCGGGACGGGAATGACCGGAGCATTTATGCGGTGGGCCCTGGGGGCATTGCTGGGAATCAGCCTCACTGCGACGGCAGCGCAACCGCTGTTGCGCTTCGCCGTGCCCGACAGCTGGGCGATGCCGATGGTCAATTTGAACGGGGCAGACCGACCCAGGGCATCCTTCACGACATCCTGCTCAGCCTGGCCACTCAGGTCGGCGTGCCGGCGCAATTCGTCGTGCTGCCGCGCGCTCGGGTTCAGAGCGCCATGGAACACGGTGAGATCGACGTCCGTTGCTACGCCGCGCAGTCGTGGTTGCCGAATCAATCGGGTGATTACATCTGGAGCGTGCCGCTATGGTTCCAGCGCGACCTGCTGGTCAGCCGCAAGGAACATGGGGCACAGGTCAGCCCCGGCCGACTCCCGCGCCAGGCCATCGGCACCGTTCTTGGTTACAACTACCCCACCCTGCAACCCCTGTTCGACGCCGACCAGCTGCTACGCGAAGACGCGCGCAATCAGGAACAGGTGCTGGAGAAATTGCTGGCCGGCCGCTATCGCTATGCGGTGAGTAATCAATGGACGCTGGACTGGATCAACCAGCGCCTGCAACCGGAGCAGCAACTGCAGGGAGTCGCGGTGCTGCAGGAACAACATATCGGCTGCTATGTGAGGAACGACCCGAAGGTGCCGGTGCAGCGGATTTTGCGCACCTTGCTGCGGATGAAAATGTCGGGGGAAATCGATGAGGTCATCCGGCTCTACACCGGCACTTCCGACAAATCCCCATAACCCCTTGTGGGAGCGAGCCTGCTCGCGAAAACGCCGTGTCAGGCGACATGGTTGTTGAACATCAGGACGCTTTCGCGAGCAGGCTCGCTCCCACAGGTTTTTCGCTTAATAGCCGTGCGACTCGCGAAACTTCTGGTAATCGTGAAATTCGATCCACTCGACCACATCGTAAGGCAGATAAAGCTGCTGGCGGGCGCGGGAAATCGCGATGTACACAGCGCAAATGCGCCGGTCGAACGCGTAGGCATCCTTGAACTTTTCATTGCTGAGCAAAGCGCTCGTCAGCAGCACGCGGTTGAACTCCATGCCGCCCGCCTGCTCGGCCATCATCAACATGCAGGCCTTGCCCGGCTCGCCGATTCTGCCGTGCAAGCGGGTCAGGTCGGCGACCTTGAAGCCTTTTTCCAGTTCGGCTTCGACCGCCAGAAAGGCCTCATCGAACTGATTGGCTTCACGCACCTGCTGCCAATCGAGCAGATCGCTGAAATAGCCGTGGCGGCCCTTTTCACTGGCCTCGGCATCATAGAATTGCGGTCTGAACAGCTCGATGGCGGTGAGCATGAAATGCTTGAGACCGGCCTGTGTTTCCTTGTCTGGAAAACTGAACGCGCAGTTGGCATCGTGCAAGTGCATGGCCCACATCATCGTGTCCCACGGCGACGCCGTCAGCACCACGCAGCCCTCGGGCGGCACGAAACCTTGCGGATAGTGCTCGATATCGACGTCCGCGTGACGGGCGCCCTCGAAGGGCACTTTGCTTTTTTGCGAATGCCGCGAGATCAGCGGATTGACCAGCCGCTCGACATTGCGCCCCGAGCGCACGGAATAGCAGATGTCGCTCTGGCGAACCTCGCGCTTGCGCTTGACCGGCAAGCCGCTCGCCTGCTGATACTCATCGCCAAGCGTAATCAATACCTGGCGACCCCGTTCGATCATCTGCAACAGCGACGCCGGCACATCCTGACTCTCGTCGATGATCACGTGGGTATAGCGCGCCGGCACTCGACAGCCCGACAGACTGGCGCGCTTGATCAACAGCAGCGTTTCAAAGCCAGTCTGGCCGGCCCATGCGGGATTCGTCTCAATGTAAACCCACAAGCGACTCGAGTACTCGAGCAGGACCTGGGTTTCCGTAGCCGACAGCGGCTGCTGGAAAAACGGCAGATGCCGGGCCGACAAGCTGTGATCGCGGGAGCCACAGTAAACCTCGAGCACCCGCAGACAGACCTCCAGCGCGCCCTGTCCATCGTGGCGGCGGAACCCGAAGATATTCAGCGTTTGCGCAAGCACCTGCCGGCTCGGGATCCGGGCCGCAGCCCGGGCCATTGGACGTCGTGGCCCATATAACTGGGTTTGGGCGAAGTGGCGGAATGTCTGAGCGAGGTCTTTGTCCTGCGTTTGCTTGAGGTATTTGCGCAGGGTTTCCAGTTTCGCCGGCGTACGCGCCAGAATCAGTGTCTTGTCGGCGCGCAGGCATTCGACCAGCGCCCCGAGCAGATGGCTCTTGCCGATGCCGGCGTAGCCTTGCACGTGCAGGTCTTCGTCGAGATTGGCACGAAAGGTTCTGAGCAACTTGTCTTGCGCATCGCTCAACCAGCGCTCGCGGTGTCGCGGTGTGACCACTTGCTGGACGAACGGATTGTTGTGCTGCTTGTGGCGGATTTTGTATTCCACATCCCATTGACCACTGGGTAACAGGTAATCCTGCGCAGTAACTTCGTCGGCCAGCAAAAAACGCAGGTTGAGACCTTTGGTTGCGTTGAGCCCGAAATACAACTTGCGCGGATCGAACAACCGCTGGGCCTCTGAAAGCAATCCAGCGGATCCCGCCGTTCGGGCATCGACAGCCCAGCCAATCAGTCTGGCGAGAATTTTTTCTGCCGTATTGGGCGTCAGGTCTTTTTCGCCGGCCTGGGCCAGGTTCTGAATGACGAGAATCGACGCCAGCTCCGGATCGGTCAGGCTGACGAGCGTCTGTTCGCCCTCAGGCTGCAACAGCGCCGTGCAGACCTCATGGGTCACAGGCAAATACACGGGTGTGGATAAATCAAAATGTTCCGGCTGCATACAACCTCGCGCCTGGGCAGGGACACATCACCAGATCAATCCTGGTCATACTTTTGCTGCGTTGCAGGATCACAGGCCGCAGGCTCGGAAACGGATGGCGACGAGAACCTGCCCGCCAGATGCGCAACCTCATTCAGAACGGGATTGGCCGCGCGCTCATCGTTGACCCGCAGTTCGAAATGGTAGTCACCCAAGGTTCCGGCCATGCTGCCGGGATAGCTGCGATTTTCATCCGCCATCAGTGCGGATCGATCGATCTGCGCCTGCACTTCATAGAGCGCGAGTTCGAGGAGCTTGCGCAGGTCTTCAGGACTTTGCGCGGTCGCCTGCAATTGCAGATCAAAGCGAGGGCCGAGCGGCTCCTGCACGGCCGCTGGCTCGCGCGCATCTGCGGTCTTGATGGTCGCCGCTGCCAGAATCCCCGCATGCTCATCGTCCATAAGATCGAGCACCCGCGACAGCTCCAGCGTCCGCTCGGGATGATCCTGCATCTGATCCTTGATCTGCAGACGACGCAACTGCCAGTCCCGCAGCTTTTCTCGCGTCAGATCGTCAACTTCGCCCACTTCCAGTTACCTCATGATGCCAGGCAGCGGAGTATGCCACTGTTCAACGGTAGCGACCGATCGCCAAATCGCAGGCATAAAAAAACCGCAGTGGGCAAAACCCATGCAGTTCTGTTTACAGCCGTCGGTGGTTCGTTAAGGTGGTGCCCCCACCAGCCACACCCCGGCACACAATGTTCCCGCTGTGGCTGCTGCCTTCCGGCTCTGACCAGGTTCACGGGTAATCGTTGCGGGGGGACCGATGGGGTCACCATAACGACGCTTGCCTGTCGGCGAGCCGCGCCATTGTACCTGTCTGAGACGAAGTTACAACCGTTGGTTGCAGATAAAAAACATCAACAGGTTCAAGGACATGCGATGACGGTAAAAGATCGCCGCTCGGGGCGGCCCTACAGCGTCAGGACTTCGTCTGCGCGGCCGCCCGCATGCTGGATCACCAGATGGATGAAATGCAGCTTGGCAATCGCCGGTGCCGGCAGCACGAACGGATAGAAGTCCGGCTGGCCCATACTGCGTGACAGTTCGTTGAGCATGCCCGCCAGCTCGATCCATGCGTTGACGAACGACAGGAACGCTTCGCCGCCAGGGTGTTCGGGATCGTACAGCGTGCTGCTCGGAAACGGCTGGTAATCAAAATCCATTTCCCGCGCACTCATGCCGAAACCCAGCGCGGTGTCGACAGCATCCATCATGTGCAGGTAGTGCGCCCAGGTTTCCGCCCAGTCTTCCCACGGGTGCATGGTTGCGTAGGCGCTGACGTAGCGCTGCGGCCAATCCAGTGGCGCGCCTTGCTGATAATGGCGATCGAGCGCTTCAGCGTAACTGGCGCGTTCGTCACCGAACAGGTCGCGGAACGAGTCAAGCCACGGGCCATTGGCAATCAGTCGATCCCAGTAGTAATGGCCGACTTCATGCCGAAAGTGCCCGAGCAAGGTGCGATAGGGTTCGTGCATCTGTGCCCGCACCTGCTCGCGGTGGGCGTCGTCGGCCTCTTTGATGTCGAGGGTGATCAGGCCGTTGGCATGGCCGGTCATTGGCGCATTGCCTTCGAGGTCGACACCGATGAAGTCGAAGGCCAGCCCGGCTTGTTCATCGACGGTTTTCGCGATGACCGGCAGGCCGAGGGTGATCAGTTGCGCCACCAGTCGGCGCTTGGCAATTTCGACTTTGCGCCAGCGTTCGGGGTTTTCCGGGACGGACAGATCGGGGATGGTGCGATTGAGGCTGCACGCGATGCATAACGTTTGGTGGTCGTTGGCCGGCAGCAACCAGTTGCACGCCGCGGGCGTGTCGAGATTGGCGCAACGGCGGAACAGCCCGGCCTCGGGGGCAGCGTCGAGCGTCCAGGTGCCCTCCTCCGGCCCGGGTTGCAGCGAAGTCAGGCGACTGGCTTCGGCTTGATAGCCGAGCAACGCACTACAGGCCAGACACTGACTGTTGCGAAAAAACAGTGACTGGCCGCAGCGGCACGGCCAGATTTTGCTGTTGCGCGAGGATCCGCCCACGAACGGCGCGATGATGCGGGAACTGAGCTGCTCGAAAAAGCGGTGCATGGCGATCTCTCCCTGGGACTGGCCAAGACTAGATCATCCTGAAGACAACATCGTTCCCGCAGGCTTCCAGGGGCAGATCAAAAGATCGCAGCCTGCGGCAGCTCCTACACGGTCGGTGTTTCACCCTGTCAATCGGTAGGAGCTGCCGAAGGCTGCGATCTTTCGCTTCTAAACAGTAACGCCATGGGTTTTGAGGAAGGCGATAAATGCTTCTTCGTCCATCACTTTCACCCCCAGCTCATTGGCCTTGGTCAGTTTCGAACCAGCGCCCGGCCCGGCAACCACGCAATGGGTTTTCGCCGACACCGACCCCGCGACTTTCGCACCCAGACTTTCGAGGTGATCTTTCGCGACATCCCGGCTCATCAGTTCGACCTTGCCGGTCAGCACCCAGGTTTCGCCGGACAATGGCAGTCCCTCGACAACCTTCTTCTCGCTCTGCCAATGCATGCCGAAGTCACGCAATTGCTTCTCCGAGGCTTCAGCCAACTGCCGGTGTTCGGGCACGGCAAAAAATTCGCGAACCGAATTTGCCTGTTTCTCCGGCAACGCCTGCCGCATGTCCAGCCAGTCGGCGTTCATCACCGCGTCGAGCGAGCCGAACCGGTCGGCGAGCTTCTGCGCACCGCCAGGGCCCACCGAAGGAATGTGCAGTTTGTCGAGAAAACCGCCGAGCGTGGTGCTGGCGGCAAACTCGGCGCCCAGTTCGCCCTGATCCTGAATCTGCAAGCCGTGGCCCAGCAACTCAGTGATCACCTGCTGGTTATGCGCATCGGCGAAGAAACTGTGAATCTCGTGCGCCACTTCCAGGCCAACGTCCGGCAGGTAGGTCAGCACTTGCGGCAGCGCCTGCTGCACCCGCTCCAGCGAACCCAGCGAGCGCGCAAGCACTTTGGCCGTCTCTTCACCGACATCGGGAATGCCTAGCGCGTAAATGAACCGCGCCAGGCCCGGTTGCTTGCTGTCTTCGATGGCTTTCAGCAGCTTGTTGCTCGATACCTCGGCGAAGCCTTCCAGAGCGACAATGTCGTCGAACTTCAGCGCATACAGATCGGCCGGCGAACCGACCAGACCTTCGTCGACCAGTTGCTCGACGCTCTTGTCGCCGAGACCTTCGATGTCCATCGCTCGGCGCGAAACAAAGTGAATGATCGCCTGCTTCAGTTGCGCACCACAGGCCAGGCGGCCGACGCAGCGATACACCGCGCCTTCGCTGATGGTTTCCTTGCCCTTGCTGCGTTTGACCAGTTGCGTGCGCTCGACGTGGGAGCCGCACACCGGGCAACTCTCGGGAATGGCGACCGGGCGCGCGTTATCGGGACGACGCTCAGTGACTACCTGCACCACTTGCGGGATCACATCACCGGCACGGCGGATGATCACGGTGTCACCGATCATCAAGCCCAGACGCGCGACTTCGTCCATGTTGTGCAGCGTGGCGTTGGCCACGGTGACGCCGGCGACTTTCACCGGTTTCAGGCGTGCGACCGGCGTGACGGCGCCGGTGCGACCGACCTGGAATTCCACGTCGAGCAGTTCGGTGAGTTCTTCCATCGCCGGGAATTTGTGCGCGATCGCCCAGCGCGGCTCGCGGGCGCGGAAGCCCAGTTCGCGCTGATCGGCAATGCTGTTGACCTTGAACACCACGCCGTCGATCTCGTAGGCCAGCGCGTTACGCCGTGCGCCGATATCGCGGTAGTACTCAAGACATTCGTCGACGCCCTTGGCCAGCTTCAGTTCATGGCTGATCGGCATGCCCCACTTTTGCAATTGCTTGAGGTTGCCGATGTGGGTGTCGGAAATATCGTGGGACACCTGACCAATGCCATAGCAGCAGAATTCCAGCGGGCGATTGGCGGTGATCTTCGAATCGAGCTGACGCAGGCTGCCCGCTGCCGCATTGCGCGGGTTGGCGAACGTCTTGCCGCCGATTTCCAGTTGCGAAGCATTGAGGCGCTCGAAACCGGCCTTGGACATGAACACCTCGCCGCGCACCTCCAGCGTCGCCGGCCAGCCTTCGCCGTGCAGCTTCAGGGGAATGTTGCGCACGGTGCGCACGTTGACGCTGATGTCTTCGCCAGTGGTGCCATCGCCACGGGTGGCGCCGCGCACCAGCATGCCGTCCTGATACAGCAGGCTGACCGCCAGGCCGTCAAGCTTCGGCTCGCAACTGTATTCCACCGCCGCGCCGCCACCGAACAGATCGCCAGCCGGGAGATCGAGACCTTCGTTGACCCGGCGATCGAACTCGCGCATGTCGGATTCTTCGAAGGCGTTGCCGAGGCTGAGCATCGGGATTTCGTGACGCACCTGAGTGAACGCGGTCAGCGCCATGCTGCCGACACGCTGGGTCGGTGAGTCGCTGGTGATCAGCTCCGGGTTGGCCGCTTCCAGTGCCTTGAGCTCGTGGAACAACCGATCGTACTCGGCGTCCGGAATGCTCGGCTCGTCGAGAACGTGGTAGCGATAGTTGTGCTGATCCAGCTCGGCGCGCAGCTCTAGAATGCGGGTTTTGGCGGCGGTCATGTTGTTCTCTCATAAAGCAAAAGAGCAGCCGAGGCTGCTCCAGTTTTATTTCATCATCGGCGGCGGGGCCAAAAGATCGCGGCCTCGTTGCACTCGTCAGCTCTTACAGGATCGCGGTCTTCTGTAGGAGCTGCCGAAGGCTGCGATCTTTTGATCTTGCCCTTAACGCTTCTGGGTCAGCGCACGGCGTTCGAACTCGACGATGCGCTGGCGGTAGTGTTCGATCGTTTGCGCGGTCAGCACGCTGCGCTGGTCGTCTTTCAGCTCGCCGTTGAGTTCCTGCGACAGCTTGCGGGCTGCGGCGACCATCACGTCGAAGGCTTGCTTCGGATGACGCGGGCCTGGCAGGCCGAGGAAGAAGCTCACCGCCGGGGTGCTGAAATGGTCGATATCGTCCAGATCGAAAATACCCGGCTTGACTGCGTTGGCCATGGAGAACAGCACTTCGCCGTTGCCGGCCATGCTTTCGTGGCGGTGGAAAATATCCATCTCGCCGAATCGCAGGCCGCTTTCCAGAATGTTCTGCAACAGTGCCGGGCCTTTGAAGCCAGCGGCGTCACGGCAGATCACGCTGATCACCAGAACTTCTTCGGCTTGCGGTTGATCCTTCTCGACTGCAGCAGCCGCAGGTTTGCTGTCTTCGACGAAATCACCGTCACGGCTGCTGAAGCTCGGCCCGCCGTCCAGATCCAGATCGAGGTTCAGGTCGCCCTGCGCCGGACCGTTGCTGCCACGCTTGCCACGCTTCGAGCCGGATTCGCGAGCCTCGCGTGCTTCGCGGGCCGGCATGCTCACCGACGGCAGATCATGTTCGTCCAGTTGCGGCTCTTTGTGTGTGTCCAGCACGCGGGCCGGGCCCAACAGCTCAGCGCTGGTGTCCTCGTCCGGCAGATTGGACAGACTTCGGTCGAGACGGAATTTCAGTTTTCCCTTGCCGCCGCGCATGCGGCGCCAGCCATCGAAAAGAATACCGGCTATCACAATGATGCCGATGACGATCAGCCACTCGCGCAGACCGATTTCCATTTAATCCCGTGCCTCTATAAAAAATGCTGAAAAATAAGGGGTTTACATTGTGCAAACCGCTTTAAAACGTGGCGCCAACTCTATGTTCTGACAGGCGTTTTGCCCACGTATACGAAAAATTGACATTAAACTAGCACGATCAACGGCTTCGCAGCTACAAGCTTTAAGCCTCCAGCCCCAAGCCGTCTATTTGCAGCTTGTGGCTTGCAACTCGAAGCTGCGCCGCTAGGCGTCCACCATCGCCATCGCCTCCTCGACATCCACGGCCACCAGCCGCGAACAACCCGGTTCATGCATCGTCACGCCCATCAATTGCTCGGCCATTTCCATGGCGATCTTGTTGTGGGTGATATAGATGAACTGCACGGTCTGCGACATCTCTTTGACCAAGCGTGCGTAGCGTCCAACGTTAGCGTCATCCAGTGGCGCGTCAACCTCATCGAGCATGCAGAACGGCGCCGGGTTCAACTTGAAGATGGCAAAAACCAGTGCCAGCGCGGTCAGGGCTTTTTCCCCGCCGGAGAGCAAATGGATAGTGCTGTTCTTCTTCCCTGGCGGCTGCGCCATGATCGTCACCCCTGTATCGAGTAGATCTTCGCCCGTCAGTTCCAAATACGCCCGTCCACCACCGAAAACTTTTGGAAAAAGCGCCTGTAAACCGCCATTGATCTGATCGAAGGTATCCTTGAAGCGGTTACGCGTCTCCTTGTCGATCTTGCGAATAACGTTTTCCAGCGTCTCCAGCGCTTCGACCAGATCGGCGTCCTGCGCATCCAGATAACGTTTACGCTCCGATTGTTGCGTGTATTCGTCGATGGCCGCGAGGTTGATCGCACCCAGGCGCTGAATCCGCGCGTTGATGCGTTCGAGTTCTTCTTCGGCTTCGCGTTCACTGGCTTGTGCAGTCAGTGTCGCAAGCACACCGTTGAGATCGTAGCCGTCTTCGAGCAATTGATCCTGCAACGCCTTGCGCCGCACCGTCAGCGCCTGCCATTCCATGCGCTGCTGTTCGAGTTGGCCGCGAATCAACTGCGATTGCTGCTCGGCCTGGGTCCGGCGCTTTTCTGCGTCGCGCAGTTCGCGATCAGCATCTTCCAGAGCGATCTGCGCGGTCTTCAGTTCTTCATCGACGGTCATGCGCTTGTCGAGCAGCTCTTCGAGTTTCAGGCGCAGCTCTTCCAGCGGTGCCTCGCCCTCCTCCAGATTCAGACTCAACTGTTCGCGCTTTTCCGTCAGGCGCTCGGCCTGCATTTCCAGACGTTCGAGAGCCTGACGCGTGGAATCGTGCTGCGCACGCAACGAGCCAAGGCGTACGGCCAATTGGTGCGCGTGATCCTTGTGCTGCCGCGCTTCCTGACGCACGCGGTCGAGGCGCTCGCGCAGGCTGTCGCGCTGGGCCAACAGCAACTCGCGCTGCTCGGTGTCCAGCGCCATGGCATCCAGCGCTTCCTGCAACTGCATGCGCGCTTCGCCGACCTGCTCGTGCTCGAGTTCGCGCTGCTCACCGAGCTCGATCAGTTCTTCGTCGAGACGGGTACGCCGCAAGGTCAGCTGTTCAGCCTTCGCTTTGCCGGCGGACAACTGCGCTTTCAATTCGCCTTGCTGACGCGCTTCATCCTGCAGCAAACGGCGCAGATGTTCGCGACCGTTTTCCTGCTGTCGCTGTTGCGCGCGCAGGGTTTGCAGGCGGGTTTCCATGGCCTCGACCGTGGCTTCGCGCTCCTCGCGCTCAAGCTGCAGGTCTTCGATTTCCTGTCCGCGGGCAAGCATGCCGCTTTCCGCTTCGCTGGCACGGCGCACGCGCAAAAAGTGTCGGCCAACCCAATAGCCGTCGCGGCTGATCAGGCTTTGGCCGTTGCTCAATTGACTGCGCAACGCCAACGCCTGCTCAAGGCTGTCCACCGGTTTGACCTGGCCAAGCCATGGCGACAGATCAATCTGCGCCTCGACTTTATCCAGCAGACTGCCCGCCACCCGCACGCCATCGCTGGCCGGGCTGAGCAGGCGCAGATCGCCTTGGGTGAAACCGGACAGATCAAAGCCGCTGAAATCGTCGACCAGCACCGCTTGCAGATCGGCGCCGAGCACGGTTTCCACCGCCAGTTCCCAACCGGCCTCGACCTTCAAGCCTTCGGCCAGACGCGGACGCTCGGCAAGATTGTGTTGCTTCAACCATTCAGCGGTGCCGGTGCCCGGATCGAGCGCCGCCTGCTGCAAGGCCTCCAGCGACGCCAGGCGACCGTTGAGACGCTGCAGATCGCCCTGCGCCTGTTGCTGCGCGGTCAACGCTTGCTGCAACTCTTGCCGCAGTTGTTCAAGTTTTTCGACCTGCGCTTCTTCGCTGGTCTGCAAATCTTCGAGGGTCGCTTCAGACTCGGCGAGCTGCTCGTTGAGCGCCATGATCGCCGCGTCTTCCGGGTCGGCAGAGAGCAACGCGCGCTCTTCAGCGAGGCGCTTCTGCCGATCGGCCAGACGCTCCATGCTGCTTTCCAGTTGCTGGATGCGCGACTGTTGCACTTCGGCCTGACGGCGCGGTTCGGCAGCCGTCAGGTTGAAGGTGTCCCACTGCTCCTGCCAGCCGTGCATGGTGGTTTCGGCTTCTTCGAGGGCCGCAGCGGCTTCTTCGGCAGCGGCGCTGGTGATTTCCTGCTCGGGGGTGAGCATGTCCAGCTCTTCGCCGAGGGTCAGCAGCAGCGTGCGGTCGTGGCCCAGATGCGACTCGGTTTCCAGGCGCGCGCGCTCGGCTTCTTTCAGATCGTCCTGCAACTGGCGCAGACGTTGCTGGCCGTGCTGGATGCTCTGCTCGACCCGGGCGATGTCGCCGCCGACCGAATAGAAGCGCCCCTGCACCAGATTGAAGCGCTCGGACAGGTCGTGATGACCGTCACGCAAGCGTTCGATGGCCGCGTCAGCGTTACGCTGTTCGGCGACCAACGCCTCGAAGCTGATTTCCTGATTGCCGATGATCGACTCGCGCTGGCCGACCTGCTCGTTGAGGTCCTGCCAGCGCAGGGCCGACAGTTGCGCCTTGAGCTGACGCTCCTCGGCCTTGAGTTCCTGATACTTCTTGGCGGCCTCGGCCTGGCGATGCAGACGCTCGAGTTGACGCTCCAGCTCATCGCGCAGGTCGGTCAGGCGCGCGAGGTTTTCGTGGGTGCGGCGGATGCGGTTTTCGGTCTCGCGTCGGCGCTCTTTATATTTGGAGATGCCGGCGGCTTCTTCGATGAAGTTACGCAAGTCTTCCGGCTTGGATTCGATCAGCTTGGAGATCATCCCCTGCTCGATGATCGAGTAGCTGCGCGGGCCGAGGCCGGTGCCGAGAAAGATATCGGTGATGTCGCGCCGCCGGCACTTGGTGCCGTTGAGGTAATAAGTAGTCTGGCTGTCGCGGGTGACTTTGCGGCGAATCGAAATTTCCGCGTAGGCCGCGTATTCGCCGAGCAGCGTGCCATCGGAGTTGTCGAAGACCAGCTCGATACTCGCCTGACTTACCGGTTTGCGGCTGGTCGAGCCGTTGAAGATGACGTCGGTCATCGACTCGCCGCGCAGGTTTTTCGCCGAACTTTCGCCCATCACCCAGCGCACGGCGTCGATGATGTTTGACTTGCCGCAACCGTTCGGCCCGACGACCGCCGCCATGTTACTGGGGAAGTTCACCGTGGTCGGATCGACGAAGGATTTGAATCCCGCCAGTTTGATGCACTTGAGCCGCACGTTTAGGCGACCGTCAGGGCAGACACCACCAGATCGCAGCTGCGCTGGGCGTACGCCGTGAGCACAATGCGGATCTGCGGCAAGTCACGGGCGAGCACGGCGGCCAACAGGCGTTCGAACAGGTCGAGGAACTCGCTCATTTCCGCCTTGCGCTGTTCGAGAGCCAGAAAGTACGCGCGGCTCATGGCCGGTTGCAGGTTCTCGACAGTTTCTTGCAGATACGGGTTGTTGGCGAACGGATAAGCGGCGCGCATTACCGCGAAGCTGTCATCGACGAAGCTACGGATATCGCCGCGCTCGTAACTGGAGGTCAGGCGCTGCTGGATCTGCACGAAAGGCGCCATGTCCGACTGCACTTGCCAGCCGTTGGCCACCGAGTTGCCGAGCAGGATATACAGCTCGCTCATCAGCGTGCAGAGGCTCTGCACCTTGTGCGGCGTCAGCTCGGTAACGTGGGCGCCACGACGCGGCAGGATCGCGATCAGGTGACGGCGCTCGAGAATCAGCAAGGCTTCGCGGACCGAACCGCGACTGACGTTCAGCGCCAGCGTGACCTTCTGTTCCTGGATGCGCTCTCCCGGCTTCATTTCGCCACGAATGATGCGTTCGGCGAGGTGGTGAGCAATTTGCTCGGCGAGGCTGTCCGGCGCCTTGAACGTCATGGTTGTCCTTCAAACTCTATCGATCTGCACAAGCGGCGCAGTGTAGCGCAAATGCACGGTCATGGCGGAGTGCCCACTCAGCGGTTTTTGGCACGAATCCCGCAAAAAAGCGCAGTGACCGATGAAGGTCAATACTGAATAGACACGCTGTTGATCGACGAAGCGGATTTTCCTGACCTTTAAGTCAGAAAACCATTGACCGAAAAGTCAGACCTGCTAAATTCGGTTCACGTCGGTTAACAACAATAATGAGTCTGCGAGGCCTTCCGTGATCCAGTTTTTACTTAACCAGGAACTCCGTAGCGAGCACGCCCTGGACCCGAATCTGACTGTGCTCAATTATCTGCGTGAACACGTAGGCAAGTCCGGCACCAAAGAAGGTTGCGCCAGTGGCGACTGCGGCGCCTGCACCGTGGTGGTCGGCGAGTTGCAGACGGATGACGCTGGCCGCGAACACATTCGCTATCGCAGCCTCAATTCATGCCTGACCTTCGTGTCGTCATTGCACGGCAAACAACTGATCAGCGTCGAAGACCTCAAGCACAAAGGCGAACTGCACAGCGTGCAGAAAGCCATGGTCGAGTGCCACGGCTCGCAGTGCGGTTTTTGCACCCCCGGTTTCGTCATGTCGCTGTTCGCTCTGCAAAAGAACAGTGACGCGCCGGATCAGGCCAAGGCCCACGAAGCGCTGGCCGGCAACTTATGCCGCTGCACCGGCTATCGGCCGATTCTCGCCGCTGCCGAACAATCCTGCTGCGGCAAACAGGCGGATCAGTTCGATGCCCGCGAAGCAGAAACCATTGCCCGTCTCAAAGCCATCGCGCCGACCGATATCGGTGAACTCAACAGCGGCGACAAGCGCTGCCTGGTGCCGCTGACCGTGGCCGATCTGGCCGACCTCTACGACGCCTATCCACAAGCGCGGCTGCTCGCCGGCGGCACCGATCTGGCACTGGAAGTCACTCAGTTCCACCGCACCCTGCCGGTGATGATCTACGTTGGCAACGTCGCCGAAATGAAGCGCATCGAAAGTTTCGAGGACCGCATCGAAATCGGCGCCGCCACCGCCCTCTCCGACTGCTACGAAGCGTTGAATGCCGAGTACCCGGATTTCGGCGAATTGCTGCACCGCTTCGCATCCCTGCAAATCCGCAACCAGGGCACCCTCGGCGGCAACATCGGCAACGCCTCGCCAATCGGCGATTCGCCACCGCTGCTGATCGCCCTCGGCGCGCAGATCGTGCTGTGCAAAGGCGAAACCCGTCGCACGCTGAACCTGGAAGATTACTTCATCGACTACCGCGTCACCGCGCGGCAGGAAAGCGAGTTCATCGAAAAGATCATCGTCCCACGCGCGAGCGCCGAGCACCTGTTCCGCGCTTATAAAGTGTCGAAGCGGCTGGACGACGATATCTCCGCCGTCTGCGCCGCGTTCAACCTGCGCATGGAAAACGGCGTGATCAGTGACGCACGCGTGGCCTTCGGCGGCATGGCGGCGATTCCGAAACGTGCGGCGAATTGTGAAGCCGTGCTGATCGGTCAACCGTTCAACAACGCGGTAATAGAACGCGCCTGCGCCGCACTGGCCGAAGATTTCACGCCGCTCTCGGACTTCCGCGCCAGCAAGGAATATCGCCTGCTCAGCGCGCAGAACCTGCTGCGCAAATACTTCATCGAACTGCAAACACCGCACATCGAGACTCGGGTGACCGCTTATGTCTAACCATCACGGCGTAGAGAAAACTCAGGCTGAATTGGCTGAACTGTTCGCCAAAGACCTGACCACCGGTGTCGGCCGCAGCGTCAAGCACGACAGCGCCGCCAAGCATGTGTCCGGTGAAGCGCAGTACATCGATGATCGCCTGGAATTCCCCAACCAGTTGCACTTGTATGCACGCCTGTCGGATCGCGCCCACGCGAAAATCCTCAGCATCGACACCCAGCCGTGCTACGCCTTCGAAGGCGTGCGCATCGTCATCACTCACGAGGACGTGCCGGGCCTGAAAGACATCGGCCCTTTGATGCCGGGCGATCCGCTGTTGGCCATCGATGATGTGCAGTTCGTTGGCCAACCGGTGCTGGCGGTCGCTGCGAAAGATCTGGAAACCGCACGCAAAGCAGCGATGGCGGCGATTATTGAATACGAAGACCTTGAGCCGGTGCTGGACGTCGTCGAAGCGCTGCGCAAACGCCACTTCGTGCTCGACAGCCACACCCACCAGCGCGGCGACTCGGTTTCGGCGCTGGCAACGGCCGAACACCGCATTCAGGGCACGCTGCACATCGGCGGTCAGGAACACTTCTATCTGGAGACGCAAATCTCCTCGGTGATGCCCACCGAAGATGGCGGCATGATCGTCTACTGCTCGACGCAGAACCCGACCGAAGTGCAGAAACTGGTCGCCGAAGTGCTCGACGTGTCGATGAACAAGATCGTCGTCGACATGCGCCGCATGGGCGGGGGTTTCGGTGGCAAGGAAACCCAGGCCGCGAGCCCGGCATGCCTGTGCGCGGTAGTTGCGCACCTCACTGGCCAGCCGACCAAGATGCGCCTGCCGCGCGTCGAAGACATGCTGATGACCGGCAAGCGGCATCCGTTCTACGTCGAGTACGACGTCGGCTTCGACAGCACCGGGCGCCTGCACGGGATAAACATGGACCTGGCTGGCAACTGCGGCTGCTCGCCGGACCTGTCCGCGTCGATCGTCGACCGGGCGATGTTCCACTCGGACAACTCGTATTATCTGGGCGATGCAACCATTCATGGTCATCGCTGCAAGACCAACACCGCGTCGAACACTGCTTATCGCGGTTTCGGTGGCCCACAGGGCATGGTCGCGATCGAAGAAGTGATGGACGCGATTGCCCGTCACCTCAACCTTGATCCACTCGCCGTGCGCAAAGCCAATTATTACGGCAAGACCGAGCGCAATGTCACCCATTACTACCAGACCGTCGAGCACAACATGCTCGAAGAAATGACCGCCGAACTGGAAGAAAGCAGCCAGTACGCCGAGCGCCGCGAAGCGATCCGCCGCTACAACGCCAACAGCCCGATCCTGAAAAAAGGCCTCGCGCTGACCCCGGTCAAATTCGGCATCTCCTTCACCGCCAGCTTCCTCAATCAGGCCGGTGCGCTGATCCACATCTATACCGACGGCAGCATCCACCTGAACCACGGCGGCACGGAAATGGGTCAGGGCCTGAACACCAAAGTCGCGCAGGTCGTGGCGGAAGTGTTCCAGGTCGAAATCGACCGAGTGCAGATCACTGCGACCAACACCGACAAGGTGCCGAACACTTCGCCGACCGCTGCCTCCAGCGGCGCCGACCTGAACGGCAAAGCCGCGCAGAACGCCGCGCAAACCATCAAGCAGCGTCTGGTCGAATTCGCAGCGCGGCACTACAAGGTCAGTGAAGAAGACGTCGAGTTCCGCAATGGCCACGTGCGTGTACGCGAGCAGATCCTGACCTTTGAAGCGCTGATCCAGCAGGCGTATTTCAACCAGGTCTCGCTGTCGAGCACCGGGTTCTACAAGACTCCGAAAATCTACTACGACCGCAGCCAGGCGCGGGGCCGGCCGTTCTACTACTTCGCCTTCGGCGCAGCCTGCTGCGAAGTGATCGTCGACACCCTGACCGGCGAATACAAAATGCTGCGTACCGACATCCTGCACGACGTCGGCGCCTCGTTGAACCCGTCGATCGACATTGGTCAGGTTGAAGGCGGTTTCGTCCAGGGCATGGGCTGGCTGACCATGGAAGAGCTGGTCTGGAACAACAAAGGCAAACTGATGACCAACGGCCCGGCCAGCTACAAGATCCCGGCAGTGGCGGACATGCCGCTGGATCTGCGGGTGAAACTGGTGGAAAACCGCAAGAACCCGGAAGACACGGTGTTCCACTCCAAGGCTGTCGGTGAACCGCCGTTCATGCTCGGGATTGCCGCGTGGTGTGCGATCAAGGATGCGGTGGCGAGCCTCGGTGATTATCGCCATCAGCCGCAGATCGATGCGCCAGCGACACCGGAGCGGGTGTTGTGGGGCTGTGAGCAGATGCGTCAGCTCAAGACTGTGAAAACGGTTGCGGCTGAAACCGAGTTGGCTCCGCTCTAGGACCGAGGCGCGGCCATTCGCTAGCAGGGCTAGCTCCCACAGGGTTTTGTGATGCTCACAGAATCTGGATTCAACACAAATCCTGTGGGAGCTGGCTTGCCAGCGATGAGGCCCGAACAGACAACGATGTTGTAGGGGTGAACTATGTACAACTGGATCGACGCCCTCGCCGACCTGCAGAATCAGGGTGAACCCTGTGTGCTGGTGACGATCATCGAAGAACTCGGCTCGACGCCACGCAATGCCGGCTCGAAGATGGTCGTCAGCGCTGACCGGATGTTCGACACCATCGGTGGCGGGCATCTGGAATTCAAGGCCATGCAGATCGCCCGCGAGATGCTCGCCAGCGGCAAGCAGGACACCCATCTGGAGCGCTTCAGCCTCGGCGCCAGCCTTGGCCAGTGCTGCGGCGGCGCCACGGTATTGCTGTTCGAACCCATGGGCCAGGTGCAGGCGCAAATCGCCGTGTTCGGTGCAGGCCATGTCGGTCGCGCACTGGTGCCCCTGCTTGCCGGCCTGCCGTGCCGGGTGCGCTGGATCGATTCGCGCGACGCCGAGTTCCCCGAACAGATCCCCCACGGGGTGCGTAAAATCGTCACCGAAGAGCCTGTGGATGAAATCGATGATCTGCCCGCCGGCAGCTACTGCATCGTCATGACCCACAACCATCAACTAGATCTTGAACTCACTGCCGCGATTCTCAAGCGCAACGACTTCGCCTACTTCGGCCTGATCGGCTCGAACACCAAACGGGCCAAGTTCGAACACCGGCTGCGTGATCGCGGCTTCGACAGCAGCGTCGTCCAACGCATGCGCTGCCCGATGGGCATCGGCGAAGTCAAAGGCAAACTGCCTGTGGAAATCGCCATCTCCATCGCTGGCGAAATCATCGCTACTTACAACGCCAATTTCGGCCAGCAGACCGCCAGCGCCGAACCGATTGCCAAACTGTTGCCGCTTTCCCGGCGCAGTCAGGCCGCCAAACTCAAAGCCTCAAACTGATTAGAGAACCCTCATGCCTCTGACTCGCAAAGCCTACCGCGCCGCCATCCTGCACAGCATCGCCGACCCCGCCGAAGTCGGGATCGAAGCCTCCTACGAATATTTCGAGGACGGCCTGCTGGTGGTCGATGGCGGCAAGATCAGCGCCCTCGGCCACGCCAGTGATTTGCTGCCGACGCTGCCAGCGGACATCGAAATCGAGCACTACCAGGACGCCCTGATCACCCCGGGCTTTATCGACACGCACATTCACCTGCCGCAAACCGGCATGGTCGGCTCATACGGCGAGCAGTTGCTCGACTGGCTGAACACCTACACCTTCCCGTGCGAAAGCCAGTTTGGCGACAAGGCCCACGCCGATGAAGTGGCGGACATTTTCATCAAGGAATTGCTGCGCAACGGCACCACCACCGCGCTGGTGTTCGGCAGCGTGCACCCGCAGTCGGTGAACTCGTTCTTCGAAGCCGCCGAAAAGCTCGACCTGCGCATGATCGCCGGCAAGGTGATGATGGACCGCAACGCCCCGGACTATCTGACCGACACCGCTGAATCCAGCTACGTCGAAAGCAAGACGCTGATCGAGCGCTGGCACGGCAAGGGCCGCCTGCATTACGCCGTCACTCCGCGTTTCGCACCGACCAGCACTCCGGAACAACTGACCCTCGCCGGGCAACTGTTGACCGAGTATCCGGATCTGTACATGCAGACCCACATCAGCGAAAACCTCAAGGAAATCGAGTGGGTCAAAGAGCTGTTCCCGGAGCGCAAAGGCTATCTCGACGTTTACGATCATTATCAGTTGCTCGGCGAACGCTCGGTGTTCGCGCACGGCGTGCACTTGTGCGACGACGAATGCGCGCGTCTGGCGGAAACCGGCTCGGCGATCTCTTTCTGCCCGACCTCGAACCTGTTCCTTGGCAGCGGCTTGTTCAACCTGCCGATGGCCGAGAAGCACAAACTCAATGTCGGTTTGGGCACGGACGTCGGCGGCGGCACCAGTTTCTCGCTGCTGCAAACGCTGAACGAAGCGTACAAAGTGATGCAACTGCAGGGCGCGCGTTTGAGCCCATTCAAGTCGCTGTATCTGGCGACGTTGGGCGGCGCGCGGGCGCTGCGCCTGGAAGACAGGATCGGCAACCTGCAACCGGGTTCAGACGCCGATTTCCTGGTGCTGGACTACAACGCCACGCCACTGCTGAGCTACCGCTTGAAGCAGTCGAACAACATTGCCGAGACGTTGTTTGTGTTGATGACCCTGGGCGATGACCGCACGGTGCAGCAGACTTACGCGGCGGGGGCGCTGGTGCATCAGCGCTGAGTTTTTTCAGAGCATAAAAAATCCCCCGGTGGTGTTTACCCCGGGGGATTTTTGTTGCCGGTCGAATAGATCAAAAGATCGCAGCCTTCGGCAGCTCCTACATGGACCGCAATTCCTGTAGGAGCTGTCGAGTGGAACGAGGCTGCGATTTTTTAGAGCTTGGCGCTCGAGCGCCCCGGTTTCTTGGTCTGCAACAAATGCGAGAACACCGCATGCAGATCGTCCGATGCGCCTTCCTCGTCGAGGTTGAGCTTGCTGTCGATGTGATCCATGTGATGCATCATCAGGTTTACCGCCAGCTCGCCGTCGCGCTTTTCGATCGCATCGATCAGCTGCGTGTGCTCATCGTAGGAACAATGCGAGCGGTTGCCGCTTTCATACTGGGCAATGATCAGCGACGTCTGCGAAACCAGGCTGCGCTGGAAACTGACCAGCGGCGCGTTTTTTGCCGCTTCGGCCAATTTCAGGTGGAATTCACCCGACAAACGAATGCCGGCACCGCGATCGCCGCGAGAGAAGCTGTCACGCTCGTCATTGACCATCTGACGCAATTCGGCGATCTGCTCGGCGGTGGCATGTTGCACCGCCAGTTCGGTGATCGCGCGTTCGACCAGACGACGGGCCATGAACACCTGCCGCGCCTCTTCAACACTCGGGCTGGCGACGACGGCGCCACGGTTCGGCCGCAACAGCACCACACCTTCATGGGCCAGACGCGACAGCGCGCGGCGAATGATGGTGCGGCTGACCCCGAAGATTTCCCCCAGCGCTTCTTCGCTCAACTTGGTGCCGGGCGCCAGACGCTGTTCGAGGATGGCCTCGAAGATATGCGCGTAGACAATATCGTCCTGGGTTCCGCTGCGGCCGGCTTTGCCTGCTCGCGGTTGTTTCTTGAGGGGTTGCAACTGTTCGTTCATGGGCACTCGAGTCGGGAGAACTGCGGCGAATAGACCGTGACTGTAATACGGCACAGTAGGTCGCTGGCAAGTATCGCGTAAAAAACAGCGCGATTGTACACAATGAATGGTGGCAACACGACTGTACGGCTGTTTGCGACTTCGGCTGTATTGCAACGGTAGATCTCTTTTGAGTTTAGGCTTGATCGCAGAATCCGCCGCCCGCCTCATGTAGGAGCTGCCGAAGGCTGCGATCTTTTGACTTTGATTTTAAGAAGCAAGATCAAGAGATCGCAGCCTTCGGCAGCTCCTACAAGGGAATATCATCTGTAGAAGGAACACCGTTGTCATGAACGACGCCACGCACAATCAACTGCGCCCGCTGGCCGACACGTCGCCGTCGGCCATCGTCGCCGGTTTCATCGCGATGATGACCGGCTACACCAGTTCGCTGGTGCTGATGTTCCAGGCCGGGCAAGCGGCGGGGTTGAGCAGCGGGCAGATTTCTTCGTGGATCTGGGCGATTTCCATCGGCATGGCCGTCTGTTCGATCGGCCTGTCGCTGCGCTATCGCACGCCCATCACCATTGCCTGGTCGACGCCCGGTGCGGCGTTGCTGATCACCAGCCTGGGCGGCGTCAGTTACGGCGAGGCCATCGGCGCCTTTGTGACTTGCGCCGTATTGGTGACGATTTGCGGGATGACCGGCAGCTTCGAACGACTGGTGAAAAAGATCCCGGCATCGCTGGCGGCGGCATTGCTGGCGGGGATTCTGTTCAAGATCGGCAGCGAAATCTTCGTCGCCGCGCAGCACCGCACAGGTCTCGTGCTGGGCATGTTCTTCACTTATCTGCTGGTCAAGCGTCTGTCGCCGCGCTATGCGGTGCTCGCGGCGCTGCTGATTGGCACCGCGCTGTCGGGCTTCATGGGCCTGCTGGATTTCAGCGGTTTTCATCTCGAAGTGGCGACGCCGGTATGGACCACGCCGCACTTCTCGCTGGCCGCGACCATCAGCATCGGCATCCCGCTGTTTGTCGTCGCGATGACTTCGCAGAACATGCCCGGCATCGCGGTGCTGCGCGCCGACGGCTACAACGTCCCGGCCTCACCGCTGATCACCACCACCGGCATCGCCTCGCTGTTGCTGGCGCCGTTCGGCTCCCACGGCATCAACCTCGCGGCCATCAGCGCGGCGATCTGCACCGGGCCACATGCCCACGAAGATCGCAACAAGCGCTATACCGCTGCGGTCTGGTGTGGAGTGTTCTATGGAATTGCCGGGGTGTTCGGTGCCACATTGGCGGCATTGTTTGCGGCGCTGCCAAAGGAGCTGGTGCTGTCGATTGCCGCGTTGGCGCTGTTTGGTTCGATCATCAATGGCTTGAGCATTGCCATGACCGAAGTGAAGGAGCGCGAGGCGGCGTTGATTACGTTCATGGTCACCGCGTCGGGGCTGACGCTGTTTTCCATCGGTTCGGCGTTTTGGGGGATTGTTGCGGGGGTTTTGACATTGGTGATTTTGAATTGGCGCAGAGCTTAAGATCAAAAGCCCCTCACCCTAACCCTCTCCCAAAGGGAGAGGGGACTGACCAAGGTGCTCGGAAGATATACGCCGACGCGAGATACCGAGTTGAACTCAGGTTGAACAGCTCTCACATCGGCTCCCTCTCCTTGGGGAGAGGGCTGGGGTGAGGGGTGAATCCACCACTGAATCCAAGCCGAACACCCAAACCCCAGACGAAAAAAAACGGCGATCTTCAGGTCGCCGTTTTTTTCAGTATCACTTTGCCGCGTTGATCGGCTTTTCCGGATACCACACGTCCAGCAGCGGGCTGACTTCGTACTTGGTCAGCTCGGAGCGGGTTTTCAGCCAGGCTTCAACGGCAGCGCGTTGCTCTTCGTTGACCGAGCCACGCTTCTGCAGGCAAACCAGACCGAAGTCGTCGCCGCCAACATAACCCAGGCCATTGGCTTCCATGGCTTCTTTGATGAAAGCTTCGAGGAAAGCGTCAATGGCTTCTTCGGACAGGTCTTCTTTGAAGTCCAGGTTCAGCTCGAAACCCAGCTCTTGAAATTCATCAACGCACAGTTTTTTGCGCAGACGCTGGGAACGGTTAGTCGCCATTGGAACAATCCTCTTAAGTAAATACGGCGGGCACTTTACCAGTTTCGGCAATCGATTGCCCGACTCTCTGGACACAGAAGCCGACCGCCTGTAAAAAATCAGCCAATCGCTACCCCGGGGACGGCACAATCGGTTACACCTTGGGGCATAATGCCGACACTTTCGTGACCACTGAGGACCTTTTCATCCATGTCCTCGTCTTTTTTCCCCTCGGCTGTAGGGTTTTATTTCATATGATCAAATCGTTGCGTCCACTGTTTCTCGCCGGCCTTCTCCTGCCTCTGGCGCTGCCTGTCTCTGCTGCCACCATCAATACTTCCCTCACCCCGAACGTCGAAAAAGCCCTCAAGGCGAGCAAATTGCAGCCCAGCGCATTGTCGCTGGTGATGGTGCCACTCGACGGCCCTGGTACGCCGACCGTGTTCAACGCCGATGTGTCGGTCAACCCGGCCTCGACCATGAAACTGGTGACCACCTATGCGGCGCTGGAGATGCTCGGCCCCAACCATCAGTGGAAGACCGAGTTCTACACCGACGGTGACCTGAACGGCGGCATCCTCAACGGCAACCTCTACCTCAAGGGTGGCGGCGATCCGAAGCTGAACATGGAAAAACTCTGGCTGCTGATGCGCGACCTGCGCGCCAACGGCGTCACCCAGATCACTGGCGACCTGATCCTCGACCGCAACTTCTTCGTGCAGCCGCAACTGCCGGAATTCAACGATGACGGCAACGACGATAACAAGCCGTTCCTGGTCAAACCCGATTCGCTGCTGGTCAACCTCAAAGCGCTGCGCTTCGTAGCGCGTAACGACAATGGCCGGGTGCTGATCTCGGTTGAGCCGCCGATTGCCAGCGTGCGCATCGAAAACACGGTCAAGGCCCTGCCTTCCAAGCAATGCACTGGGGGCGTGCGTTACAACCCGGTGCCGCAGGCCGATGGCAGCGTGACCGTGACCGTCGGCGGCCAGCTGGGCGAAGGCTGCAGTTCGCAGACTTCCCTGTCGCTGCTCGACCACGCGACCTACACCGCCGGCGCCGTGCGCGCGATCTGGAAGGAACTGGGTGGCAGCATCCAGGGCAAGGATCGTCTGGCGCCAACGCCGAGCAGTGCCAAACTGCTCGCCCGGGCGTACTCGCCGGATCTGGCGGAAATCATCCGCGACATCAACAAATACAGTAACAACACCATGGCACAGCAGCTGTTCCTCAGCCTCGGCCAGCGTTTCCGCAACGAGGCCGACGGCGACGACGCCAAGGCCGCGCAGCGCGTCGTGCGGCAGTGGATGGCGAAGAAAGGCATCACCGCGCCTCACCTGGTGATGGAAAACGGCTCCGGCCTGTCGCGTGCCGAACGGGTCAGCGCCCGGGAAATGGCGAGCATGCTGCAAGCCGCGTGGCACAGCCCTTACGCCGCCGAGTACATCAGCTCGCTGCCGATTGCCGGCACTGACGGCACCATGCGCAAGCGTCTGAAAACCACAGCGATGCGTGGCGAGGCGCACGTCAAGACCGGCACCCTGAACACTGTGCGGGCGATTGCCGGCTTCAGCCGTGATGTGAATGGCAACACATGGGCAGTCGTGGCAATCCTTAACGACAAAGCGCCGTTTGGCGCGTCGTCGGTACTGGATCAGGTACTGCTGGATCTCTACAAACAGCCAAAACTGCCACAAACCGCTTCGGTCCTTTAACGCAAGCCAAGTAACACCACAAAACCCTGTGGGAGCTGGCTTGCCAGCGATAGCGGAGTGTCAGTCAACGAATATGCTGACTGGAATGACCCTATCGCTGGCAAGCCAGCTCCCACAGGTTTGTCGTGTATCGAGCATCAGCGGCTCAGTGCATCTGCCGCTCAACCCGGTCCCGGCCATTCTGTTTCGCCGCGTATACCCCCGAATCCGCGCGCAGCAGCAACGCATCCGCGCCCTCCCCCGGGCGCCAACTGGCGATACCGAAACTCGCCGTCACCACACCGACTACATCCACCGGCGCACTGCGCAGGCCTTCCCACAGCTCCATCGCCAGCATGTAGGCGTGATCGCCGTCGATGTCCGGGCACAACACCATGAACTCTTCGCCGCCTAAACGGCAGAACACGTCGGTGCGGCGCAGGCGATGGCCAATGCGCTCGCAGACCGCTTGCAGCACGCGGTCGCCCACGGCGTGCCCGTACTGATCGTTGATGCGTTTGAAATGATCGATGTCGAGCATGATCACCGACAACTCGCCGCCGCCACGCTCGACCCTGGCCATCTCCGTAGTCAGGCGCTCCTGAAAATAGCGGCGGTTATGAATGCCGGTCAGCGAGTCGGTTACTGACAGCGCGCGCAGCTCTTCTTCAACGCGCTTCAAATCGGAGATATCGGAAATGTAGCCGTGCCACAGCACACCGCCACCCGGCAACTCTTCCGGCGTCGCTTCGCCGCGCACCCAGCGCAAGCCGCGCTCGGGCAGCTGCACGCGATATTCTTCACGCCAAGGGCTGAGGTGTTCCGCCGACTGACGGATCGAGCTGCGCACGCGCGTGGCGTCTTGCGGGTGAATGCGGCTGAAAATCGCCTCAGCGTCGAACAACAGCACATCCGGCTCCAGCTCGTAGATTTCTCGGATGCCATCGCTGGCATAGATCACGCTGAAGCGTCCGTCGAATTCCATCTTGAACTGGTAAATGCCACCCGGCACATGCGCGCTGAGTTTCTTCAGCAACACATCCCGCGCGGCCAGCACCTCATGCACGCGTTTGCGCTCGGTGATGTCGATGCAGATCGCCAGGTGACCGACCCACAAGCCTTGTTCGTCGAGCACCGGCGTGGCGAGCATGTTCACCGGCAAATGGCTGCCATCGCTGCGCAGCAGCGTCCATTCGCGCGCCTCGTGACCGCCGACTTCGCCGCCCTCGACGAGCATGGCGTGGCAGGTCGGAATGGTTTTGCCATAGCGCGCACTCAGCTCGGCGGCACGGGCCGTCAATTCCCGCGGCAAATGCAGATTTTCCAGGGTCATGCGGCCGACGACATCGGCGCTGCTGTACCCGAGCATCTGTTCCGCGCCGGGGTTGAAGGTATTGATTACCCCGCGCAGGTCGGTGGCGATGATTGCGACCTGAGTCGCGGCATTGAGCACCCCGCGCAATTGGCCGTGGGTGCCGCGCAGTTCCTGCTCGCGCTCATGCAATTCCTGAGTGCGCTGTTCGACCAGGCGCAAGGCACGCTGCCGCTGGCTGACCAACACATATAACAGCGCGCTGAGCAGCAGACTGAGCAGACCACCGAGAATGATCACGCTGCCAACCGAAGAATGGTTGGCCTGCAAGAACGCGTCGCTCGGCTGGATATCCACCTGATAATCGTGATCGGCCATGCGCAACAGGCGTGTCGCGGCGAGATCACTGGATGCCGGCTCATTGGCCGATTCGAACAACACTTCGTGCTGATCCTGGATCGACAAATCGAGGATGCGCACCGACAGATAATCATGAAAAGCATCCGGCAAGCCATCGCTCAGCAGTTGCCGCATGCTGATCACCGCCATCACGTAACCAAACGGCTGCGGCTCACCGTCGCGCGCCACGGGGGCGACCAGTAACACGCCACGGGCGTAGGACGGGTCGATACTGACCAGATGCATGGGTTGCGAAACGGCGAGGCCGCCGATTTTATCGGCGCGCTGCAAGGTGTCCCGGCGCAACGGTTGCGCGAGCAAGTCGTAGCCCAGTGGCGAACCGAGGCGGCTCTGGGTCTGGCTATAGATCACCGGTACGTATTCATCACGCAACGCCGCACGCTGCAGTTCACCTTGCTCGTTCAGCTCGCGAATGGCAAAGGCGCGCAAGCCCTCATCCCGCGCGCGCTGCTCGAATGCCTCGCGCTCGGCACCGCTGACCCGCACGGCATACGAATACGCCTGGGTTCGCACCAGAAGGGGTTGGGTGTAGCCGTCGAATTCAGCGCGGGACACCGATTCGGAGTTGGCAAAAAAGCGCCTCAGACCGCCGAGCCGTTGCTCCTGATCCTGAAACCGTTCTTCGATGCGGCTGTAGCGTTCGTTGGCCAGCAGCTGAAAGCGCTGACGCAGTTGCTGCTGATACTGGGTAAGTGTGCCCCAGGCGAGCAGCCCCGTGAGAATCCCGCCGGCGAGCAAAACCAGCATCGCGACCAGCCAGGCCGAGACGTCTTCACTGATGAAACCCAGAATCTTGGGGCGCACGGGATGCAACGACATAAACACAACTCACTACGCCAGCATGACGGGAAAACCCCATTGACCGTGTGTGAGTTATAGCTATTAGCCACTAATTTAGCTAGCTCAGTTAGATCCACGGAGCCTTTAAAAATCAACGCTCTGTGGATCCAACCGGGGCAAGTGTCAACGGGCCGTGATTTTCCAGGCGCGGTGGATCTTGGTGTTGCGGGCAAAATCCGGATCGATGGTGTGCGCGCTGATTTCTTCGACGGCGTAACGCTCGGCGAGGTTCTCTTCCAACTGGAACTTGCGGAAGTTGTTGGAGAAATACAACACGCCCCCCGGCGCCAGTCGCGCCATGGCCAGGTCGATCAATTGCACCTGATCGCGCTGCACGTCGAAGATGCCTTCCATACGCTTGGAGTTGGAGAACGTCGGCGGGTCGATGAAAATCAGGTCGTATTCGTCGCGACTGCTTTCAAGCCACGCCATGACGTCGCCCTGCTCCAGACGGTTCTTGTCCGAGAAGCCGTTCAGCGACAGGTTGCGGCGCGCCCAGTCCAGGTAGGTTTTCGACAGGTCGACGCTGGTGGTGCTGCGCGCGCCACCCTTGGCTGCGTGCACGCTGGCGGTCGCGGTGTAGCAGAACAGATTGAGGAAACGCTTGCCGGCCGCCTCTTTCTGAATGCGCATGCGCATCGGCCGGTGATCGAGGAACAGGCCGGTGTCGAGATAGTCGGTGAGGTTGACCAGCAACTTCACGCCACCTTCATTCACCTCGACGAACTTGCCCTGCGCCGCCTGACGCTCGTACTGCTTGGTGCCGCTCTGACGCTCGCGGCGCTTGACCACCACGCGGCTCTTGTCGACGTTCAGCGCCTGCGGAATCGCGGCCAGTGCGTCGAACATCCGCGCCGAGGCTTTTTCCGGGTCGATGGACTTCGGCGCGGCGTATTCCTGCACGTGCACCCAGTCGTGGTACAGGTCGATCGCCATGGCATATTCCGGCATGTCAGCATCGTACACGCGGTAGCAATCGATGCCTTCGCGCTTGACCCACTTGCCCATCGCCTTGAGGTTTTTCTGCAGGCGATTGGCGAACATCTGCCCGCCTTCGCTCAAGCGCGGCTGCTCGATCACAGGCGCCGGGGCAGGCGTCGGTTTGATCGGGTTGCCGTTCTTGTTGAATTTGCGCTCTTGCGGCTCGTCCGGAGTCTGATCGTAAGCCGCTTGCTCGCGCTCGGCCTGACGCTGTTCCGGGGTGCGCCGCTCGCCAGTGACGAACTGGTCCGGCAGAACCTTGATCAACAGCAGTTTGCACGGCAGCGCGCCGTTCCAGAACGAATACTGTTTGTGGCTGCGAATGCCCATACGCTTGCCCAGATCCGGCGCGCCGGTAAACACCGCCGCTTCCCAGTTCAGGCAGGCCTGGCGCAGACGCTCGCCAAGATTCTGATAGAGGTAGAGCAGGCTGGCTTCGTCACCGAGACGCTCGCCGTACGGCGGGTTGCAGATCACCAGACCTTTCTGGTTCTGATCCGGACGCGGCTCGAAGGTCGCGACTTCGCCCTGGTAGATTTTGATCCACTCGCTCAAGCCTGCGCGTTCGACGTTGTTGCGGCCCGGCTGAATCAGCCGTGGATCGGCTTCGTAACCGCGAATCCACAGCGGTGGCTTGGCCAGGCCGGCAGCAGCGCGTTCGACGGCTTCTTCGTGAAGCTTTTTCCACAGCGCCGGCACGTGACCCAGCCAGGCGGTGAAGCCCCACTGTTCGCGACGCAGGTTCGGCGCCATGTCGGCAGCAATCATCGCCGCTTCGACCAGGAACGTACCGACACCGCACATCGGGTCAGCCAGCGCGCCGCCTTCGGCCGCAATGCGTGGCCAGCCGGAACGGATCAGGATCGCTGCCGCGAGGTTTTCCTTCAACGGCGCCGCGCCCTGCTGCAAACGATAGCCGCGCTGGTGCAGGCTGTGACCGGAGAGATCGAGAGAGAGAATCGCTTCACCGCGATCCAGACGCAGATGGATGCGCAGGTCCGGATTGAGCTTGTCGATCGACGGACGGTCGCCCTGCGGGGTGCGCAATTTATCGACGATGGCGTCTTTGACTTTCAGCGCGCCGAAGTGCGTGTTGTCGATGCCCGAACCGTGACCGCTGAATTCGACGGCCAGGGTACCGTCGTTGAGCATGTGGTCCTGCCACTCGATATCGAGAACGCCGTGGTACAGGTCTTCAGCGTCTTTCATCGGGAAACGCTTGAGCACCAGCAGCACCCGGTTGGCCAGACGCGACCACAGGCACAGACGATAAGCGGTTTCCATGGTTGCCATGCCACGCACGGCGGAGGTGTGCTCGCGCGCTTCTTCAAGGCCAAGCCCGACGGCTTCCTCGATGAGCAGGCCTTCAAGGCCTTTGGGGCAAGTGAGGAAGAGTTCGAAACGATCGGACATGGTAATTCCAGAGCCTTTGGCTAGTGGGCCGACAACGCATTGCCGACCCGGTTTTCAATCAGGCGCTTTTCTGAAAGAGCGCCCGCGTGGCACGAAGGTGTGCCGTTCCATCCCCGCTGCTCGGGTTAAAAGAGCTTAGATGCCGGGACAGATAAAAAAGTTGATGACATGAAAAGACTGAAAGCGACCCTTCGTCGAATAGTACCCAAGCGCAAACGTGGGTCATTCTCACTAAAGGATTAACCCCCTTTCTCAGCGGGGCGCCGATCATACCGGGGTTTGCCCGCTAACCGTTGAATAAATACACGGTTACTTATCGCCATAGCATCCTTTACGTTACGTCCTTATGACAAAACGATCATTCCCTCGGTGTGACTCATTGGTTAGAACTGAACGCAGGTTGACGTCGCAACGGCGTCAACACCTTGGCTCGCCACGCCGGCAGCGAGCCGCACGATGGCAGGTTTTTTCTGCCAGGCCTCGATTGAGGTCAACGCGACACTACAGTCAACAAGTGAGGGAAACACCCTATGAGAAGACTTAAGCGTGATCCGTTGGAAAGAGCATTTTTGCGCGGATATCAATATGGCGTTGGTGGCAAATCCCGTGAGCTTTGCCCATTTACTCTACCGTCGGTACGCCAAGCCTGGATTAACGGCTGGCGAGAAGGACGCGGCGACAACTGGGACGGTATGACCGGCACTGCGGGAATCCACAGACTCAACGAACTTCACGCCGTCGGCTGACACAGGGCATTTATTCCGACACGACAATCTGAATTTGCAATGAATTAACCACGCACGTCCCTCCCGGACGGCGGGCTACGGCCCAGGGGCTCCTTCGAGGAGCCCTTTTTTATGCCTGTCTGACTCGACTGGCACCCACCTTTCGATTGGCGGGCAACTACCCCTGTAGGAGCTGCCGAAGGCTGCGATCTTTTGATCTTGATTCTAAAAACAAGATCAGAAGATCGCAGCCTTCGGCAGCTCCTACATTGACCGTATCGGGTCGGGTCGGGTTATTTGCGCAGGGCGGCGATGGCGTCTACCGATTCACGAATCAGCGCCGGGCCTTTATAGATGAAGCCCGAATAGATCTGCACCAGGCTTGCACCGGCAGCGATCTTCTCCGCCGCATGCTTACCCTCGGTAATCCCGCCAGCGGCGATGATCGGCAAACGTCCGGCCAATTCGCCCGCCAGCACTTTCACCGTGTTCGTGCTTTTTTCACGCACCGGCGCGCCCGACAGGCCACCCGCTTCGTCGCCATGTTCCATGCCTTCCACGCCAACCCGGCTCAGGGTGGTGTTGGTGGCAATCACCGCGTCCATGCCGGTCTCGAGCAATGCATGGGCAACCTGCGCGGTTTCTTCGTCAGTCATGTCCGGCGCAATCTTGATCGCCAGCGGCACATGCTTGCCGTGACGCAAGGCCAGCTCGGCGCGGCGCGTGGCCAGATCAGCGAGCAATTGCTTGAGCGAATCACCAAACTGCAAGCTGCGCAGGCCTGGCGTGTTCGGCGAACTGACGTTGACGGTCACATAACTGGCATGGGCGTAGACCTTGTCCAGGCAAATCAGGTAATCATCGACGGCGCGCTCGACCGGCGTGTCGAAGTTCTTGCCGATATTGATGCCCAGCACACCGCGGAATTTTGCCGCCGCCACTCGCGCCAGCAGGTTATCCACGCCGAGGTTGTTGAAGCCCATGCGATTGATGATCGCCTCGGCTTCCGGCAGACGGAAGATGCGTGGTTTCGGATTGCCCGGCTGCGGACGCGGGGTCACGGTGCCGATTTCGACAAAACCGAATCCCAGTTGCGCAAAGCCGTCAATCGCCGCGCCATTCTTGTCCAGACCCGCCGCCAGCCCCACCGGGTTCGGAAATTCCAGGCCCATTACGGTCACCGGCTGCTTCGCCGGCGCCTTGCACAGCAAGCCATTGAGACCCAAACGCCCACCTGCGCCGATCAGATCCAGCGACAGATCGTGGGAGGTTTCCGGAGAAAGTTTGAACAACAGCTGACGGGCCAGGGTGTACATGGGCGGCGATGACTCGGGCGGCGAAAAGAGGCGGCGATTATAGCCGGGCATCATCGTCCGGCGCGAGGCGCCTGCGCAAAACAAGGCGGCTGGCATATGCCTTGCACCGCCCTGGCTATCAGTCTGCCGACCAATGACGGCGCGCAGGCCACGACAATGGCGTCGTCCTCGGGTTTGCCTGCGCGAAATCCGGGACGACGTTTTTTTTGAGGTAGCGTATGAACGAAACGTCCGCGGGGCCGCTGGCCTGGGTCAATGGCAGCGATGCGCCGGAAAAGAGCGCGATCAATCTGGGCTTCATTGCGCTGAGCGACTGCGCCTCGATCGTTGTCGCCGCCACTCAGGGCTTCGCCCAGCCTTATGGCCTGACCCTGAACCTCAAGCGCCAGACGTCATGGGCGAACCTGCGCGACAAACTGGTCAGCGGCGAACTCGACGCCGCGCACAGCCTGTACGGGCTGATCTATGCCGTGCACTTGGGAATCGGCGGCATTGCACCCACCGAAATGGCAGTGCTGATGGGCCTGAATCAGAACGGCCAAAGCCTTAACCTGTCGCATGGCCTGCAACAGCTTGGCGTGACCGGTCCTGAAGCGCTGGATCGCCACGTGCACCAAAGCCGCGCAAAACTCACCTTCGCCCAGACCTTCCCCACCGGCACCCACGCGATGTGGCTTTATTACTGGCTGGCGAGCCAAGGCATTCATCCGTTGCAGGATGTCGACAGCGTCGTAGTGCCGCCGCCGCAAATGGTTGCGCACCTGCAGGCCGGGCGGATCGACGGCTTCTGCGTCGGCGAACCGTGGGCCGCGAGCGCAGTGCAGCAGGGCCTCGGCTTCACGCTCGCCACCAGCCAGACCATCTGGCCCGACCACCCGGAAAAAGTCCTCGGTTGCACCCGCGCCTTTGTCGAGCAATACCCCAACACCGCGCGAGCGTTGGTGATGGCGATCCTCGAAGCCAGCCGCTTCATCGAACAGAGCCCGGAAAATCGACGCAGCACCGCGCAGTTGTTGAGTGCGCCAGATTACCTCGACGCGCCGGTGGCCTGCATCGAACCGCGCTTTCTCGGCGACTATACCGATGGCCTCGCCAATCGCTGGCAGGACCCGCATGCGCTGCGCTTTCACGGGCATGGCGAAGTGAATCTGCCGTACCTCTCCGACGCCATGTGGTTCATGACCCAGTTCCGCCGCTGGGGTTTGTTGCGTGAGGATCCGGATTACCTCGCCGTCGCCCGTCAGGTTCAGCAACTGGATCTCTACCGCGAAGCGGCGGCAGCGGTCGATGTCGTCGCCTCCCGCAGCGATATGCGCAGCAGCCAGTTGCTCGACGGCAAAGTCTGGGACGGCAGCGATCCGGCCGGCTATGCGCGCAGTTTCAGGCTACATGCCCTGAGCGACGACGCTCCCCTTCTCGCCCGACGCTGACAGGAGCCGCGAACATGTTGCGCATTCTGCTGATCAACGACACCGCGAAAAAAGTCGGACGCCTGAAAGCCGCATTGACTGAGGCCGGGTTCGAGGTCATTGACGAGTCCGGTCTGACCATCGATCTGCCCGCACGCGTCGAAACGGTGCGCCCTGACGTGATCCTGATCGATACCGAGTCACCCAGTCGCGATGTGATGGAGCAAGTGGTGCTGGTCAGCCGCGACCAGCCTCGGCCGATCGTAATGTTCACCGACGAACATGACCCCGGCGTGATGCGTCAGGCGATCAAGTCCGGGGTCAGTGCCTACATCGTCGAGGGCATTCACGCACAGCGTTTGCAGCCGATTCTCGACGTGGCGATGGCGCGTTTCGAAAGCGACCAGGCCTTGCGCGCGCAACTGCAGGCCCGCGATCAGCAACTGGCCGAGCGTAAGCGTATCGAGCTGGCCAAGGGTTTGTTGATGAAGATGAAAGACTGCAACGAGGAAGAGGCCTACACCCTGATGCGCCGCCAGGCCATGAGCCGCCAGCAGAAGCTGATACAGGTAGCGGAGCAGATTATTGCGATGAGTGAGTTGTTGGGCTGATAGCAAATCAAAAGATCGCAGCCTTCGGCAGCTCCTACAGGGGCACGCCCCCTCCTGTAGGAGTTGACGAGTGCAACGAGGCTGCGATCTTTTCAAGCCTTGGCACAAATCTCGCTAAGCATTCCCTCAGGTAACCAACGGCGGTTGCCCCACCTACGACAAAGACGTCGCTCACCCCGTTCGCCCATCGGCGAATCAGGTAGCGGCGTTTTTGCGTTTTGGCCCCACAGATCGGGGCCGGTGGTGCGGCCGTGGGGGCGCTCCACCTGCTGTTGCATGACTCCTTTAGAGACTCTTTTCAGCTGAGGTGCGCGATGAATTCAAGCTTCTGGAAATCCGGCCACACCCCGACCCTGTTCGCGGCCTTCCTCTATTTCGACCTGAGCTTCATGGTCTGGTACCTGCTCGGCCCGTTGGCGGTGCAGATCGCCGCCGACCTGCACCTGACCACCCAGCAACGCGGCCTCGTCGTCGCCACGCCAATTCTGGCTGGTGCGGTGTTGCGCTTCGCCATGGGCATGCTCGCGGATCGCTTGTCGCCCAAGACCGCCGGCGTGATCGGCCAGGTCATCGTCATCTGCGCACTGTTCGGCGCATGGAAAATCGGCATCCACAGTTATGAACAAGCGCTGATCCTCGGCCTGTTCCTCGGCATGGCTGGCGCATCGTTTGCCGTGGCGTTGCCATTGGCGTCGCAGTGGTACCCGCCGGAGCATCAGGGCAAAGCCATGGGCATCGCCGGTGCGGGCAACTCTGGCACCGTGTTCGCCGCGCTGCTCGCGCCGGTAATTGCCGCCGCGTTCGGCTGGAGCAATGTTTTCGGTTTCGCCCTGATCCCGCTCGTCCTGACCCTGGTGCTGTTCGCCTTGTTGGCAAAAAACGCTCCGCAGCGGCCGAAACCGAAAGCCATGGCCGACTACTTCAAGGCCCTCGGCGACCGTGACAGCTGGTGGTTCATGTTCTTTTACAGCGTCACCTTCGGCGGTTTCATCGGCCTGGCGAGCGCCCTGCCCGGTTATTTCAACGATCAATACGGTCTGAGCCCGGTAACCGCCGGCTACTACACCGCTGCCTGCGTGTTCGGTGGCAGCCTGATGCGGCCGTTGGGTGGCGCACTGGCCGATCGCTTCGGTGGCATTCGCACCTTGCTGGCGATGTACACCGTCGCCGCCATCTGCATTGCTGCCGTCGGCTTCAATTTGCCAAGTTCCTACGCGGCGCTAGCGCTTTTCGTCTGCACCATGCTCGGCTTGGGCGCAGGCAACGGTGCGGTTTTCCAACTGGTGCCGCAGCGTTTTCGTCTGGAGATCGGCGTGATGACCGGGCTGATCGGCATGGCCGGCGGTATTGGCGGCTTTGCTTTGGCGGCCGGTATGGGCGCGATCAAACAGAGCACCGGCAGCTATCAATTGGCCTTGTGGTTGTTCGCCAGTCTGGGCGTGCTCGCATGGTTTGGCCTGCACGGGGTCAAGCGCCGCTGGAGAACCACTTGGGGTTCGGCGGCGGTGACGGCAGCGCGGGTCTGAGGCTTCAATGGCCCTGCAACTGAGTTTCGCCGAAGCCAGCGCCACCGGTCCGCGCGCGGAGAATCAGGACGCGCTGCGTGCGGTGACACCGGCCCCGGCACTGGCGGCCAGCAAAGGTTGTCTGTTCGCCGTCGCCGACGGCGTCAGCCAATGCGCCGACGGTGGCCTCGCTGCCCGCTCCACCTTGCAGGCTTTGGCACTCGACTATTACGCGACGCCGGAAACCTGGAGCGTCGCCCAGGCGCTGGATCGCTTGTTGCTCGCGCAGAACCGCTGGCTGCAGGCCAATGGCGGTGGGCAACCGCTGCTGACCACGGTCAGCGCTCTGGTCATCCGCGGTCGACGCTTTACCCTTGCCCACGTAGGCGATTGCCGGGTTTATCGTTGGCACGCCGACCATTTGCAGCGGATCAGCGAAGACCATGTCTGGGAACAACCCGGCATGCAGCATGTGCTCAAGCGCGCGCTGGGCCTGGATCAGCATCTGGTGCTGGATTTTCTCGACGGCGAATTGCGCGAAGGCGAAAGCTTTGTACTGCTGACCGACGGTGTCTGGTCGACTTTGGGCGATAGCGCGATTGCGGCGATTCTGCGCGACCAACCTGAGCTGCACAGTGCCGCGCAAACGCTGGTCAACGCCGCGCATCTGGCTGGCAGTCAGGACAATGCCAGCGCTTTGCTGGTGCGTGTCGATGCGGTCGGTGAAGCGACCATAGGCGATGCGCTGATCCATTTGCGGCAGTGGCCACTGCCGCCACCGCTCAAACCTGGGCAATTGTTCGAAGGCTGGCGAGTGCAAAGCATCGTCGGCCAGAGCCAGCAATCGCTGCTCTATCGAGTGCTGGATGAACATGGCCAGCCATGGCTGTTGAAAACCCTGCCCTTGCGTCTCGCCGAAGATACGCAAGCCGCCCAGGCCTTGCTGTCGGAAGAATGGTTCCTGAAACGGGTGGCAGGACGGCATTTCCCTGAAGTCCATGCGTGCAGCCGGCGTCAGCATTTGTACTACGTGATGCGGGAATATTCGGGGACAACACTGGCGCTGCTCGGACCTCTGCCGCTGGCGCGATGGCAGGAGATCGCCGAGAAATTGCTGCGCGCCGTCGGGTTACTGCATCGGCGGCAGATTTTGCATCGCGATATCAAACCGGACAATCTGCTGCTCGGCGACGACGGCGAGTTGCGCCTGCTGGATTTTGGCTTGGCGTATTGCCCCGGACTCTCGCAAGACGCCCCGTCGACACTGCCCGGAACCCCAAGCTTTATCGCACCGGAAGCGTTTCGCGGTGAGCCGCCGAGTGCACAGCAGGATTTGTATGCAGTGGGCGTCACGCTGTATCACCTGCTGACCGGGCACTTTCCATACGGCGAGATCGAAGCGTTTCAGCGTCCCAGATTTGGCGTGCCGGTGAGCGCCAGTCGCTATCGGCCGGACTTACCAGAGTGGCTGACGCAAAGCCTCGAACGCGGCGTCGCGGCCGATCCGCAACAACGCTTTGAAACGGCTGAAGAATGGTTGTTGGTGCTGGAACAGGGCGAGCGGCGCAGCCTGAGCGTACGGCCCCGGCCCTTATTGGAACGTGAGCCGTTGAAGGTCTGGCGGACCATGGCGTTGCTGGCCTTGTTGGGGAATGTGGTGCTGCTGGTTCTGTTGTTTCATCACCCCTGAAAAGATCGCAGCCTTCGGCAGCTCCTATAGTGGATTGCATACCCCTGTAGGAGCTGCCAAAGGCTGCGATCTGTTGATCCTTCGCTCCAAAAAGGCGCAACACGCCTCCAGAAAGTGCAGCGAGACATTTCCAATCGGTCGAAAACCCCAGCAATTACGGCCCCCACCCAAGTTGGCACAACCACTGCATTACCTTTCTCACCATACATAAAGCCCAACCTTCAACGACGAGGGCTGCGCTTCCCGAGAGAACGGGACAAGGACAAAGGCGTCCTCGCTAGGCAACTAGCGGGACGCCTTTTTTTGTTTGCGCAAAATTTGTCGAGCACGGCCCGACGGCCCATCAGAGGCCAGCCGCAGCTCCCGGAGAACCTGATGAAAAAACTCAAACTGGTGATGATCGGCAATGGCATGGCCGGGGTGCGTACCCTTGAAGAACTGCTCAAGCTGAGCGACGAGCTCTACGACATCACCGTCTTCGGCGCCGAACCGCACACCAACTACAACCGCATCCTGCTCTCGCCGGTGCTGGCCGGCGAACAGACCTTCGAAGAGATCGTGCTCAACGACCTCGACTGGTATCTGCAAAACAACATCAAATTGCTGCTCAACCGTAAAGTGGTGGAGATCGATCGCGTCAAACGCCGGGTGATCGCCGAGGACGGTACCGAAGCCGAATACGACCGTCTGTTGATCGCCACCGGCTCGACGCCGTTCATCCTGCCAATCCCCGGCAACACCTTGCAGGGTGTGATCGGTTACCGCGACATTGCCGACACCCAGGCAATGATCGACACCGCCAGGACCCACAAGCACGCCGTGGTCATCGGCGGCGGTTTGCTTGGCCTCGAAGCGGCGAACGGCCTGATGCTGCGCGGCATGCACGTTACCGTGGTGCACCTCGGCGAATGGCTGCTGGAACGGCAACTGGACAAGACCAGCGGCCAACTGCTGCAATCGGCGCTGGAATCCCGTGGCCTGCATTTCCGCCTGTGCGAACAGACCCAGGCCCTGCACGACGCCGGCAACGGCCGGGTCGGCTCGGTGCAGTTCAAGAACGGTGACATCATCCCCGCCGATCTGGTGGTGATGGCCGCAGGCATTCGCCCCAACACCGAACTGGCGGAAAAGGCCGGCATCCCGTGCAATCGCGGAATTCTGGTCAACGACACCTTGCAAACCTACGACCCACGCATTTACGCGATCGGCGAATGCGCCAGCCATCGCGGGATCGCGTACGGCCTGGTCGCGCCACTGTTCGAACAGGCCAAGGTTTGCGCCAATCACCTCGCCCAGCTGGGTTTCGCCCGCTATCAGGGCTCGGTCACCTCGACCAAACTCAAAGTCACCGGCATCGACCTGTTTTCCGCGGGCGACTTCATGGGCGGCGAAGGCACCGAAACTATTACCCTTTCCGATCCGATCGGCGGTGTGTACAAAAAACTGGTGATCAAGGATGACGTGTTGGTCGGCGCCTGTCTGTACGGAGATACGGCAGATGGCGGTTGGTATTTCCGGCAGATTCGTGAGAATCACGCCATTGGCGAGATCCGCGATCACCTCATGTTTGGGGAAAACGCGTTAGGCGACGTAGGACATCAAGGCCAGGACAAAGCCATGGTCATGGCCGACAGCGCCGAGGTTTGCGGTTGCAACGGCGTGTGCAAAGGCACCATCGTCAAGGCGATTCAGGAACACGGTCTGTTCAGCGTCGATGAAGTGAAGAAACACACCAAGGCCGCCAGCTCCTGCGGCTCGTGCGCCGGGCTGGTCGAACAGATCCTGATCAACACGGTGGGCGGTGCCGCAGACGTCAAACCGAAAAGCGAAAAAGCCATCTGCGGTTGCAGCGATCTCAATCACGGGCAGATTCGTCAGGCGATTCGCCAGGAACATCTGCTAACGATCGCCGACACCCTGCTTTATCTGAACTGGCGCACCCCCAATGGCTGCGCCACATGCCGCCCGGCGCTCAACTATTACCTGATTTCCACCTGGCCGGGCGAAGCCAAGGACGATCCGCAATCGCGCCTGATCAACGAACGCGCCCACGCCAACATCCAGAAAGACGGCACGTATTCGGTGGTGCCGCGGATGTGGGGTGGTGTGACCAACCCGTCGGAACTGCGACGTATCGCCGACGTTGCCGACAAATACCAGGTGCCGATGGTCAAGGTCACCGGCGGTCAGCGCATCGACTTGCTGGGGATCAAAAAGCAGGACTTGCCGGGTGTCTGGAAAGACCTCGACATGCCGTCCGGCCATGCCTATGGCAAATCCATCCGCACGGTGAAAACCTGCGTCGGCAGTGAGTTCTGCCGCTTCGGCACGCAAAACTCGACGCAACTGGGCATCGAACTCGAGCACGACCTGTTCAACATGTGGTCGCCGCACAAAGTGAAACTTGCTGTCTCCGGATGCCCACGCAACTGCTCGGAAGCGGGGATCAAGGACGTAGGAATCATCGGCGTGGACTCCGGCTGGGAAATGTACATCGGCGGTAATGGCGGGATCAAAACCGAAGTCGCCGAGTTCTTCGTCAAGCTGAAAACGGCTGAGGAAGTGCGTGAGTACAACGGCGCGTTCCTGCAGCTCTACCGCGAAGAAGCCTTCTATCTGGAGCGCACCGTGCATTACCTGCAACGGGTCGGCATGGAGCACATCAAGAAGAACGTGCTGGAAGACGCCGACCGGCGCAAAGCCTTGAACGAGCGCCTGCAATTTTCCCTGTCGTTCGAGCAAGACCCGTGGAAAGAGCGCTTGGCGCAGCCACAACTGAAGAAAGAGTTCGAGGTAATCCCCGTGAAAAACCTGGAGGTGCCGGCATGAACTGGCTCGATATCTGTGCGCTGGATGAGATCAACGCCCTCGGTTCGCGAATCATTGCCGGGCCGAAAGGCGATATCGCGATTTTTCGTACAAGCGACGATGAGGTTTTCGCACTCGACGACCGCTGTCCGCACAAGGGCGGGCCATTGTCACAAGGTCTGATCTACGGCAAACGCGTGGCTTGCCCGCTGCACAACTGGCAGATCGACCTCGAGTCCGGGGAAGCCCAGGCGCCGGACATCGGCTGTGCGCATCACCATCCGGCGCGGGTCGAGAATGGTCGCGTGCAACTGGCCCTGCGGGAAGCCATCTGATGAACCGCCAGACGACCGCCTCGACCTGCTGTTATTGCGGGGTCGGCTGCGGCGTACTGATCGAGCACGACGGCGAGCGCATCCTCGGCGTCAGCGGCGATCCGGCGCACCCGGCCAACTTCGGCAAACTGTGCAGCAAGGGCTCGACGCTGCATTTGACCGGCGACCTCGCCGCCCGCGCCTTGTATCCGGAATTGCGCTTGGGCAAAGGCCTGGCCCGAAGCCGCAGCGACTGGAACACCGCGCTGGAGCACGCCGCCAATGTTTTCAGTGAAACCATCGCCGAACACGGCCCGGACAGCGTGGCGTTCTATATTTCGGGACAGCTGCTGACCGAGGATTACTACGCCTTCAACAAACTGGCGCGGGCGCTGGTCGGCACCAATAACATCGACAGCAACTCGCGGCTGTGCATGTCTTCGGCGGTGGTCGGCTACAAGCGCAGCCTCGGCGCCGACGCACCGCCGTGCAGCTATGAAGACCTGGACGTCAGCGATTGTGTGATGATCGTCGGCAGTAACATGGCCTACGCCCATCCGGTACTTTTTCGCCGGCTGGAGGAAGCAAAATCCCGCCGTCCGCAGATGAAAGTCATCGTTATCGACCCTCGTCGGACTGACACCTGCGATCTGGCTGACTTGCATCTGGCGATTCTTCCCGGCACCGATGTCGCGTTGTTCCATGGGATTTTGCACCTGCTGCTGTGGGAAGACTGGGTCGATCGCGAGTTCATCAAGGCGCACACCGAGGGTCTCGCCGGACTCAAAGCGCTGGTGCGTGATTACACGCCGCAAATGGTCTCGCAACTGTGCGGCATCAGCGTCGAACAGTTGCAGCAATGTGCCGAGTGGGTGGGTACTTCGCCGAGCTTTCTATCGTTGTGGTGCATGGGCTTGAATCAGTCCACGGCCGGCAGTGCGAAAAACAGCGCGCTGATCAATTTGCACTTGGCCACCGGGCAAATCGGCCGACCAGGCGCAGGACCTTTTTCTCTGACCGGTCAGCCAAACGCCATGGGCGGCCGAGAAACCGGCAGCCTGTCGAATCTTCTGCCTGGTCATCGCGATGCCGCCAACCCTGCACATCGCGCAGAGGTGGCGGCTTACTGGGGCGTGGACAGGTTGCCGGAAGCACCTGGGCTCAGCGCCATCGAACTGTTCGAGCAAGTTCGCAGCGGCAAGATCAAGGCGTTGTGGATTGCCTGTACCAACCCTGCGCAGTCGATGCCGGATCAACAATCGGTGCGCGCAGCGCTGGCGGCTTGCCCGTTCGTGGTGCTGCAAGAAGCCTTTCGCACCACCGAAACGGCGGCATTCGCCGACCTTCTATTGCCGGCCGCCAGTTGGGGCGAAAAGGAAGGCTCGGTGACCAACTCCGAACGGCGCATTTCCCACGTGCGCAAAGCGATTGTCGCACCGGGGGAAGCGCGTCCGGACTGGGCGATCACGGTGGATTTCGCACAACGGCTGGAAAAACGTCTGCGTCCGCAGCAGCCGAGTCTGTTTGCATTCGATCAGCCTTCGCAGTTGTTTGATGAATTCAAACTGTTGACCAAGGGCCGTGATCTGGACTTGTCCGGCATCAGTCATGCCTTGATCGACGAGATCGGCCCGCAACAATGGCCCTTCCCTGCCGACGCGCGGCAAGGTACTGCGCGACTCTACGAAGACGGCGTTTTTCCTACGGCCAGCGGTCGCGCGCAATTCATCGCTGAGCCCTATCGCGCCGCCAAGGAACAGCGTGACGCGCGCTTCCCGCTGACCCTCATCACCGGCCGTCTGCGCGACCAGTGGCACGGCATGAGCCGCACTGGCACCGCCGCGCAATTGTTCGGCCATGTCAGCGAAGCGGTATTGAGCCTGCATCCGGATGAACTGCGTCGGCATCGCTTGCAGCCGGGCGATCTGATCAACCTGAAAAGCCGTCGGGGCGCGGTGATCGTCGCGGTTGGCAGCGATGACAGCGTGCGTCCGGGCCAGGCGTTTTTGCCGATGCATTGGGGTGACCGCTTTCTCAAGGGCGGCGTGAACAACCTGACATTGCCCGCTGTCGATCCGCTGTCGAAACAACCCGAACTCAAGCACAGCGGTGTGCGCCTCGAGCCGGTGGATCTGCCATGGCAGCTGTTCGCATTGATCGAGGGCGATATTCAACGGCACTTCGAAACTCTACGACCGCTGTGCGAGGCGTTTTCCTACGTCAATATCAGCCTTGTAGGACGTGAACGGCCAGCGTTGCTCCTACGCGCGGCCCACATCGCAGCGCCTGATCCAGGCTTGCTGAGTGAGATCGATCAATGCCTGTCGCTGCTCGACGGCCCGGTTCTGGCCTACGACGACCCGCGCCGTGCCATCGGCAAACGCGTGCGCATCGAGAACGGGCGCATCACCGCCATCCGCCTGGCCGGCGAAACTCTCGCGCAGCATTGGCTGCAAAGCTTGTGGCTCGAGGGTCGCGCCGACGAACAATTGCGGCGCTGGCTGTTGGCACCGCTGAGCACGCCGCCGGGCACGGTTGCGGCGATCGCTAGCGACAAGACCCTGTGCAATTGCGAAAACGTCAGCCTCAACGCAGTCTGCGCCGGCATTCGCCAGGGCCTGGACCTTCAAGGCCTGAAAAACAATCTCCGCTGCGGTACGCAATGCGGTTCCTGCGTTCCGGAAATCAAGCGCTTGCTGGCTGCCGAAGCGCGGCCGGTTGCAGTTATTTAACGAGGAAAACACCATGAGTGCGAAAGTCTGGCTGGTGGGTGCGGGCCCTGGCGATCCCGAGCTGCTGACCCTCAAAGCCGTGCGCGCATTGCGCGAGGCCGATGTGGTGATGATCGATGATCTGGTCAACGACGCAGTGCTGGAACATTGCCCGACTGCGCGGGTGATTGCAGTGGGCAAACGTGGCGGGTGCCGTTCGACACCACAGGCGTTCATCCATCGCCTGATGCTGCGTTATGCCCGCCACGGTAAATGCGTGGTGCGCCTCAAGGGCGGTGATCCGTGCATCTTCGGGCGGGGTGGTGAAGAAGCGCAGTGGCTGCGCGAGCGTGGCGTTGAAGTGGAATTGGTCAATGGCATCACTGCCGGACTTGCGGGCGCGACACAGTGCGATATTCCGCTGACATTGCGTGGTGTGGCGCGCGGGGTGACGCTGGTGACTGCGCACACGCAGGATGATAGCCAATTGAACTGGCAGGCCCTGGCGCAAGGCGGGACGACGCTGGTGATTTACATGGGCGTGGCCAAGCTGAGCGAAATTCGTGATCAGCTGTTGGCAGGAGGGATGGCGGCGGATATGCCGGTGGCGATGATCGAAAACGCCTCGTTGCCGCATCAGCGCGAATGTCGCAGCGATTTGATGGCGATGGCTGAGGACGCGTGTGCGTTTGAATTGAAGAGCCCGGCGATTCTCGTGATTGGCGCTGTGGCTGCTGCTGTTGAAGAGCAAAAGATCGCAGCCTGCGGCAGCTCCTACATTGCATCTGCGCACGTCCTGTAGGCGCTGCAGAAGGTTCGGCCCGCGTTCGGACGACCTTCAAAGCCGCAAAGCCAAATCGCAGACAAAGAAAAGCCCGGCCAAAGCCGGGCTTTTCTCAGAGCGGCAGCTAATTACTTAGCTTGAGCTTCAACCTGCGCTTCTACGCGACGGTTTACAGCGCGGCCAGCGTCAGTTTTGTTGTCAGCAACTGGGCGGGATTCGCCGTAGCCAACAGACTGAACGCGGGACGATTCAACACCGTACTGGTTGGTCAGAACTTGCTTAACGGCGTTTGCACGACGCTCGGACAGTTTCTGGTTGTAAGCGTCAGGACCGACGGAGTCAGTGTGACCTTCAACAGTAGTGGTGGTGGATGGGTACTGCTTCATGAAGTCAGCCAGGTTCTTGATGTCGCCGTAGCTGTTTGGCTTCACAACCGACTTGTCGAAGTCGAACTTGACGTCCAGCTCAACACGAACAACTTCAGCAACTGCTGGGCAGCCGTCAGCGTCAACAGTTACGTTGGCTGGGGTGTCAGGGCACTTGTCAACGTTGTCGCAAACGCCGTCGTTGTCGCTGTCGGAGCAGACTTCAGCTGGTGCTGGAACTGGAGCAGCAGCAGGCTTGGAGCCGCCACCGAAGTTCACACCGATACCGACGCTAGGAGCCCACTCGGTGTCGCCCTGGTCGATGTTGTATTGAGCTTCAACGCCAGCACGGGCGTAGAAGTTCTCGGTGAAGTACAGCTTGGCACCGCCGCCAACGTTGGCGAAGGTGGAACGGTTACGACCGTTCGAACCGTTCTGGTCGATGCTCTGGTCAGAGAAACCGGCCGAAACGTATGGACGCAACATGTCGCCTGGGTTGTTGAAGTGGTACAGAGCGTCCAGAGCGGTGTTAGCGCCTTTTACGTTCTTGCCATCGTCAGCACGTACGTTGTGAACTTCGTCGTAGCCCAGACGCAGTTCAACGTCGTCGGTCAGGAAGTAACCGATCGAACCGCCGAACAGGTTGCCGTTGTTCTTGAAGTTACGAGCGCTGTCGAATTGTTCTTTCTTTGCGAAGCCTTCGATTTCAACTGCGCCTTGGCCTTGTGCCAGAGCGCCGAACGAAGTGGCGGCAATCAGAGAACCAATGGCCAAGCCCAAGGTGTTTTTCAGTTTCATCCGTTAAATCCCCATCTGGTGATTGTGAAGCAGTCCCGCAAACCGGGGGACAACTCGGCGGCAAGTCTATCAGAACTTGCCTACACGTAAGAGATATTTGCGCTGAACTAAGTTTCAGCAATGCCTGCAAATTTCTCACGCAATTTATCTAGAGCGCGTTTGTAACGCATTTTTGTCGCACTCAAACCCATATGCATGATGTCTGCGATCTCCTGAAATTCCAGTTCTGCGACAAATCGTAGCACCAGAATTTCGCGGTCAATCGGATTCACATACACCAGCCAGCGATCAAGCCCACCCTTCTCCTCCGGCTTCGGCGCCTTTTCTTCAGACGCTTCTTCAAGAGGGTCCAGACTGAGAGCGTCCATCAAGCGACGCTTACGCCGTTCCTTCCGATACTGCGTGATGCATTCGTTGTAAGTGATGCTGTAAAGCCACGTTTTGAACTTCGATTTCCCCTCAAAGTTCTTCAGACCGTACAGCACCTTCAGCATCACTTCCTGACAGACATCGTCTGCGTCGCGATCGTTCCCAAGATATCTCGCACAGACGTTAAATAATGTTCGCTGGTAACGCCGCATCAACTCTTCATAAGCGCGCGTTACGTGAAAAAGCTCGGTATGCGAGCGCGCGACCAACTCCTCATCAGAGAGCTCGCGGGGGTCGTAGCGCGTAGATAGCGGTTGGGCTGTATTCAAAACAAGTCGTGCCGACAGTCAGGTCAATGTCCACCGCAGCCAGCATTGGCTGGCATTTCGCGGCGGCATACATTAGCAGGGTTTGCCGGATTAGCGGCTACTCACATGCTGTTCCAGCAGGATCCGATTGGAGAGTGAGACTAGCTCACCCTCATCGGTCAGCAATGTGGTTTTAACCGTGCCGATCTCTTCGATCTGGCCTTCGACCTCGCCAACACGCACTTGTTGCCCTACCTGATACAACTCACGCACATAGATTCCCGCAAGAATCTGACCGGCAATTTCCCGGCTTCCCAAACCCATGGCCAGCGCAACAGCCAGACCAACGGTAATCAATACGATCACAATTACATGGTTGAGCAGGTCAGTCTTGACCTCGAGCTGACTGATCGCCACCGAGATACTGATGATGATCACCAGCCCCTGTGCAATTCGTCCAAGCCCTGAAGCGTAGTCCAGGCCTACGCCTTCTGCCGCCCCGCGCACCAGCCCGTTGGCCAGTTGCGCAAGCAAAACACCCACCAGCAACACCAGCGCGGCACCGAACACTTTCGGCAGATACAACGCCAGCATATCGAGCGTAGCTGAAACTCGCTCAAGTCCAAGGGACTCTGCTGCGGAAACCAGAAAAATCAGCAGGACGAACCAATAAACGATCTTGCCAATGAGCGTCGAGATCGGAACCTGCAGCCCCGCGCGCGACATCAGCTTGGTCAGCCCGGTGCCACCCATCAGGCGATCGAGGCCCAGTTTGGCGAGCAGCTTGGAGAGCAAGGTATCGAGCAGCTTGGCCACGACAAAACCCAACAGCAGCACGACCAGTGCGCCGAACAGGTTCGGAATGAAATTGGCTACTTTGGTCCACAACGCAGTCATTGCAGTGACGAGGCTCTGAGTCCAGAGGTCGAGTTCCATATTCAATCAGCCTTATCAGCAGTGCGAGCGGTAGGTTTACGAAGACGGGAAACCGGCGAGACGTGTGCCGATCCGTTATTCAGGGCAATCATCAGCGCGGGCAGCCAGCGGCCCAGCAGGCTGAACAGATCACCGGCGCCGACCTGGCGGTTGGCGGTTTTAAGTACGCGGCCCAGACAGGCATCGTCGTCGCGGCTGGACGGCGAAGCGTTGAGCATGTCACGTAAAGACTGTTCAAACGGATCGTGCATACGCACCTCTCGTGATGTCTGTGAAAGACGCGGGCAAATTTGCTCGGGTCACATGCGCCATGTTCACACCCAGCGCAAACGGCGGAACAACCACCACTGGCCGAAGGCCAGGGCGAGTACCGTCAAGCAGGCAATCAGGAAACCATACGGGCTGCTGGCGAACGGAATGCCGCCGACGTTGATGCCGAGCAGACCGGTGATAAAACTCATCGGCAAGAAGATGCAGGTAATGATGCCGAAACGGTACATGGTGCGATTCATGTGTACGCTCAGACGCCGGTCTTCAGCCTCCAGCACAAGCCCCACGCGCTCTCGGGTCAATTCGAGTTCTTCCAGATAGCGGGTCAGGCTGTTGTTCAGTTCGTTCCAGTAGTCGCCATCGTCCTCGACAAACCAGGGCAGTTTTATCCGAGTCAGTTGTCCGAAAATATCCCGCTGCGGTGCTAGAAAACGCTTCAACCCGGCAGCGCGGCGACGGATATGCAAAATGGAGCCATGTTCGGGGGTATACCGTTCGTCGGCGTCCATCTTTTCTTCTTCCTCATCGGCAATTTCCGAGAGGCAAGTGACCAGATCCTGCACCTTGTTGGTCAGGAACTGCGCCAGATAAAGGATCAGTTCAGAGGCAGTTTTCGGCCCTGTGCCGTCGGCCAGCATGGCCAGCAGTTCATCGGTAGCGCGCAACGGGCGCAAGCGCAGGGAAATGACGCGCTGGGCCGAGGCGAAAATCCGCACCGAGACCATGTCTTCGGGCTCGGCGCCAGGATTGAGATTGACCCCGCGCAAAAACAGCAACAGCTCGGCATCGGGCAGCGGCAACAAGCGTGGTCGTGTGTTTTCTTCCAGCAGCAGATCGCAGGTGAATTCGTTGAGACCGCTGTCTTTGCGCAACCAGGTCTGGGTTTGCGGATGACCGCGATCCCAATGCAGCCACAGGCTTTCATGCGCCTGCAGCTGCAAGTCGTCGAGTTCAGTCCGGGCTATCGAACGCGCGCCGCCTTTACCGTCCAGCACCAGGGCATGCACCAGCCCCCATTGCGCGTTTTCTTCCTCGAACATCCGCATCCCTTGATCGAAACTCTTATTCAGGCATCTTCAGCGGACTTGGCGAGATGATCACGCCGTTGTTGTCCGCATAAATGTACTGGCCCGGATGGAATGTCACACCGGCGAAGGTCACCGGAACATTGAGGTCGCCGATGCCGCGCTTGTCGGTTTTCATCGGATGACTGGCCAGCGCCTGCACGCCGAGGTCGGTCTGCGCAATTACGTCGACGTCACGGATGCAACCGTAGATCACCAGCCCTTCCCAACCGTTTTGCGCCGCCTTGGCCGCGATCATGTCGCCCAGCAGTGCCCGGCGCAGAGACCCGCCGCCATCGACCACCAGCACTTTACCCTTGCCGTCGAGTTCGGCCTGGGCCTTGACCAGCGAGTTGTCTTCGAAGCATTTGATGGTCACGATTTCGCCACCGAAGGAATCACGGCCGCCGAAATTGCTGAACATCGGTTCCAGCACCTGCACCAGCTCCGGATAGGCGTCGCACAGATCAGGCGTAAGGTAATGTTCCATCGAAAAACTCCTGTAACAAGGAAGACGATCAAGGATGCCGCGCTCTGATGAAACGAGTTCCGGTGGCCGCTGTTTACCTTAGTCCATTCCATGGTCGCTGAATGCAGCTGAACAAACCCTGAAACGTAATCGCTAAACAGCCATCAAATATGACCAGAACCGCACAACGCGTCATATCTTAGCCGCAAGCAAAGCCGAACGAAATGGCCTTTTCAGCGCGATCAGTCAGCCCGCCGCGGCCAGATCCGGCTGCTCGCCGAGCAGGGACGTCTGCTGGTCGCGCAGCCAGCGTGCCACCAATGGCCACACTTCCGTCTGCGCGGCTTTGCTCACCAGCATTTCGACGTGACCGTAGTTATCGCTGAAGCCGTGTTCGCGGCCCAGATTGATGAACTGTTTGTGTTCCGAACCGAGCTGCTCGAACAATTTGCGACAGGCCCAGGCCGGATCCTGATGATCGCCCGTCGCTGTCACCGCCAGCACTGGCACCTTGACGTCGGCGAGCCCAGCCCACCAATCCTTCTCCTTGTCGCCAAAGCGCCCGAACAAGCCGTACCAGCGCATGCTTTCAAGGGCCAGACCGATCGGTTCATCTTCCGGGCCGCGCTTGAGGCGTGAGCCGGACAATTGCGCGAAGCGCTTGAGAATGAAACGGCTGCTCCATTCCACTGGTGGAATTTTCAGCGGCCAATAAGTGCGGCTGACTTGCGTGCCGAAGAACGCTGCGGAGGCCACCGCAGGCTCGCCCAGGTATTCACCACCGAGCGCGGCGGCTAGGGTGATGCCGCCCAATGAGTGGCCGATCCAGTGCGGGATTTGCCCGCTCTGTTCGCGGACGAATGCGGCGATCGCCGGCAAGTCATAACGGGCATAGTCGGCCACGCGGTTGTGCCGGTAAGCCTCGTTGCGCTGGGACAGGCCATGGCCGCGCATCTCCGGAATCCACACGTCGAACCCTTGGCGCGTCAGATATGCGCCAAGCCCAAGGCCTTTGGGGGAAAACCAGAAGCGCCGATTGGAAAAGCTGCCGTGCAACAGGATCACCGGCACACCGCGAGGCGCCGAGTCATCGGCCATGCCCAAGCGGGTTACGGCGATTTCCACGGACCAGTCGGGGCTGTTGCCGGGTTTCAAGCGATACACATCTTCGCTCAGATCGCCACGCCGTTCGGCGCTGATCAGCGCGACGGGAAATAGGTTGCTGCTGCTTTGCATAATGCTCTTGCACAAAAAAGGGCGGCATCTACAAGAGCCCGCCCTACTGAATCTCAAGGCCCGGCCAGTGTGGGAGCGAGCCTGCTCGCGAAAGCGGTGAATCAGTCAACATCCATGCTGAATGTTGCTGCGTCTTCGCTAGCAGGCTCGCTCCCACAGGGGGCGCGGGTCGTTTACATACCGATCAAGCCTGACCTTCGGCGAGGAAGAACCAGGTTTCCAGCACGGTGTCCGGGTTCAGCGACACGCTTTCGATGCCCTGCTCCATCAACCACTTGGCCAGATCCGGGTGATCCGAAGGGCCCTGACCGCAGATGCCGATGTACTTGCCAGCCTTGTTGCATGCCTGAATGGCATTGGCCAGCAGCTTTTTGACGGCTGGATTACGTTCGTCGAACAAGTGCGCAATGATCCCCGAGTCGCGATCCAGACCCAAGGTGAGCTGGGTCAGGTCGTTGGAGCCGATCGAGAAGCCGTCGAAGAATTCGAGGAATTCCTCAGCCAGAATCGCGTTGGATGGCAGTTCGCACATCATGATCACGCGCAGACCGTTCTCGCCGCGCTTCAAGCCGTTCTCGGCCAGCAGATCGACAACCTGGCTGGCTTCGCCGAGGGTACGGACAAACGGCACCATGATTTCGACGTTGGTCAGACCCATCTCGTTGCGCACGCGTTTCAGCGCGCGGCATTCGAGTTCGAAGCAATCGCGGAACGATTCGCTGATGTAACGCGAAGCGCCACGGAAGCCCAGCATCGGGTTTTCTTCTTCCGGCTCGTAGAGCTTGCCGCCGATCAGGTTGGCGTATTCGTTGGACTTGAAGTCCGACAGGCGGACGATGACTTTCTTCGGCGTAAACGCTGCAGCGAGGGTGCTGATGCCTTCCACCAGTTTGTCGACATAGAAGTCGACCGGGTCGCTGTAACCGGCGATACGCTTGTCGACGCTGTCCTTGATTTCCTGCGGCAGGCCGTCATAGTTCAGCAGCGCTTTCGGGTGCACGCCGATCATGCGGTTGATGATGAATTCCAGACGGGCCAGACCGACGCCAGCGTTCGGCAGCTGTGCGAAGTCGAAGGCGCGATCCGGGTTGCCGACGTTCATCATGATCTTGAACGGCAGCTCCGGCATGGCGTCGACGGAGTTCTTCTTGATGTCGAAGCCCAGCTCGCCTTCGAAGATGTAACCGGTGTCGCCTTCGGCGCAGGACACGGTTACGCCTTGGCCATCCTTCAGCAATTGGGTGGCGTTGCCGCAACCAACCACCGCTGGAATGCCCAGCTCACGAGCGATGATCGCCGCGTGGCAGGTACGCCCGCCGCGGTTGGTGACGATGGCGCTGGCGCGCTTCATTACCGGTTCCCAGTCCGGGTCGGTCATGTCGGAAACCAGTACGTCGCCCGGCTGAACCTTGTCCATCTCGGAGACGTCTTTGATGATCCGCACTTTGCCGGCGCCGATGCGCTGGCCAATCGCACGACCTTCCACCAGCACGGTGCCGGTTTCTTTCAGCAGGTAACGTTCCATGACGTTGGCCTGGGTGCGGCTCTTCACGGTTTCCGGACGCGCCTGCACGATGTACAGCTTGCCGTCATCACCGTCCTTGGCCCACTCGATGTCCATCGGGCAGCCGTAGTGCTTTTCGATGATCATCGCTTGCTTGGCCAGCTCGCTGACTTCGGCGTCGGTCAGGCAGAAGCGCGCGCGCTCGGCCTTGTCGACATCGACAGTCTTGACCGAACGACCGGCCTTGGCCTCGTCGCCGTAGATCATCTTGATGGCTTTGCTGCCCAGATTGCGCCGCAGGATCGCCGGACGACCGGCCTCCAGCGTGCCTTTGTGTACGTAGAATTCATCCGGGTTGACCGCGCCTTGTACGACGGTTTCGCCCAGGCCGTAAGCGCCGGTGATGAACACCACGTCACGGAAACCGGATTCGGTGTCGAGGGTGAACATCACGCCGGCGGTGCCGGTTTCCGAACGCACCATGCGCTGCACGCCAGCCGACAGGGCGACCAGTTTGTGGTCGAAGCCCTGGTGCACACGGTAGGAAATCGCACGGTCGTTGAACAGCGAAGCGAACACCTCTTTGGCGGCGCGGATAACGTTTTCCACGCCACGGATGTTCAGGAAGGTTTCCTGCTGACCGGCGAACGAAGCGTCCGGCAAGTCTTCGGCGGTGGCGGAGGAACGCACGGCCACGGCCACGTCAGGGTTGCCGGCCGACAGCGCGGCAAACGCGGTGCGGATCTCGGCATTCAGTTTTTCGGGGAATTCGGCTTCCATGATCCACTGGCGGATCTGCGCGCCCGTCTTGGCCAGCGCATTGACATCATCGACATCGAGCGCGTCGAGGGCCTTGTGGATCTGATCGTTCAGGCCGCTCAGTTCGAGGAAGTCACGATAGGCCTGAGCCGTCGTGGCGAAGCCGCCGGGGACCGAAACACCGGCGCCTGCCAGGTTACTGATCATCTCGCCCAGGGATGCGTTCTTGCCCCCCACATGCTCAACATCGTGTTTGCCGAGCTTATCGAGGGAAACTACGTACTCTACCAAGGTGATCTCTCCACTAACTGTGTTGGAAAAGCTCAGAAACCGGCGGCCCGGGGGAGCCTTGGCCGGTTGTATGGCCTGGACCTGGAAAATAAGTGAGAATGCGGGCCAACGGCGGCCGGCAAATCGCGCCTATCATATCCAAGAATGCTCATTAGTCTAAGGCCCAAGGTGCAAATGAAACGATCTGCTTTCTTCATCTCCGATGGCACCGGCATTACCGCCGAAACCCTGGGTCAAAGTCTTCTGGCGCAGTTCGAAAACATTACCTTCAGCAAATTCACGCGGCCCTACATCGACAGCGTGGAAAAAGCGCGGGCCATGGTACAACAAATCAACAAAGCCGCTGAAACCGACGGCTTCCGTCCGATCATCTTCGACACCATCGTCAATCAGGACATCCGTGAGATTCTCGCAACGTCCAATGGTTTCATGATCGATATTTTCTCGACCTTTCTCGCGCCGCTCGAACAGGAGCTGACCGAACATTCTTCCTACACTGTCGGCAAGTCCCATTCCATCGGGCACAACTCCAATTACATGGAGCGCATCGAGGCGGTGAACTTCGCCCTCGACAACGATGACGGCGCGCGCACCCACTATTACGACAAAGCCGATCTGATACTAGTGGGCGTGTCGCGATGCGGCAAAACCCCGACGTGTCTGTACATGGCCATGCAGTTCGGCATCCGTGCGGCCAACTATCCGTTGACCGAAGACGACATGGAACGCCTGACCCTGCCGACCGCCCTGCGCGCCCATCAGCACAAGCTGTTCGGCCTGACCATCGACCCGGATCGTCTCACTGCGATCCGCAACGAGCGCAAGCCCAACAGCCGCTATTCGAGCTACGCGCAGTGTGAATTCGAAGTGCGCGAAGTGGAGAACCTGTTCCGTCGCGAGAACATCCCGCACATCAATTCCACGCATTTCTCCGTGGAAGAGATTTCGGCGAAGATTCTCGTCGAGAAAGGGGTTGAGCGGCGGTTCAAATAGACCTGTGTTTGCTGATCTGACGCTATCGCTGGCAAGCCAGCTCCCACAGGGTTTTGTGGTGGATACAATATTGCGATCACTCTGAAAACCCTGTGGGAGCGGGCTTGCCCGCGAAAGCGGTGGCACATTCAGCGTTGATGTTGTTTGACACACTGCTATCGCGAGCAGGCTCACTCCTACAGTTGATCTTCAGCGCCCGCTCGATCAGATGACAAACAGGTCGATGAATCGATTCACCGCTGTCGCTTCGAGCCGCGCCTGATCCTCGCACAGCGCAAAAATCTCATCGCAGCGCTGGCGGACATAACGCGTCGCCAGGTTGGCCTTGAACTTGTCTTCAAGCAGAGGAATGCCTTCCGCCCGGCGGCGGCGATGGCCGAGCGGGTATTCCACCAGCACGTTGTCGGTGCTGCTGCCGTCCTTGAAAAACACCTGCACCGCATTGGCAATCGAACGCTTGTCGGGCTCAAGGTATTCGCGGCTGAATCGCGGATCTTCAACGATGACCATTTTCTCGCGCAGCACATCGATGATCGGGTGCGCCTTGTGGAAATCGTCTTCGTAGTGCTCGGCCACCAGGTCGCCGAACGCCAGCGGCACGGCAGTCATGTATTGCAGGCAGTGATCACGATCAGCGGCATTCGCCAGCGGGCCGACCTTGGAAATGATGCGGATCGCCGATTCATGGGTGGTGATGACAATCCGGTCGATTTCGTGCAGACGATTGCGCACCTGCGGATGCAACATCACCGCCGCCTCGCATGCCGTTTGCGCGTGGAATTCGGCGGGGAAGCTGATTTTGAACAGCACGTTTTCCATCACGTAACTGCCGAACGGCCGAGAAAAGCTGAAAGCGCGTTTGCCCTCGGCCTTGAGCGCCAAATCATTGTTGGTGTGGCTGAACGACACGTCATAGAAGCCCCACTGCTTCGCGCTCAGCACGCCGGGAATGCCCATCTCGCCACGCATCGCGATATCCGCCAGCCGCACGCCTCGACTCGCTGCATCTCCCGCCGCCCAGGATTTTCGCGAGCCGGCGTTGGGTGCATGGCGGTAGGTGCGCAGTGCTTGGCCGTCGGCGAAGGCATGGGAAAGCGCCGATAGCATCTGCTCGCGGTTGGCGCCCATGAGTCTGGCGCTGACGGCAGTCGAAGCGACTTTCACCAGAATGACGTGATCGAGTCCGACACGGTTGAAGGAGTTTTCCAGTGCGATCACGCCTTGGATTTCGTGGGCCATGATCATCGCATCCAGCACATCGCGCATCGTCAGCGGTGGCTCGGCGATGGCCACGCGTTTCTGCGAAAGGTGATCGGCAACGGCGAGGATGGCGCCGAGGTTGTCCGACGGATGGCCCCATTCGGCGGCAAGCCAAGTGTCGTTGAAGTCGAGCCAGCGGATGATGCAGCCGATATCCCAGGCGGCTTTAACCGGGTCGAGACGATAACTGGTGCCCGGTACCCGCGCGCCAAACGGCACCACCGTGCCGTCGACCAACGGGCCGAGGTGCTTGGTACATTCGGGGAAACGCAGCGCCAGCAGGCCGCAGCCCATGGTGTCGATCAGGCAGTTGCGCGCGGTGGTGAGGGCTTCGCTGGACTCGACTCGGAAGGTGAGGACGTAGTCGGCGATGTCCTGCAGGACACGGTCATAATCGGGGCGGTTGTTCAGGTCGACGTTGGCGCTCATGTTCGATTCACTCGTGAAGTGGTTCGTTGATGGGACCTCGGTTCAGGGCTAACGAATTTCTTATGATTGAAATGCAAACCCTGTAGGAGCTGCCGAAGGCTGCGATCTTTTGATCTTTGTTTTTCAGGTGAAGATCAAAAGATCGCAGCCTTCGGCAGCTCCTACAGAGAGAGGTGACGTGTCAGAAAGAATCTCCAGGAACGCGCACATAGCCTTCCATGAGAACCCGCGCACTGCGACTCATGATGGCTTTCTTCACCACCCATTCGCCATTTTCATACGTCGCCTCTGCGCCCACGCGCAACGTCCCGGACGGATGGCCGAAACGTACGGCGTTGCGCTCGACTCCACCTGCCGCGAGATTGACCAAGGTGCCGGATATCGCCGCCGCCGTGCCAATCGCCACCGCCGCCGTGCCCATCATTGCGTGATGCAGCTTGCCCATCGACAAGGCACGCACCAGCAAATCCACGTCTCCGGCGGCAATCGCTTTGCCACTCGAGGCCACGTAATCCGCAGGCTTGGCCACGAATGCGACTTTCGGCGTGTGCTGTCGCTTGGCTGCTTCTTCGAGAGTGGAAATCAGGCCCATGCGCAATGCACCGTAGGCGCGAATGGTCTCAAACATGAGCAGCGCTTTCGGATCACCATTGATCGCGCCTTGCAGCTCGGTGCCGGTGTAACCGATGTCCTCGGCATTGATAAAAATCGTCGGGATGCCGGCGTTGATCATGGTTGCCTTGAACGTGCCGACTCCTGGCACTTCCAGCTCATCGACCAGATTGCCGGTGGGAAACATCGAACCACCGCCGCCCTCTTCTTCCGCCGCCGGGTCCATGAATTCTACCTGCACTTCGGCCGCCGGAAAGGTCACGCCGTCGAGCTCGAAATCGCCGGTTTCCTGCACTTCGCCGTTGGTGATCGGCACGTGGGCGATGATGGTCTTGCCGATATTGGCCTGCCACACCCGCACCACCGCCACGCCGTTGTGCGGAATGCGGCTCGCGTCGACCAGGCCGTTACTGATGGCGAACGAACCCACCGCCGCCGAAAGATTGCCGCAGTTGCCGCTCCAGTCGACGAAAGGCTTATCAATGGAAACCTGGCCAAACAGGTAATCGACGTCGTGATCGGCGCGAGTACTTTTCGACAGGATCACGGTTTTGCTGGTGCTGGAGGTTGCGCCGCCCATGCCGTCGATCTGCTTGTCGTAGGGATCGGGGCTGCCGATCACTCGCAGCAATAAAGCGTCGCGCGCCGGGCCGGGAACCTGCGCCGCTTCGGGCAGATCGGTGAGGCTGAAGAACACGCCTTTGCTGGTGCCGCCACGCATGTAAGTCGCAGGGATTTTGATCTGTGCTGCGTGAGCCATGGATTACTCCTTCAAAACGGCCAGAGAACTCATCATCCTCTGGCCGCTGAACATAGTTAAACGGCCACCGCCGCCCCTTCGAGGAAGTCCTGCGCGAAACGCTGCAACACGCCGCCGGCCTCGTAGATCGACACTTCTTCAGCGGTATCGAGACGGCATGTCACCGGCACTTCAACACGCTCGCCATTCTTGCGATGAATCACCAGCGTCAGGTCCGCGCGCGGTCTGCGCTCGCCGATCACGTCATAGGTTTCGCTGCCATCGATGGCCAACGTATGACGGTCCGTGCCCGGCTTGAACTCCAGCGGCAACACGCCCATGCCCACCAGATTGGTGCGGTGAATGCGCTCGAAACCTTCAGCGGCAATCGCCTCGACGCCGGCCAGACGCACGCCTTTCGCCGCCCAGTCGCGGGACGAACCCTGACCGTAATCGGCGCCGGCAATGATGATCAGCGGCTGCTTGCGCTCCATGTAGGTTTCAATGGCTTCCCACATGCGCATCACTTTGCCTTCCGGCTCGACACGGGCCAGCGAGCCCTGTTTGACCTTGCCGTTTTCCACGACCATTTCGTTGAACAGTTTCGGGTTGGCAAACGTCGCACGCTGCGCGGTCAAGTGGTCGCCACGGTGGGTGGCGTAAGAGTTGAAGTCCTCTTCCGGCAAGCCCATTTTCGCCAGGTATTCGCCGGCGGCGCTGTCGAGCATGATCGCATTGGATGGTGAAAGGTGGTCGGTGGTGATGTTGTCCGGCAGCACCGCCAGCGGACGCATACCCTTCAACGGACGGGCGCCGGCCAGCGCGCCTTCCCAGTACGGCGGACGGCGGATGTAGGTGCTCATCTCACGCCAGTCGTACAGCGGCGTAACTTTCGGGCCAGTGTCTTCATGCACGGCAAACATCGGAATGTAGACCTGGCGGAACTGCTCAGGCTTGACCGAAGATTTCACCACGGCGTCGATTTCCTCATCGCTCGGCCAGATGTCTTTGAGGCGAATTTCCTTGCCGTCGACTACACCCAATACATCCTTCTCGATATCGAAACGGATGGTCCCGGCAATCGCATAGGCAACCACCAGCGGCGGCGATGCGAGGAACGCTTGCTTGGCGTAAGGATGGATGCGGCCGTCAAAGTTGCGGTTGCCCGAGAGCACGGCAGTCGCGTACAGGTCGCGGTCGATGATCTCTTGCTGAATGACCGGATCGAGGGCGCCGGACATGCCGTTGCACGTGGTGCAGGCGAACGCGACAACGCCAAAGCCGAGCTGCTCCAGTTCAGTGGTCAGCCCAGCTTCGTCGAGGTACAGCGCCACGGTTTTCGAGCCCGGCGCCAGTGAGGATTTCACCCACGGCTTGCGGGTCAGACCGAGCCTGTTGGCATTGCGCGCCAGGAGGCCGGCGGCGATGACGTTGCGCGGGTTGCTGGTATTGGTACAACTGGTGATCGCGGCGATGATCACCGCGCCGTCAGGCATTTGTCCCGGTACGTCATCCCACTGCCCGGAAATGCCTTTGGCCGCCAGATCCGCAACCGCGACGCGGGCATGCGGGTTGCTCGGGCCGGCCATGTTGCGCACCACCGAGGACAGGTCAAAAGTCAGGCCGCGCTCGTACTGCGCGCCCTTCAGGTTGTCAGCCCACAGGCCGGTGAGCTTGGCGTATTGCTCGACCAACTGCACTTGCTGGTCTTCACGGCCAGTCAGTTTCAGGTAATCAATGGTCTGCTGATCGATGTAGAACATCGCCGCCGTGGCGCCGTACTCCGGGGCCATGTTGGAAATGGTCGCGCGGTCGCCGAGGGTCAGCGCCGCGGCGCCTTCACCGAAGAATTCCAGCCAGGCGCCGACGACTTTCTGTTTGCGCAGGTATTCGGTCAGTGCCAGCACCATGTCGGTGGCGGTGATGCCCGGTTGCAGCTTGCCGGTCAGTTCGACGCCGACGCTTTCCGGCAGGCGCATCCACGACGCGCGGCCGAGCATCACGCTCTCGGCTTCGAGGCCGCCGACGCCGATGGCGATCACACCCAGCGCATCGACATGCGGGGTGTGGCTGTCGGTGCCGACGCAGGTGTCGGGGAACGCCACGCCTTCGCGCACCTGAATCACCGGCGACATTTTCTCCAGGTTGATCTGGTGCATGATGCCGTTGCCGGGCGGGATCACATCAACGTTCTTGAAGGCCTTTTTTGTCCAGTTGATGAAGTGGAAACGGTCTTCGTTGCGGCGGTCTTCAATGGCGCGGTTTTTCTCGAACGCCTGGGCATCGAAACCGCCCGCCTCAACCGCCAGCGAGTGGTCGACGATCAGTTGCGTCGGCACCACCGGGTTGACTTGCGCCGGATCGCCGCCCTGCAAGGCAATGGCGTCACGCAGACCGGCAAGATCGACCAGCGCGGTCTGCCCGAGGATGTCATGGCAGACCACTCGCGCCGGGAACCACGGAAAATCGAGATCGCGTTTGCGCTCGATCAGTTGCTTGAGCGAAGCGGTCAGTGTGGCCGGGTCGCAGCGACGCACGAGGTTTTCCGCCAGCACGCGGGAGGTGTACGGCAGGGTGTCGTAGCTGCCGGGCGCGATCGCTTCGACCGCCGCACGGGTGTCGAAGTAGTCCAGCGGCGTACCGGGCAGGTTCTTGCGGAATTCTGTGTTCATCGGGTCAGGACTCGGGTCACGGTGATTTGCAGGTGAAGTTCACATCGCCTCTGTAGGAGCTGCCGAAGGCTGCGATCTTTTGATCTTGATCTTGAAAACAAAGATCAAAAGATCGCAGCCTTCGGCAGCTCCTACAGGGGTCTGCGGTGTTCGGGTCAGTTCACCATTCAGCGACGTTCGATTGACACGAACTTGCGCTGTTCGACGCCGATGTATTCGGCGCTCGGGCGGATGATGCGGTTGTTGGCGCGCTGTTCGAATACGTGCGCCGCCCAGCCGGTCAGGCGCGAGCAGACGAAAATCGGCGTGAACAACTCGGTCGGGATGCCCATGAAGTGGTACGCCGAGGCATGGTAGAAGTCGGCATTCGGGAACAGTTTTTTCTGTTCCCACATGGTCTTGTCGATGGCTTCGGAAACAGGGAACAGCACCTTGTCGCCCACTTCATCGGCGAGTTTTTTCGACCAGCCCTTGATCACCTCGTTGCGCGGGTCGCTGTCTTTATAGATCGCGTGGCCGAAGCCCATGATCTTGTCCTTGCGCTCGAGCATGCCGAGGGTGCCTTTGATCGCGTCTTCCGGCGACGAAAAACGCTCGATCATTTCCATCGCTGCTTCGTTGGCACCGCCGTGCAACGGGCCACGCAGCGAGCCGATGGCCGCGGTGACGCAGGAATACAGATCGGACAGCGTCGATGCGCAAACGCGTGCGGTGAAGGTCGAGGCGTTGAATTCATGTTCAGCGTAAAGGATCAGCGACACGTTCATGACTTTGACATGCAGCTCGCTCGGCTTCTTGTCGTGCAGCAGATGCAGGAAATGCCCGCCGAGGGTCGGCTCGTCGCTGACGCAATCAATGCGTTTGCCATCGTGACTGAAGCGATACCAGTAGCACATGATCGCCGGGAACGCCGCGAGCAGACGGTCAGTCTTGTCGCGCTGCTCGGAGAAGTCTTTCTCCGGCTCGATGTTGCCAAGGAACGAGCAACCGGTACGCATCACGTCCATCGGATGGGCGTCGGCAGGGATGCGCTCGAGCACTTCCTTCAAGGCTTGCGGCAGATCGCGCAGCTTGCTCAGTTTGGTCTGATAGTCGGCCAGTTGCGCTTTGGTCGGCAGTTCGCCGTACAGCAGCAGGTAAGCGACTTCTTCAAATTGCGCGTCGGCGGCGAGTTCGCGCACGTCATAGCCGCGATAGGTCAACCCGGCACCGGCCTGGCCCACGGTGGACAGCGCAGTTTGCCCGGCGACCTGGCCCCGGAGCCCGGCGCCACTGAGTACTTTTGCTTCGGCCATTGCTATCTCCAATTTTTGAATTTGTTAGGGAATCTGCAATTACGGTGTTGTTCGCAAAAGATCGCAGCCTTCGGCAGCTCCTACATCGACCGCGTTCCTGTAGGAGCTGTCGAGTGAAACGAGGCTGCGATCTTTTGATCTTTCAATCATTTTTTCGCAGCAAACAACGCATCGAGCTTCTGCTCGAACGTGTGGTAATCAATGCGATCGTAAAGCTCCATGCGAGTCTGCATGGTGTCGATGACATTCTGTTGCGTGCCGTCGCGGCGGATCGCCGTGTAAACGTTTTCCGCCGCCTTGTTCATCGCGCGGAACGCCGACAGCGGATAGAGCACCAGCGACACGTCGGCGCCGGCCAGTTGTTCGGTGGTGTACAGCGGCGTCGCGCCGAATTCGGTGATGTTGGCCAGGATCGGCGCTTTCACCCGGCTCGCGAACAGCTTGTACATGTCCAGCTCGGTGATCGCCTCGGGGAAAATCATGTCGGCGCCGGCCTCGATGCAGGCGGCCGCGCGATCGAGTGCCGATTCCAGACCTTCCACGGCCAGCGCATCGGTGCGCGCCATGATCACGAAACTGTCATCGGTACGCGCGTCGACCGCTGCCTTGATGCGATCGACCATTTCCTGCTGGCTGACAATCTCTTTATTCGGACGATGGCCGCAGCGCTTGGCGCCGACCTGATCCTCGATGTGAATCGCCGCCGCGCCGAATTTGATCATCGATTTGACGGTACGCGCGACGTTGAACGCCGACGAGCCGAAACCGGTGTCGACATCCACCAGCAGCGGCAGGTCGCAAACGTCGGTGATGCGCCGCACATCGGTGAGCACGTCATCCAGACCGGTGATGCCCAGGTCCGGCACGCCGAGCGAGCCTGCGGCCACCCCGCCACCGGACAGGTAGATCGCCTTGAAACCGGCACGCTTGGCCAGCAGCGCGTGGTTGGCGTTGATCGCGCCGACCACTTGCAATGGATGCTCGCTGGCGACCGCGTCGCGGAAGCGCTGGCCCGGCGTATTCAGGTTGGAACTCATGCGTCACCTCGTTCAGTGGCTGTCTTGTTGTGAGCGCCGTCCTCGTAGTGACGGGCGATGTTGCGTTTCGAGGCGCCGATGTGGCGGCGCATCAACAATTCCGCGAGTTCGCCGTCACGGTCGGCGATGGCGTCGAGAATCCGGTGGTGTTCGGCGAAAGCCTGGCGCGGGCGGTTCGGCGTGGTGGAAAACTGGATGCGATACATGCGCACTAGCTGGTACAGCTCGCCGCAGAGCATCTGCGTCAGCGTGCGGTTGCCGCTGCCCTGAATGATCCGGTAATGAAAGTCGAAATCGCCCTCCTGCTGGTAATAGCCGACGCCGGTCTGAAACGCCGCGTCGCGCTCGTGGGTTTCCAGCACTCGGCGCAGTTCGTCGATCTCTGCAATGCTCATGCGCTCGGCGGCGAGGCGGCAGGCCATGCCTTCCAGGGATTCACGGATTTCGTAGAGTTCGAGCAATTCGGCATGACTGAGCGAAACCACTCGCGCACCAACGTGCGGCACGCGCACCAGCAGGCGCTGACCTTCCAGCCGGTGGATCGCCTCGCGCAACGGCCCGCGGCTGATGCCGTAGGTGCGCGCCAGCTCCGGTTCGGAAATCTTGCTGCCGGGGGCGATCTCGCCTTTGACAATGGCCGCCTGAATGCGCCGGAAAACGTTTTCCGACAGCGTTTCCGAATCGTCACCGCTTATGACCGGGGGATCGAGTTGATCCAGCATGATTGTCGACACCTTCAAATCCGATGCGGCAAAAACTAGCTAATTCAGCCCAATCAGTCAAAGGATAAATGGGTATTGTCGACAATCGTCTAATAACCCATAAAGCTCGTCCTATTGCTGGATCAGTGTAGGAGCTGCCGAAGGCTGCGATCCTTTGATCTTGGATAGACCACCCCAAGCGCTGGCGCCATAAAACCACCGTGCTAGAATGCCGCCCGCATTTGCTGGCCATTTGTACGGCTTGTCATAAAAAGCTGAAAGGCACACGCAGGAGCTTGCGCAGGTTTTGCCACGCTCCTGAACCGAAAACGGAACGCTGCGCACCAGGATTTATGAGACTCAAGCCCTTCCCTGCTTTTTTTACCCTGTTTTGCCTGCCCGGCCTCGCCGCCGCGGGGGAAAAAACCGTGTACGGCCTCAACGAATACGCTTCGCTTGACGGCATCAATCTCGAAGTCGCGGCCAAACTCGACACCGGCGCGAAAACCGCCTCGCTGAGTGCCCGTGACATCAAACGCTTCAAACGCAACGGTGAATCCTGGGTGCGGTTCTATCTGGCAATCGATGCCGCGCACTCGCACCCGATCGAGCGTCCGCTGGCCCGCGTCAGCAAGATCAAGCGCCGGGCTGGCGACTACGATCCCGAAGAGGGCAAGAAGTACACTGCGCGCCCGGTCATCGAACTGGATATCTGCATGGGATCAGCGATGCGCAGCATCGAAGTGAACCTGACCGACCGAAGTGCGTTCCAATACCCGCTTTTGATTGGCTCCGAGGCATTGAAACGCTTCGACGCGCTGGTCGACCCCAGTCTTAAATACGCTGCCGGCAAACCCGCCTGCACCATCGCCGCTCATACCGCCGAGTAATTTCCATGCGTTCTCTAACCTTCCACCTGAAAATCCTGATCGCCGTTCTGGTGCTGCTGGGCGTTTCGGTTACGGCCTATCAGATTTTCGTGCTCGGCATCCCGGTGACCGAAGATGCGACCGACGACTTGTGGAACATCGACGCCAAGGTCGAGTTCGTCGCCAGCACCAAGGATCCAGTGAAGATCCAGATGTTCGTGCCGCCATTGAGCCGCGATTACGTCAGCCTCAACGAAAGCTTCATCTCCAATAACTACGGCGTCGCGGTCAATCGCGTCGATGGCAACCGCAAGGTGACCTGGTCGGCCCGGCGCGCCAAAGGCAACCAGACGTTGTATTACCGCCTGGTGCTGACCAAGCGCTTCACCGCGGAAAAAACCAAGATCAAAGGCCCGACGTTCCGCGACAGCATGGTCATCGAAGGTCCGGAAAAAATCGCCGCCGAAGCCCTGCTCGCGCCGATCCGCCAACACTCCGCCGACGTCGAAACCTTTATTGGCGAGGCGATCAAACGCGTCAACAACCTCAACGATGACAACGTGAAACTGCTGCTGGCCGGCGATCCATCGACCGCGCACAAAGCGAAGATCGTCGAACTGCTGCTGTCCATCGCCCACGTCCCGGTGGAAAAAGTCCACACCATCCGCCTCGTCGCCGATCAGCCACAGACACCCGAACTGTGGCTGCGCAGCTTCAACGGCAACGACTGGCTGTACTTCAACCCGGAAACCGGTGAGCAAGGCCTGCCAACCGACCGCCTGCTGTGGTGGACCGGTGACGAAAACCTGATCACCGTCGACGGCGGCAAGAAAGCCAACGTGACGTTCAGCCTGAACAACAGCGAGATGAATGCGATTCGTCTGGCCAAGCTGACCGACGAAAACACCGATGCCAACTTCCTCGAATACTCACTCTACGGCTTGCCGCTGCAGACCCAACAGACGTTCATGATCATGGTGATGATCCCGATCGGCGTGCTGGTGATTCTGATCCTGCGCAACCTCATCGGCCTGCAGACCCTGGGCACCTTTACCCCGGTGCTGATCGCCCTCGCCTTCCGCGAAACGCAGCTGGGCTTCGGTATTCTGCTATTCACGGTGATTACCGCGCTGGGCCTGTCATTACGCTCTTATCTGGAACATCTGAAGCTGCAAATGCTGCCGCGCCTGTCGGTCGTGTTGACCTTTGTCGTGGTGTTGATCGCGGCGATCAGTCTGTTCAGCCACAAGCTGGGGCTTGAGCGCGGCTTGTCGGTGGCGCTGTTCCCGATGGTGATTCTGACCATGACCATCGAACGCCTGTCGATCACTTGGGAAGAACGCGGCGCCAACCATGCGCTGAAAGTCGCGATCGGCACACTGTTCGCCGCCTCGCTGGCGCACCTGATCATGACCGTGCCGGAGCTGGTGTATTTCGTGTTCACCTTCCCGGCGATCCTGCTGATTTTGGTCGGCTTCATGCTGGCGATGGGTCGCTATCGCGGTTATCGCCTGACTGAACTGGTGCGTTTCAAGGCTTTCCTGAAGAAGGCTGACGCTTGATGTTCGGTTTCTGGAAGACCTGGAAGGCTCTGGAAGCCCGCGGCATCATGGGCATCAATCGGCGTAACGCCGACTACGTGCTCAAGTACAACAAGCGCAGCCTGTACCCGATCGTCGATGACAAGATCCTCACCAAGGAGCGCGCCATCGCCGCCGGCATTCACGTGCCGGAGCTGTACGGGGTGATCTCCACCGAGAAGGAAATCGACAAGCTCGACGAGATCATCGGCGGACGCAGCGACTTCGTGATCAAACCAGCCCAAGGCGCGGGTGGCGACGGCATCATCGTCATCGCCGACCGCTTCGAAGGCCGCTATCGCACGGTGTCGGGGAAGATCCTCGCCCACGAAGAGCTGGAGCATCACATCTCGAGCATCCTCACCGGCCTGTACTCACTGGGTGGTCACCGTGACCGCGCGCTGATCGAATACCGCGTGACCCCGGATCAGATCTTCAAGAGCATCAGCTACGAAGGCGTGCCGGACATCCGCATCATCGTGCTGATGGGTTACCCGGTGATGGCGATGTTGCGCTTGCCGACCCGCCAGTCCGGCGGCAAGGCCAACCTGCACCAGGGCGCCATCGGCGTTGGCGTCGATCTGGCGACCGGCCTGACGTTGCGTGGCACTTGGTTGAACAACATCATCACCAAACACCCCGACACCACCAATGCGGTAGATGGCGTGCAACTGCCCTATTGGGACGGTTTCATGAAACTCGCCGCCGGCTGCTATGAGCTGTGCGGGCTGGGGTATATCGGCGTGGACATGGTGCTGGATCAGGAGAAGGGGCCGCTGATTCTGGAGCTGAATGCGCGGCCGGGGCTGAATATCCAGATCGCCAATGATTGCGGCCTGACCTTGCGTACTCACGCGGTTGAAGCGCGGCTGGAAGAGTTGAAAGCGCGGGGCGTAAAGGAATCGGTTGAAGAGCGAGTGGCGTTTACCCAGGAGATGTTTGGGCATATTCCTGCGGTTGAGGGCTGACAGGCCTTAAAGCCAAAAGCCCCTCACCCTAGCCCTCTCCCGGAGGGAGAGGGGACTGACCGTGGTGGATGCGAGAGTTACGCCGACCTGAAATATCCGGTCGAACTCAGGGCTTGAAAAGCGTGAAGATCGGCTTCCTTTCCCCTCGCCCCCTTGCGGGAGAGGGGACTGACCGTGGTGGATGCGAGAGCTACGCCGACCTGAAATATCCGGTCGAACTCAGGTCTTGAAAAGCGTGAAGATCGGCTCCCTTTACTACCCTCGCCCCTTTGGGGGAGAGGGGACTGACCGTGGTGGATGCGAGAGCTACGCCGACCTGAAATATCCGGCCGAACTCAGGTCTTGAAAAGCGTGAAGATCGGCTCCCTTTCCCCCTCGCCCCCTTGCGGGAGAGGGGACTGACCGTGGTGGATGCGAGAGTTACGCCGACCTGAAATATCCGGTCGAACTCAGGGCTTGAAAAGCGTGAAGATCGGCTCCCTTTCCCCCTCGCCCCCTTGGGGGAGAGGGAACTGACCGTGGTGTATGCGAGAGCTACGCCGACCTGAAATATCCGGTCGAACTCAGGCCTTGAAAAGCGTGAAGATCGGCTCCCTTTCCCCCTCGCCCCCTTGGGGGAGAGGGTTGGGGTGAGGGGGAGGCTTTTGACTTTGATCTGGCAGCGCAGAGGACTACAATCCCCTCCCCGCCTCAACGGCCGATCTGCCCCGCCCATGCTGACCTGTTCCGTATATCCGCTGCCCTACCGCGCCAATCCCGCTGACTATTTCGCGGTCATCCGCAACGCCCCCGGCGCCGTGCTGCTCGACAGTGGCCGGCCGAGCGCCGAGCGTGGCCGTTATGACTTACTCAGCGCCTGGCCCCTGGAACAACTGGCGGTGTTGCCGGATGAAAGCGGTGCGCATTTTCTGCAGCGCCTTCGCGATAACCTCGACTGCTTGGGAGAGGCTGATTTGCCAACGGGCTGCGAGTTGCCATTCGCCGGCGGTCTGATTGGTTACCTGAGCTACGACTTCGGCCGGCATCTGGAAAATCTGCCAAGTCAGGCGCTGGATGATCTGCAACTGCCGGATGCGCGTTTTGGTTTGTACGACTGGGCGCTGATCAGCGACCACCAGGCTCAAACCAGCCAATTGGTCTTTCACCCATCGCTTGTCCACAGTGAACAGCAGCGACTGATCGCGTTGTTCACGCAGCCGGCTACTGATGCGGTGATCCCGTTCAAACTCAATCAGCCAATGGCCGCCGATCTCTCGGCCGACGATTACCGTCAGGCTTTCGAGCGCATTCAAGAGTACATCCAGGCCGGCGACTGCTACCAAGTCAACTTCGCCCAGCGCTTTCGTGCATCGTGTCAGGGCGATCCATGGCTGGCTTACTGCAAACTGCGCGAAGCCTGCCCGACGCCGTTTTCCGGCTTCCAGCGCCTGCCCGACGGCGGCGCAGTGTTGAGCCTTTCGCCGGAGCGCTTCGTCAAAGTCAGCCAGGGTCAAGTCGAAACCCGACCGATCAAGGGCACTCGCCCCCGCGGTTTGACCCCAGCCGAAGACGCGGCCAACGCCGCCGAACTGCTGGCCAGCCCCAAGGATCGCGCGGAAAACCTGATGATCGTCGATCTGCTGCGCAACGATCTCGGGCGCACCTGCCGCATCGGCTCGGTGCGGGTGCCGGAGTTGTTCAGTCTGGAGAGTTATCCGAATGTGCATCACCTGGTCAGCAGCGTGACCGGGGAACTGGCGGATGATCGCGACGCGCTGGATCTGATCGCGGGCAGTTTTCCCGGCGGCTCGATCACCGGCGCACCGAAAATTCGCGCGATGCAGATCATCGACGAACTGGAGCCGACGCGGCGCGGGTTGTATTGCGGTTCGCTGCTGTACCTGGATGTGCGCGGCGAGATGGACAGCTCCATCGCTATTCGCAGTCTGTTGGTCAAGGATGGGCAGGTGTGCTGCTGGGGCGGTGGCGGGATCGTCGCCGACTCGGACTGGCAGGCGGAGTATCAGGAGTCGATCACCAAAGTCCGGATACTCCTCGATACCCTGCAAAACTGCTGAACAGTCCCCTGTAGGAGCTGCCGAAGGCTGCGATCTTTTGATCTTAAACAGCAGAGATCGCAGCCTTCGGCAGCTCCTACAGGGGTTGGTGATCGTTCCTACCCTCTTCGTGGGAAAAGTCGGGCCACCTACAGGCTGAGGTCGCGGTTTGAGGCTTTGAGGAACTCGCGCTTCAACTCCTCAAACGTGTGCACCGCCGGAAACTGCGGGAACTCGCGAATCACGTTGTCCGGCGCGTGGAACAAAATCCCGGCATCCGCTTCGCCCAGCATCGTCGTGTCGTTGTACGAATCCCCCGCCGCGATCACCCGGTAATACAGACTTTTGAACGCCAGCACCGACTGGCGTTTGGGGTCTTTCTGGCGCAGCTGATAACTGGTAACGCGACCGCTTTCGTCAGTAATCAAGCGATGGCAAAGCAGCGTCGGAAAGCCCAACTGACGCATCAACGGCTGCGAAAATTCGTAGAACGTGTCCGACAGAATCACAACCTGATAGCGTTCGCGCAGCCAGTTGACGAACTCCACGGCGCCATCCAGCGGCTTTAACGTGGCGATCACTTCCTGAATATCCGACAGCTTCAAGCCGTGCTCATCGAGGATGCGCAGCCGCTGCTTCATCAGCACGTCGTAATCGGGAATGTCCCGGGTGGTGGCCTTGAGGGAGTCGATTCCGGTTTTTTCGGCGAAGGCGATCCAGATTTCCGGTACCAAAACCCCTTCAAGATCCAGGCAAGCAATTTCCACAAGACACTCCCGTTTGTATTGATTATGTGAGTCGAGCGAGGCCGAACTCTAGCGACTCGAATGCCGACGCGCAACGCACAGCACGCCCCGAGCCGCGCAGGTTTTTGTTACCATCGGCCCCATATAGAGCGCCCAGCGCCACCGACCTGTAGGAAGCCGCCCTGATGAGCCCAACGTTCGACGTCGTGGAACTCGCCACGACCTATGCCAATAAATCCGCCCAAGACATCCTCAAACTCGCCTTTGCCGAGTTCGGCGATGATCTGTGGATATCTTTCAGCGGTGCCGAGGATGTGGTGCTGGTGGACATGGCCTGGAAGCTGAACAAGAACGTCAAGGTGTTCAGCCTTGATACCGGCCGCTTGCATCCGGAGACCTATCGGTTCATTGAACAGGTGCGCGAGCATTACAAGATCGACATCGAAATCGTCTCGCCGGACTACACGAAACTGGAACCGTTCGTGAAGGAAAAAGGCCTGTTCAGTTTCTACCGGGACGGTCATGGCGAATGCTGCGGCATCCGCAAGATCGAGCCGCTGCGCCGCAAGCTCTCCGGCGTCAAAGCCTGGGCCACCGGCCAGCGCCGCGACCAGAGCCCGGGCACCCGCAGCGCCGTGGCAGTCCTGGAAATCGACACGGCATTCTCGACGCCGGAGCGCACCCTGTACAAATTCAACCCGCTTGCACAAATGAGCAGCGAAGAGATCTGGGGTTACATCCGCATGCTTGAACTGCCTTACAACAGCCTGCATGAGCGCGGTTTCATCAGCATCGGCTGCGAACCGTGCACCCGCCCTGTCTTGCCGAACCAGCATGAGCGTGAAGGCCGTTGGTGGTGGGAAGAAGCCACGCAGAAGGAATGCGGGCTGCATGCCGGGAATATTATTAGCAAATCCAAAATCTAAAAAAGATCGCAGCCTTCGGAAGCTCCTACAGGGACCGCTTGCGCATGTAGGAGATGCCGCAGGCTGCGATTTCTTGATCTCCAAAAATGTGTACACACAAATGTCACCATCGGTGCCATTTGTGTGTGCACTTTTTTGTTTCCGCGCCCTGAAAAGTTACATCCCGCCTGAAAACCTCTCTCGCCAGCCTCTTCTGAAAATCCCTCATCAAAAATAAATACCTGTTCGAACAGTCAATTTTTATCCGCCTATTTTCAGAGACTTAGTGCGTATCGATAACTTTTCGAAATGAGGAAGGCCGCGCATAGATCCGCAACTGGCACAGATCTGGCTTTAGTGCATACATGTTTTGTATACAAAACCGCAAAACATGCACACTTTCGATCCGCAAGCCTGAAGCGCCCTATCCCGTACAGGCTGCAGATGCCCCGTAACCAATGATGTTTTTCACCGCCGCGACGAAGATTTGTCGAGCCTGACGGCTTACGCACAGTCATCGCGGCCCTGAACATCAGGAGCCTGCCGGAATGCGTACAAGTATCTCGAATAACATCGCGCTGAATCTGCCCGCCTCTGCCGTCGACCAGCCGTTACCCCATGACGGTCTGGCCGAGCCGTTACAACTCAGCCCGCGCCTGCACAATAACGATCTGGCGCCGACCAAGGCCGAGGGCCGGCGTTGGGGCAAGTACAGCATTTTTGCGCTGTGGACGAACGATGTGCACAACATCGCCAACTACTCCTTCGCCATCGGTCTCTACGCCTTGGGCCTGGGCGGCTGGCAGATTATGTTGTCACTGGGAATCGGCGCGGCCCTGGTGTACTTCTTCATGAACCTGTCCGGGTACATGGGGCAGAAAACCGGGGTGCCGTTTCCAGTGATCAGCCGGATCAGTTTCGGCATCCACGGTGCACAAATTCCTGCATTGATCAGGGCCGTTATCGCCATCGCCTGGTTCGGTATTCAGACGTATCTGGCCTCCGTGGTGTTTCGCGTATTGCTCACGGCCGTGCATCCCGGCTTCGCCGAATACGACCACAACTCGATTCTTGGCCTGTCGACGTTGGGTTGGGTGTGCTTCGTGGCGATCTGGTTCGTCCAACTGGCGATTCTTGCGTACGGCATGGAAATGGTTCGCCGCTATGAGGCATTTGCCGGGCCGGTGATCCTGTTGACGGTGGCCGCCCTCGCCGGATGGATGTACTTTCAGGCCAATGCCACCATCGCCTGGTCGATCCGCGAACCGCTGACTGGCGGGGAAATGTGGCGCAACATTTTTGCCGGCGGCGCTTTGTGGCTGGCGATATATGGCACGTTAATCCTCAATTTCTGCGATTTCGCTCGCTCTTCGCCGTGCCGCAAGACCATCAAGGTCGGAAATTTCTGGGGCTTGCCGGTAAATATTCTGGTGTTCGCCGCGATCACCGTCCTGCTGTGCGGCGCGCAGTTCCAAATCAATGGCCGGATCATCGAGAGCCCGACCGAAATCATCGCCTCGATTCCCAACACGTTCTTTCTGGTCCTCGGGTGCCTGGCGTTCCTGATCGTCACGGTGGCGGTGAATATCATGGCCAACTTCGTTGCTCCGGCGTTCGTGCTGAGCAACCTGGCGCCCAAATACCTCACGTTCCGCCGCGCCGGCCTGATCAGCGCAACCATCGCGGTGTTGATCCTGCCGTGGAATCTCTACAACAGCCCGTTGGTGATCGTTTATTTTCTGTCCGGCCTCGGCGCCCTGCTTGGCCCATTGTACGGCGTGATCATGGTCGACTACTGGTTGATCCGCAAAGGCCGGATCAACGTCCCGCAGCTCTACAGCGAAGATCCCAATGGTGCCTATTACTACAGCCGCGGTATCAATTTCCGGGCGGTCGCGGCGTTTATTCCTGCTGCCTTGATCGCCATCGTCCTCGCGCTCGTTCCTGGTTTCCACAGCGTTTCGCCGTTCTCCTGGCTGATCGGTGCCGGTATTGCCGGAATGCTCTACCTGATCATCGCCAAGCGCCAGCCGCACTACGCCGACGTCAGTGGCGAAGCCATCGCGGTCGACAACGTCTGCCATTAACTCCCTTGCGGCCCGCTCTTCGGGCCGCAGAACTGCCCGCTATAAGGATTTTTCCATGCGTATTCTCGTGGTCAACGTCAACACCACCGAGTCCATCACTGAAGCTATTGCGCGTTCGGCGCAGGCCGTCGCGTCACCGGGAACGGAAATTGTCGGGCTCACGCCTTACTTCGGCGCCGATTCGATTGAGGGCAACTTCGAAAGCTACCTCGCCGCCATCGCGGTGATGGATCGAGTGATGTCCTACGATCAGCCGTTCGATGCAGTGATTCAGGCCGGATATGGCGAGCATGGGCGCGAAGGTCTGCAGGAGCTGCTCAATGTGCCGGTAGTGGACATCACCGATGCCGCCGCGAGTACTGCGATGTTCCTCGGCCACGCGTATTCGGTGGTGACCACCCTGGATCGCACCGTACCGTTGATCGAGGACCGGCTGAAACTGTCGGGGTTGTGGGATCGATGCGCGTCGGTTCGGGCCAGCGGTTTGGCGGTGCTGGAACTGGAGCATGAGCCGCAGCGTGCGCTGGAAGCGATCGTGCAACAGGCCGAGCTGGCGGTGACGCAGGATAAAGCAGAGGTGATTTGTTTGGGTTGCGGCGGCATGGCCGGGCTGGATGAGCAAATTCGCCGGCGTACCGGTGTGCCGGTCGTGGACGGGGTGACCGCGGCAGTGATGATTGCCGAGTCGCTGGTGCGGTTGAAGTTGTCGACGTCCAAGGTGCGGACTTATGCGACGCCGCGGCCGAAAAACATTATTGGCTGGCCGGGGCGGTTTGCCCGGTAGACCGCGTCATCGTTCATCGCGAGCAAGCTCGGTTCCCACAGGTTTTGTGTCGTATGCAAGATGTTGGTTCAACACAAACGCTGTGGGATCGCTTGCTCGCGAATGCCGCGCCTCGGTCTGATGCATTACTCAAACCGCGCTAAACCGCCGCGCCAATCCCTGCTGTGCAAATTGCTCGATCACAAAATCAACGAACGCCCGAGTCTTGCCCGGCAACAGTTTATGCTCGGCGTAGTAAATCGAAATGTTACCGTCATCGACAAACCACTCCGGCAACACACGCTGCAGCGTCCCCGCCTCAAGATAACCCACCGCAAACGGCATACTCACCAAGGCAATGCCCAACCCTTGCAGGGCTGTCGCACACGCCGCCTCGGAATCGCTCATGGTCATCCGCGCTCTGAGCAGCAAGGGGCTATGCTGCTGATCGGCGTGAGTCAGTTGCCACGAACGCACCCGCCCGGTTTGCGGTGAGCGAATCAGAATCCCGTCGTGCAGTGCAAGATCATCGGGATGCGTTATCGGCGGATGACTTTGCAGGTAATCCTGCGATGCCACCAGCACCCGGTGCGCCGGAGTCAATCGGCGCGCGACCACGCCTTGTGGCAGTTCGAAGCCGCCGCCAATCGCCGCATCGAAGCCCTGCCCGATCAGATCGACCTGACGGTTATCGAAATTCCAGTCCGGATTGATCGCCGGATAACGCCGCAGAAACTCGCCGAGCAACGGCACGATATACAGACGACCGAACACCGTACCCATGCTCACTTTCAGTGTGCCGGCCGGTTGCCCTCCAGCGCTGGCGAGATTGGCGACGGCGTTCTGGATCGTTGTCAGGCTGGAACTGACCTCACTCAAAAACAGCTGGCCGGCTTCAGTCAGGGTCAGGCTGCGTGTACTACGCTGGAACAGCCGCACGCCGAGCCGCGCTTCCAGTTTCGCCACGCTTTTGCCTACCGCTGCCGGGGTAAGACTTAAGCGCCGCGCGGCCTCGGCAAAGCTGCCCACTTCAGCACTGCGCACAAAGCATTCGATACTGCTGAACGTTTCCATGATCGCCACTATAAACTTTTGGTTTACACAGACTATAGCAATCATGGTCTACACGGTTGTCGATGCCACGCCGATACTCGGCACCAACAACAAGGCATTCCGCCTTGAAGATTCTGGAGATCGAACATGACCACTCAACACCTCAGCGGCAAAGTCGCTCTGATTCAAGGCGGTTCCCGTGGTATCGGCGCTGCGATCGTCAAACGTCTGGCCGCTGAAGGCGCTGCGGTTGCCTTCACTTATGTCAGCTCGACGGCCAAAGCCGAAGAGTTGCAGAACAGCATCACCGCCGGTGGCGGCAAAGCCTTGGCGATCAAGGCTGACAGCGCCGATGCTGGCGCCATTCGCCACGCGGTCAGCACCACTGTCGAAGCCTTTGGTCGCCTGGATATTCTGGTCAACAACGCCGGCGTGCTGGCCATCGCGCCGCTGGAAGATTTCAAACTGGAAGACTTCGATCAGACCTTGGCCATCAACGTGCGCAGCGTGTTCATCGCTTCGCAGGAAGCGGCCAAGCATATGGGCGAAGGGTCGCGCATCATCAACATCGGTAGCACCAACGCCGATCGCATGCCCTTTGGCGGTGGCGGTGTTTACGCGATGAGCAAATCGGCGCTGGTCGGTTTGACCAAAGGTCTGGCACGCGATCTCGGGCCGCGCGGCATCACCATCAATAATGTGCAGCCCGGCCCGGTCGACACCGACATGAACCCGGCCCATGGTGACTTCGCCGACAGCCTGATCCCGCTGATGGCCGTGGGTCGTTACGGCACCGCCGATGAAATCGCCAGCTTCGTCGCCTACCTGGCCGGGCCGGAAGCCGGTTACATCACCGGTGCCAGCCTGACCATCGATGGTGGTTTCGGCGCCTGATAATCCTGCTAGAACCGTACAAAAAAACGCCGCCCTTGTTTTTACACAAGGGCGGCGTTTTTGTTGTTGAAGATCAAGCCCATTCCAGCGCTGGCAGGCCAAATGCGATAGGCGTAAACGCTTTCAACGTTCGAAGAATGCCGTCGGCGTGTGCATATTTTTCATCGGCCATCGCTGCGTCGGGGATAGCGATGGCGGTCATGCCAGCCGCTTTGGCCGCGGTCACGCCGAATGGCGAATCTTCGAACACCAGACAGTCTTCCGGCGCGACGCCCAGCCGCCGGGCCGCCGTTAGAAAAATATCCGGCGCCGGTTTCGCCGCGCCGACTTCCGGATCATCCGCCGTGACAATGAAATCGAACAGCGCGAACCAGTCACGGTGCAACGTGGTTTTTTGACCGAACGACTGCCGCGACGAACTGGTGCCGACAGCAATCGGAATGTTGTGCGCTTTCAGATGACGCACCAGCGCTTCGGCACCCGGCATGGCCTGGGCCTTGGGAAAGCGCTCGCGCATCAACGGCTCGCGAATCGCCAGAAATTCTGCCGGGGTGATCGGTAATTCCAGTGCCTGCACCACGTAATTGGCCAGGTCATTGGCACCGCGACCGATGATGTTCTGCTTGACGCTCCAGTCGAAGGTTCGCCCGTAACGCCCGGCAATCATCGAGGTGACTTCGGTGTAAATGCCCTCCGTGTCCAGCAACAAACCATCCATATCGAAAATCACGGCCTTGATCGGGCCGAACGCCTTCAGCGGTGCATTCATCATCGGATCCGTTATCAAAGACATTCCGGGCGCCTGCAACAGGTCGCTGCTCGGATCTGATTAATGGGTTCAGCAGCATAGCGAGGCTGGTGGACATTGAGCAACGGGCAATGCCCACGGCGCGCGTTTCGTATTTAGCGAAAACTCCTACAGACACCGCCTACTTCCCCGACTTCTTTCCTGTTTGATCCCCCGCAAAGTCCGCGCTCCTGTTTTTCATATGCGCGAGCGACTGCGAATGTTTGAACCTGATCGGCTACTGGCCCTGAACAACAGCATCGGTTTGCTGGTGCTTGCCGCTCTGAACCCCAAACAACCGGATTTCGAAGCCCTCCTGGGCGAGTTCCGCCTGTGCCTGAACGATTACGAGGCGTGGGCCGAACAGTTCTGGACCGGGAACGCGCTGGACATCGAACAGGTGTTCAAGGTCGGTAACGATGTGCAGTTGAGCGCTCCGATCAGTTCGCGCAAACCCATCAGTTCTTCGGTGGCGATGTGCCCGGCTGATGGCCCGCTGACGCTGGTGCACATGTTCGAAGCCGCGCGTTTCGTGCCGATCGGCGATACCCCGGTGACGCTCGAACCGCTGCTGAGTGACGACGGTGGTGTGCGGACCTTCGGCGAACCGCTGCGTCACACCATCGGGCCGAGCGGTATTCTGCAAGTGAATGATTGCGATCAGGGCCAGCGTTATCGCATCACCTTCTTTCCCGATGTTTCCACTGCTCATGTGCGAGCGTTGTATGGCTCCTATGAGAGCGTGATTGCCGGCCTGGAACGCTGGTTGCGGGGAGAGTGGGCGGAATTTCAGCCGCAGTGGACGGAGTTTTCCAGCGTCGGTTTTCTCGAACGTTACGGGCAGTTGCAGCGGGCCGACTGGCGCGGCACGGAAAAAGCCCTGAACGGGGTTTGGGATGACATCCAGCAACTGTTTGCTCTTATCGCCGATTTGCAGGAACACAGCGAAAAGCTCCTTGAATATCTGAGCGAGATCGAACTTGAGGCACTGCTTGCGGCTTCAAGCGAGGCGATAGCCAACGCCTTGTTGATGCTGAGCGACGAACCGTTGCTGTTCATTCATCTCGCCGCGTTCATCAGTTGGCTGAAGATGCTGCCGCCGCAATACCTCGCCGAAGTGGTGGCCGAAGTTCGCACCGAGTTGCTCATCAGTTTCCTGTTGGTGCGCGTGGCGGGCGGCGCTGGCGTATCGCTGCGTTTGAGCAGCAAGGTTTTGGCGAAGATCAAGTCGCCACGGGCGCGGGAGTGGTTGGCGGCGTCGGCTTTGCGCTTGGCGGAACTGACTTCAATACCGGAGCTCAAGCAGCACGCAAGCGTGTTGAAGCCGCTGATGGTTCATGCCCGCGAGGTTGCGTTGAAGCCGACCCCGTCGATTCCGCTGAACATTCGCCAAGCGGACTCAGTGGTGTTGAACGTGCCGAATCCGGCGCCGCTTGCGCGGGAAAAATCCCAAGGCATGGCGCGCCTTGAGCGCCACGAACCCCGCGACGACGCCTCTGACCAAGCGAAAAACCCCAACGGCGACAGCGCCGATTGCGCCGCGCTGACCTGCACCAACGGTTGCCCGGTGTCGATGGTCACTGGCGAAGAATTGCTGACCCTGACCGACGCGGTGCTGGATGGCGTGCTGCCGTTCGAGTTCACCCGCTTGTATCGCAGCAGCGCCGTCGAGATCGATATCGGTCTGGGTTTCGGCTGGAGCCATTCGCTGGCGCATCGGCTGGTGTTCGAAGGCGATTTCGTCGTCTGGATCGACCATGAGAACCGTCGTACACGGTTTCCGCTGCCGAACGTCGAGCGCCCTGCGATCCACAACAGCCTGTCGCGGGCGGCGATTTTCCTTGGGGCTGAACCCGAAGAGCTGATTCTTGCCCTGGCGGGGGATTCGGCGCGGTTTTATCACTTTCGTGCGGGCCGGCTGACGGCGATCAGCGATGCCTATGGCAATCGTCTGCGCATCGATCGTGATCGCCAGGATCGGATCAGTCGTGTGGATAACGGCGCCGGTCGTGCGCTGCTGTTGCGTTATGACCGGGCGCAATTGGTGGCGGTCGATTACCAGGTCTTCGCTCAGGGTGAATGGACGACCGAACAAAACCTTGCCGGTTATTGCTACGACGCTCGCCAGCGTTTGCTCGCCGCGACCAACGCGGTCGGCGACAGCGAACGCTACGATTACGACGACAGCCACGTCATTCTGCAACGGCAGTTGACCGGCGGCGCCAGTTTCTTCTGGGAGTGGCAGCGCGAGGGCAAAGCGGCGCGTTGCGTGCGGCACTGGGCGTCGTTCTCGCAGATGAACACCCGCTACGTCTGGAACGACGACGGCAGCGTGACGGTGTACTACGTCGACGGCACCGAAGAGACCTACGTCCACGACGACCGCGCGCGGCTCGTGCGCAAGACCTCGGCCGACGGTGGTGAACAGCTCAAGGCGTACGACGAAGCAGGACGGCTGATCGCCGAGCAGGATGCCCTCGGGGCGGTCACTGAATACCACTACGACGACGTCGGACGGCTGATCGCGCTGATTCCACCGGATGACGCGCCAACTTCCTACGAGTATCGCAACGGTTTTCTCTACCGACGTTCACGCGGCGACGCGGTGTGGACTTATCGGCGCAACGCCGAAGGTGATGTTACGGAAGCGGTCGATCCCGACGGCCAGGTCATCCATTACTACTACGACATTTACGGCCAGCTGCTGTCGATCCGCTATCCGGACAGCAGCCGGCATCGACTGGCCTGGAATACGCTGGGGCAGTTGATCGAGGAAACCCTGCCCGACGGTGGCGTGCGGCGCTTTTCCTACGATGCGCTGGGGCGGCGGACCACAACCGAGGATGAACACGGTGCAGTGACCCGTCAGCAGTGGGACGCCGCTGGCCGACTGCTGCAGACGACTTTTCCTACCGGCGCCAGCCGCGCCTACAGCTACGGCGCCTACGGCCAGGTCACCGCCGAGCGCGATGAACTGGGGCGCATCACCCGTTACGAATACGACGATGACCTGCACCTGGTCTCGCGGCGGATCAATCCCGACGGCACGCGGGTCCAGTACCGCTATGACCACGCGCAACTGCTGCTCACCGAGATCGAGAACGAGTCGGGTGAAAAATATCGACTGGACTACACCTCGACCGGATTGATCCGACAGGAAACCGCCTTCGACGGACGACGCACCGCCTACGCCTACGACCTCAACGGGCATCTGCTGGAAAAGACCGAGTTCGGCGATGTCGGCTCGCAGTTGGTCACCGCGTATGAACGTGACGCTGCCGGGCGCCTATTGGTGAAAACCCTGCCGGACGGAGTCAAGGTCAGCTATCGCTATGACCGCCTAGGTCGTTTGACTGGCGTCGACGATGGGCAAAACCACCCACTGGTCTTCGAATACGACCGCCAGGATCGGCTGATCACCGAGCATCAGGGCTGGGGCACGCTGCGTTATGCCTACGACGCCTGCGGCCAGCTCAAGCAGATGCGTTTGCCGGACAACAGCAAGCTCGATTATCACCACGCCAAGGGCGGTGCGCTGAGCGCCATCGACCTCAACGGCGCGCAACTGACCACGCACATTTTCCTGTCCGGGCGCGAACAGCAACGTCAGCAAGGTCTGCTGCTCAGCGAATATTCTTACGACGATCAGGGCCGTTTGCTCGCTCACGCTGTCGGTCATTCCCACGATTCACTTTATCGCCGCGACTATGCCTACAGTGCCAACGGCAATCTGGACCACATCGCCGACACCCGCCACGGCCAGCGCACCTACGGCTACGACACCCTCGACCGGCTGATCCGCGTCCGCCATTCGCGCGACGAACTGCCCGAATCGTTCGCCCATGACCCGGCTGGCAACCTGCTGATGCAGGACCGCCCCGGCCCGAGTCAGATCAAGGGCAACCGCCTGCTGATGCAAGGCGATCGCCATTACGACTATGACGCCTTCGGCAATCTGATCCGCGAACGCCGTGGCGCCGGGCAACAAATCGTCACTGAATACCGCTACGACTGCCAACACCGGCTGATCGGCCTGACCCGCCCCGATGGCCAGACCGCGACCTATCAATACGACGCCTTCGGTCGGCGCATCCGCAAAACTGTCGACGGCGTCGTCACCGAGTTCTTCTGGCAAGGCGAGCAGATCGTCGCCGAAAGCAGCCAGAACGAATACCGCAGCTACGTCTACGAACCCGGCACCTTCCGCCCCTTGGCGCTGCTCGACGGCAAAGGCCCGAAAAAAGCCTGCCCGTTTTACTACCAACTCGACCATCTCGGCACGCCGCTGGAGTTGACCGACTACAGCGGGGAAATCGTCTGGTCGGCGCAGTACGACGCCTACGGCAAGGTCGCCGCCCTGACACTGGCCGCTGACGAATATCTGGACCAGCCGTTGAGGTTTCAGGGGCAGTACTTCGATGCTGAAAGCGGGCTGCATTACAACCGGCATCGGTATTACGACCCGCGGTTGGGGCGATATCTGACGCCGGACCCGGTGAAATTGGCGGGCGGGTTGAACCAGTATCGGTATGTGCCGAATCCGACAGGGTGGGTGGATCCGTTGGGGTTGAACTCCAATTGCCCGCCACCGAATAAGCCTGGGTGTGAGGTGCCCGGGGCGAGTGATGGGGTTAAGGTTGATGAGGGGGAGCCTGATCTACCGAAATTAATCCACGGCGTAGACGCAAAATCCTTGAAGCGAACACACGCAATCTCTGGAAAAAAATCAGCTAAATCGGTTGAAGCAGCGGCGAGCAACATGCGCAGCGGCGGATATAATATTCGCTTCCCCATCCATGTGGCTGAGCATGAAGGTACTCTATATATTTTAGATGGACATCATCGCGCAGCGGCGGCGAGACAAACAGCAACGCCAATAATCGTGAAACTGATCACCAATATAAAAGAACATAAAAGCAACTTTGAAACGATAGAAGACGTAATCGAATCAGCCGAAAATGTTGGGTTTGATCGACTGGAGCCTAAGCGAAGACGATGAACGACAATTATGATACAACGCTCGGATATCTCATCAAAGACTTTCTCAACAAAGTGGAAAAAGGTACGACGCTATTACAAGAAAAATTTGGCACTCGAAACATCCTAAGACTTTGGAGGAGCGGCCAAATAGAACGCTGCGGAGAAGTCATCGATGGCGTTGAATATGAATTACACGGCATAGGCTGTGCTATCCATTTTCCTACTGAATCAGTGGACTTCGATTACGGTTCGAATAACAGGATCGATGGTTTTGATGAGTGGCGCCTTTACATGTACGCCACCGACAGGCCTTTAAAATATAAAAAATACACTGACATGAAATTTCTTGAGAGAGAGTTCAAGACCTATATAGATGCAGGCAGAATCGAGAAAATGTCGCCCTCCGATGACCTCTATGTACTTATCGACTCAACCGTAGATGGCTGAACAAAGATACGGGGGGCCTGATAGCTCAGGCCCTTTAAACCTATTTTCAAAATTTCCGTTCACCACGAACACTCTCACTGCTCATCCCCATCCTCCTCATACTCCATATCCGCCTCATCCGCATCATTCAACGGCACCGTCGCGTCATCCATCAGCGATCCCGGATCTTCATTGCCCGGGTCATTGATAAATGGCACTCCACTAGGACCTTTCTCTTCCTTGCCTTCGGTTTCAGGAGTCATGGCGCACCTCTTGATTATTGGGATGTACAACGTTCGAAAAGCCCTACAGCCAATCGTTCCAGAATCCGACTGCCAGACACGAAAAACCCGGCGCCAAGCCGGGTTTCCGTAGATCAATCAGCGATGTTTATTTTTGTGTTTGTTCTTGTGCTTGTGGCCGCCGGAATGCGATCCACCGCCGTCGTCGCCAAGATTGTTACCCACCGCGCCGCCGGCTGCGCCGCCCAGGCCTGCGCCAATGGCGGAGCCGGTGGAGCCGCCGAGACTGTTACCGACGACCGAGCCGCCCGCAGCGCCCAGACCGCCGCCAATCGCAGCTTCGGTGCGGTTGCGTTTGTTCGCGCCAACGGCACTGCCCGCCGCGCCGCCAACACCTGCGCCGACCGCCGCGCCCGTACTGCCGCCGAGTTGTCCGCCCACCACATTACCCAGCGCACCGCCCAGACCACCGCCCACGGCAGCGGTGCCATCGCCGGCAGCCATCGCGCCCTGCGCTATGAACAAGCCGAAAACCAGTGCAGATAATGACAGTCGCATATGAACCTCGCAGTTCCCGAATCGGGACAATCCGCCCAAGCGGGGCGTATGAAAGTTGGAGACGATTTCGGACGAAACGTTCAGCCATGAAAAAACCCGACATCAAGTCGGGCTTCTTCTGACACGCGATCAGGTTTAGTGGCGCTTGTGACCTTTGGCCAGGTTGCTGCCGACAGCACCACCCGCCGCACCACCCAGGCCAGCGCCGATGGTGGCGCCGGTTCTGCCGCCGAGGCTGTTGCCGATTACTGAACCACCGGCTGCACCAACACCGCCGCCGATGGCGGCTTTGGTACGGCTCCCCTTGCGTGCAGCGACTGCGCTACCCGCTGCGCCCGCGACGCCGGCACCAATCACCGCACCGGTGCTACCACCCATTTTCTGACCAACCACGTTACCCAGCGCGCCGCCCAAGCCACCGCCCAGCGCAGCAGTGCCATCGCCGGCAGCCATTGCACCTTGAGCAACCAGAAGGCCAAGAACCAGAGCGGGCAGTGTTAAACGCATGATGAAACCTCAAAAAGTGGGATGACGAAAAGGGGGCCGGGATTTAATGCGCTCGACGCACAGAAGTCCAGACGTTATAAGCGCGTCGGGGCATTCGGCGTCGATTTGACCGCAATCAGAGAAAAGGTTTTATTCCAGGCAAAAAAAAGCCCGCTGGGGAGACGGGCTGGAGACTTGCTTTCTAACGGATGGCTTCACAGTACGTTGGCCAACGTGAAAAGTTTGTGAAAAAAATCCTACATTAATGTCAACGCCCGCAAAGCAATCCGGCATTTGTCGCGCGCATAAAAAACCCCGTTCAGTGACGGGGTTACCGGGTTCAATCACTTTCTTGTCCTTGCCGTTACCTTGGGTAAAAATTTCGCCTTCGGCCCTTTGGGTGCTGTGGATTTGATTTTGCCGATGCTCACCGGGTCTTCGCCAAACCCCGATTGATAATCCGACTGGCCGCATCGCACGCAGTTGTTGAACGAAAACTCAGCTCCGTCATCCTCGATAAACGATCCGATCATGGCCTCTCCCCTTCGCAATCAGGTCGACACCGGCAAATTGCTTTTGCCCGAAATATATCGACCTCTCAGGCTTGTGAGACTAGTCGGTCACACTTGGACTTGCTGTTCAGGCCGCTCAATCCCCGACGAATGGGCATCGCAAAACAGGCGCTCCCGATCAGCCCGGATTTTCGCAGTCGGTTCTGAATCGGGTTAAAAAAGCACGCCTGAAAATTACAGACGCCAAAAACCACAAAACCCCGGACTTCTTTCGAAATCAGGGGTTTTGTGTACTGAATGTGGCGGTGAAGGAGAGATTCGAACTCTCGATACAGTTTCCTGTATACACACTTTCCAGGCGTGCTCCTTAAGCCACTCGGACACTTCACCGTATCTCTTCAAACATGTTCTGTCTGTCGAGGCGCGCTAATGTAGTCGAAAGCTTTTCCGATGGCAAACTTTTTTTCAGAATTTTCATGCGCTTAAGAGAAACCGTCGCTACCTCCTGGTGAGCCATGGCAAACCGGCCAATCTCCGGTGCTGCGCTTCTTCTATATAGGAGCAAAACGGCGGGCTACGCCAGATGCGTCCGGAAACGGTGACTGACGGGTCAGTCACGGCGCTTTACCTGGCCTGCGACGGTGGGTAACGTCTGCCCATCTTTCTTACAAGGAATAGCGTCATGAGTGAGTTGATTTCCTACCACCTCGAAGACGGTATCGCGACCCTGACGTTAAGCAATGGCAAGGTCAATGCCATTTCCCCGGACGTGATCGACGCGTTTAACGCGGCGCTGGATCAGGCGGTGGCTGATCGCGCCGTGGTGATCATTACCGGTCAGCCGGGGATTTTGTCCGGCGGCTATGACTTGAAAGTGATGACTGCCGGCCCTAAAGAAGCCGTGGCATTGGTCACTGCCGGTTCAACGCTGGCCCGCCGCCTGCTTTCACACCCGTTTCCGGTGATCGTCGCGTGCCCGGGGCATGCCGTGGCGAAAGGCGCTTTCATTTTGCTGTCCGCCGACTACCGCATCGGCGTCGACGGCCCGTTCAGCATTGGTCTGAATGAGGTGCAGATCGGCATGACCATGCACCACGCTGGTATCGAACTGGCGCGCGATCGCCTGCGCCGCTCGGCATTCCACCGTTCGGTGATCAATGGCGAGATGTTTGATCCGAAAAGCGCTGTGGATGCTGGCTTCCTCGACAAGGTGGTCAGCGCCGAGGAGCTGCAAGCTGCCGCCCTCGCCGCTGCGCGCCAGCTGAAGAAGATCAACATGCTCGCGCACAAGAACACCAAGTTGAAGGTGCGCAAGGCTCTGCTGGAACTGCTGGACGACGCGATCATTCAAGATCAGCAACACATGGGTTAATTACCCGACAGTGGCAGCGAAGAAAAGCCCGACCGTCGTGTCGGGCTTTTTCGTACGTGTTCTGTTGAAAACCGTCTGGCTGCTCTAAGACGCGTCTGACAAGCCACTCCGAAACATGCGCTTAAACATCGGCTATCTCCGGGCTCTATAGTGGCAATTGCCGAAAACAGTGCACATCCGTACACTGCGCCACCTTTTGTCCCGGTGGGGCCTGCAAATGCTGTTCGTGTTTCGTATGTTATTGATGGGCCTGCACTTTATTCTCGCGGGTATTCTTGGGGTGATCCTTGGGCTGTGCCGCCCGTTTAATCCCGACAACAGCCGTTTATGCGCCCGCCTGTACGCTTTGCCGGCCATGTGCATTTTGCGTTTGCGAGTGAAATCCGATGTCGGCGGTTTGATGAACAAACCTGACAGCTGCGTAATCATCGCCAACCATCAATCCAATTACGACTTGTTCGTTTTCGGAAACGTCGTGCCACGCCGCACCGTGTGCATTGGCAAGAAAAGCCTCAAATGGGTGCCGTTGTTCGGCCAACTGTTCTGGCTGGCGGGCAATGTGTTGATCGATCGCGGTAATGCGCACAAGGCACGGCAATCGATGCTGACGACAACGCATACGCTGCAAAACGAAGATACCTCGATCTGGGTGTTCCCGGAGGGCACGCGCAATCTCGGCGAAGAACTGCTGCCGTTCAAGAAAGGCGCGTTCCAGATGGCGATTGCTGCGGGTGTGCCGATCGTTCCGGTGTGCGTCAGCAGCTACGTCAAGCACATGCGTTTGAACCGCTGGCGCAGTGGCAACATTCTCATACGCTCTCTGCCGCCGATTCCCACAGCCGGAATGACTATGGACGACATGCCCATGCTCATCGATCGATGCCGTGAGCAGATGCGCGAATGCATCGAATCAATGGATCGGCAACTACGAGCCGCATGAAAGACAAACCCGCCTCGTGCGGGTTTTCTTTTGCCGGATGAACTGTACAAGTTTCACTGACTCTCAAGCAGCGACACGGCTAAGCTGAAGCCTTGTATTCCCTGCCATCTGCCAAGTAGAAGTGAATCACCACCATGGGTCGAGTTGTTGCTGCTGCGGTGTACAGCGAAGGTAAGAAAGTCACCAATATTACGCTCGATGAAGGCGCTGCCTGGGCGGCGAAAACCGGCCACTTTGTCTGGATTGGCCTCGAAGAGCCGGACGCTCAGGAACTGTTTAACCTGCAACGGCAATTCAACCTGCACGAACTGGCAATTGAAGACGCGCTGGAAAAACACAGCCGGCCGAAGTTGGAAACCTTTGGTGACGCTCTGTTTATCGTCACTTACTCGCCAGTCCGTGAACATGGCGTTTTGCAGTTCATCGAGACGCATATATTCGCTGGCAAGGGCTACATCATTACCGCGCGCAACGGCCATTCCGCGTCCTACGCGCAAGTCCGCCAGCGCTGCGAGGCGCGTCCACTCCTGCTTGAGCATGGCGAAGACTTCGTTCTCTATGCGCTGCTGGATTTCGTGATCGAGAACTACCAGCCCGTCGGTGAAGCGATCCATGCCGAGATCGATGAGCTTGAACGCAACGTATTGTGCAGCGCACTGAACGAGCGGGACATCCAGAAGTTGCACGGCTTGCGCCGCGATGTCGTGCGTCTGCGCCGTTATGCGGCACCGATGGTGGAGATTGGCGAGGAATTGCAAAAGCTGAGCTTTCCGTTCATCGACAAGAACATGCGCCCGTACTTCCGCGATGTGCAGATCCACGTTACGCGGCAGATGGAAGACCTGAGCACGCTGGCCGATATTGCCAGCCAGACCATCGAAATCGGCGTATTGCTGGAAGCGTCCCGGCAAAGCGTGGTGCAGCGCAAGTTTGCTGCCTGGGCGGCGATTCTGGCATTCCCTACGGCGGTGGCGGGCATTTACGGGATGAACTTTCAGAACATGCCGGAGCTGAGCTGGCACTACGGTTATTTCGCCGTGTTGGGCTTCATCACGGTCGGTTGTGTGAGTTTGTGGGCAAGCTTCAAGCGGTCGGGTTGGTTGTAAAAGCAAAAGATCGCAGCCTCCGGCAGCTCCTACAGGTGAAACACCATCCCTGTAGGAGCTGCCGCAGGCTGCGATCTTTTGATCTGTCTTTTGCCTTTACGCCTTTACGTTGTTTAGCAGCTAAGCCGCCTCAGGCTTGTGCGCCACAAAGCGCATCATCCATTCCGCCACCGTGGCGCCGTGGTGTTCCTGCTCGAGGCTGGCCACGCCCTTGCTGTAAGTCTGCGAACCCAACGCTTCCTGTCGCAAATCCAGCAGCGCTCGGGAATAGTCGTGAATGAATTCCGGATGGCCCTGGAAACACAAGACCTGATCGTTGATGTGGTACGCCGCAAACGGGCAGAAATCGCTCGAAGCAATCACTGTCGCGTTCTCGGGCAGCGCAGTCACCTGGTCCTGATGGCTGATCAACAACGTCAGTTCTTCGCGAACCGGGCTCATCCACGGTGCCTTGGCGGCGAGTTTGTAATTGTGCGTGCCGACGCCCCAGCCTTGGGATGCGCGCTCGCTTTTACCGCCCAGCAGTAACGCCAGCAATTGATGGCCGAAGCACACGCCAAGCAATTTGTCGCCGCGCTCGTAACGGCTCAGCAGGTATTGCTTGAGGGTCTGGATCCACGGATCAGTGCCGAACGAATCGGCTTTGCTGCCGGTGACCAGATACGCGTCGAAAGCTTCGTCATCGCCTGGGTATTGGCCCTGTACCACGTTGTAGACGGTGAACTCGGCGGCGATCGGTTGCTGCGAGAACAGGCGCTGAAACATCTGCCCATAACCCTGATATTGATCGATCAGTTCCGGACGCAGGATGTCGGTCTCGAGAATGCAGATGCGCAGCGACATAAAAAATACCTGACACGTGATGGGAATAATGAACACCCAGAGCCTGCCTTGAAACACCCCGGCAAGGCAAGCCCCGTAGCGCTCATCCAATCACTTAAAACAGCTCGCCTTGCGCAGCCTTGTCCAGTAGGAACGCCGGGGGCGCAAAACGCTCGCCGTACTGCTCGGTCAAGTACTGGGCACGGGCGACAAAGTCCTGCACGCCGTACTGATTGATAAATTGCAATGCGCCGCCGGTCCACGCGGCAAAGCCGATCCCGAAGATCGAGCCGACGTTGGCGTCCGCTGTCGAGGTCAGCACGCCCTCCTCCACACAGCGCACGGTTTCCAGGGCTTGCACGAACAACAAACGGTCACGCACATCCTTCGCCGGGATTTGCCCGTCGGCCGTCTCGAAACGGGCTTTCAGTTCCGGCCACAGATGCTTCTGCGCACCGGCCGGGTAATCGTAGAAACCGCCGCCTGCAGCTTTGCCGGGGCGCTTGTATTCGTTGAGCAGCAAGTCAATCACGGTGAACGCCGGGTGTTCAATCAGCGGTTTCCCTTCTGCTCGTAGGTCCTTGGCGGTTTGTTGGCGGATATGGCTCATCAGGCTGAGGGAAACTTCGTCAGAGATCGCCAGAGGCCCGACCGGCATGCCGGCCTTGCGCGCTTCGGTCTCGATCATCGCTGCGCTGACGCCTTCGCCGAGCATGGCGATGCCTTCGTTGGTGAATGTGCCGAACACCCGCGAGGTGAAAAAGCCCCGGCTGTCGTTGACGACGATCGGGGTTTTCTTTATTTGCAGGACAAAATCGAACCCGCGCGCCAGCGTTTCGTCACTGGTCTTTGCGCCTTTGATGATTTCCACCAGCGGCATTTTTTCCACGGGGCTGAAGAAGTGCAGGCCGAGAAATTTGCTTTGGTCCGGCACGGCAGCCGCCAGGCCCGTGATCGGCAAGGTTGAGGTGTTGGAAGCGATCACCGCGTCGGCGCCAACCACCTTCTGCGCCGCCGCCGAAACCTTCGCCTTGAGTTCGCGGTCCTCGAACACCGCTTCGATGATCAGATCACAACCGGCCAGATCAGCATCGCTCTCGCATGGGTGGATTCGCGCCAGCACCGCCTCACGCTGGGAGGAAGTCATCTGGCCACGGGCGACTTTCTTGTCCAGCAGCGCCGCCGCATGTGCCTTGCCCTTCTCCGCCGCCGCAAGATTGATGTCCTTGAGCACCACCTCGACACCGGCCGCCGCGCTGACGTAAGCGATCCCCGCCCCCATCATCCCGGCACCGAGTATGCCGACCTTGCGCGTGACACAAGGTGCGATACCTTGCGGCCGCGAGCCGCCGGCATTGATCTCGTTGAGCTGAAACCAGAACGTGCCGATCAGGTTTTTCGAAATCTGCCCGGTGGTCAACTCGGTGAAATAGCGGGTTTCGATCAGGTGCGCCGTATCGAAATCGACCTGCGCACCTTCTACCGCCGCGCACAGGATTTTCTCCGGCGCAGGCATGGTTCCTTGGGTTTTGCTGCGCAGGATCGAAGGCGCAATCGCGAGCATCTGCGCGACCTTTGGATTCGACGGCGTCCCGCCGGGAATCTGATAACCCTTCACGTCCCAACGCTGCACGGCGACGGGGTTGGCGAGGATCCAGGCGCGGGCCTTGGCCAGCAACTCCTCGCGATTCGCCGCGACTTCGTCGATCAATCCAGCCTGCAATGCCTGCTGCGCACGGACTTTTTTGCCTTCGAGCAGATACGGCAGCGCCTTCTCGATCCCGAGCATGCGCACCATGCGCACCACTCCGCCGCCGCCCGGCAGCAGGCCGAGCGTCACCTCCGGTAGGCCCAGTTGCACGGCCGCATCGTCCAGCGCGACGCGGTGATGACAGGCCAGACAGATTTCCCAGCCACCGCCGAGCGCCGCGCCGTTGATCGCCGCCACCACCGGTTTGCCGAGGGTCTCCAGGGTGCGCAGTTGAGCTTTTAAAGTCAGCACCATGTCGTAGAAAGCTTTGGCTTGCGGTTTGCCGACTTTGATCAGTTCGTTGAGGTCGCCGCCAGCAAAGAAGGTTTTTTTCGCCGAGGTAATGATTACGCCGGCAATATCGGTTTTTTCAGCGACCAGTCGGGTGACACACTCGGCCATGGCCTCGCGGTACACAGCGTTCATGGTGTTGGCACTCTGGCCCGGCATATCGATGGTCAGAACGACAATATTGTCCTGGCCTTTTTCGTAACGAATGGCTTCGCTCATGACAAGGTTCCTTGAATTCGGGGCTCAGAGACGTTCGATGATGGTGGCAATGCCCATGCCGCCGCCGACGCACAGCGTCGCCAGGCCATAGCGCAGGCGCCGGGCTTCCAGTTCATCGAGCAAGGTGCCGAGAATCGCGCAACCGGTGGCGCCCAAGGGGTGACCCATGGCGATCGAACCGCCGTTGACGTTGACCTTGTCCGGGTCGACAGCCATGTCTTTAATGAACTTCAGCACCACCGAGGCGAACGCTTCGTTGACTTCGAACAGATCGATGTCTTCGACCCGCAGCCCGGCTTTGGCCAGCGCTTTGCGGGTGGCTGGCGCGGGGCCGGTGAGCATGATGGTCGGGTCGGTACTGGTTACCGCAGTGGCGACAATTCGCGCCCGTGGTTGCAAGCCCAGCGCGTGGCCCTTGGCTTCGGAGCCGATCAGCATCAGCGCGGCACCGTCGACGATCCCGGAACTGTTGCCCGGCGTGTGCACGTGACTGATCCGTTCCACATGGCTGTAAACCCGCAGCGCCGTGGCGTCGAAACCCATCTGGCCGATCATCTCGAAACTCGGCTTGAGCTTGCCCAAGCCTTCGAGGGTCGATTCGGCCCGAATGAACTCGTCATGATCAAGCAGGATGATGCCGTTCTGGTCCTGCACCGGCACCAGCGACTTGTTGAAGGAGCCATCGGCGCGTGCGCGCGCGGCTTTGCGCTGCGAATGCAAGGCGTAGGCGTCGACGTCGTGACGGCTGAAACCTTCGAGCGTGGCAATCAGGTCTGCGCCAACCCCCTGTGGAGTGAAATGACTGTGCAGGTTGGTCTGCGGATCCAGCGCCCAGGCGCCGCCATCGCTGCCCATTGGCACCCGCGACATCGACTCGACGCCGCCGACCACCACCAGGTCTTCAAAACCGGAGCGCACTTTCATCGCGCCAAGATTCACCGCCTCGAGGCCCGAAGCGCAGAAACGGTTGATCTGCAGGCCCGCCACGCTGACGTCCCAATCGGCCACTTGCACCGCTGTTTTGGCAATGTCCGAGCCCTGATCGCCAATCGGCGTTACACACCCGATCACCACATCATCAACCTGGCTGGTGTCCAGTGCCGTGCGCGCTTGCAGCGCGGTCAACAACCCCGCCAGCAGATTCACTGGCTTGACGCTGTGCAGAGCGCCATCCGCCTTGCCTCTGCCACGGGGTGTGCGTAGCGCATCGAAGATCAAAGCTTGGGTCATGACGTCCTCGAACCTGATTTATGGTGCCCTCACTGTCATGCGGCACAGGCTCGCGATCAATGACCACAGTGCTCAATGCGCTTGACCCTCGCGCTCAGACGGACGGTCATCAGACATCCGGTGAACCGGTTCAGGTCGCGGAGTTGTCTAGCCAGCGGCCCGCCAAAGAGCTGGCAATACGCCTCATGCTTTTTTCAAAGCTTTTTTCAAGCGCTCCATATGAAATGAATCTAAGCCAACGGTGACGCGGGCCCTAAGGTGAACATGTACGTCATCGTCGTCGGGTTTTGCCGAGACGGGCGTCTTTGAAAGAAATGCGGCAACAGGAAGTGCATCGCGGGCCGTCATGGATAAGCAGGCACGCATCAGGAAATAACAATAAAGGCGGTCAAGCCATGTTCAAACAACCGAAAGTTCGTCAAGCAGGACTCATTCTTTTCGCCACGACGCTGTTATTGATCTTGCCGAATCTGACCAAGGTCATCGGCTGATTCAAGCGCCGCGTGCTGCATATCGCCACTGAAAATGTGACTGGCCCGCTACCCGGGCCAGCGTGGCTGTGCCACCCTTTGCGCCTTTCCACGACATGGACGACGATCATTTGAAAGTGCTCATTGTGTTCGGTGCTCTGCTACTGAGCATGCCATCGTTTGCCGCACAACTGGATCTGCATTTGGGCGCAAACAGCCGCACCTGGCGGACCGAGGATTTGCTCAAGCACCCTCAGGTGCAAACCCTTACGATCAAGGATGATGTGTCTTACAAAAGGGACATGATCTATCGCGCCGTGCCTGTCGCCGCGCTGCTCACCGGGATCAAACCGCAGGATCATCTGCAAGCAGTGGCGCTGGACGGGTTTGCCGCAGAACTGGCCGCCGCACCCTTGCTCAGCCAACAAGGCGCCCGCGCCTGGCTGGCGATTGAGGATCCCGCTCAGCCATGGCCACCATTGTCTGAGGGCAAGCACAGTGCCGGGCCGTTCTATCTGGTCTGGACCGATCCGCACGCAGGCAATATCAGCCCGGAGCAATGGCCATTCGAGGTCGCCAGCATCAAGCTGATGGCGCCGGTGGCCGAGCGATTCCCTGCGCTGCTTCCCGATCCCGCTTTGAAATCCGACGATCCGGTGAACAAAGGCTTCGCGCTGTTTCAGAAAAACTGTCTGGCGTGTCACCGGTTGAACGGCGCAGGAGACGCCCAGTTCGGGCCGGATCTGAACATTCCGTACAACCCGACCGAATATTTCGGCGCGGATTTTCTCAAGCGCTACATTCGCGATCCGCAGAGTTTGCGTCAGTGGCCGCAGGCAAAGATGCCGGGGTTTTCGGCGCAGGTGCTGCCGGATGGCGATCTGGAAATGCTCGTCGGTTATCTGAAACACATGGCTGGGCGCAAGGTTAAGCCCTGACGCTTGCGCCCCACTCTGTAGGAGCTGTCGAGTGCAACGAGGCTGCGATCTTTTGATCTGCGGAATCAAGATCAAAAGATCGCAGCGTGCCGCAGCTCCTACAGGGATCGTGTTTACTGTTGTTGCACGGAAATCACCGGGGTGGGCGAGACGAATACCTTGGCGTGCATTTGTTCACACCCTCCGCCCCTGCGCATGCCGCGCACCGGGCAGGCATCCAGGTAATCCAGACCCACCGCCAGCTTCAAGTGTCGCTCAGGCCGCGCCAGTTGATTGGTTACGTCAAAGCTGTACCACGCGTCATCCAGCCACGCTTCCGCCCAGGCATGGCTGGCCAGATGTTCGCAATCTTCGCTGTACAAATAGCCCGACACATATCGCGACGGAATTCCGAGGCTGCGGGCGCACGCCAGAAACGCGTGGGCATGATCCTGGCAAACCCCAGCGCGCCCGGCGAAGGCGTCGGCGGCACAGGTGTCAACTTCGGTGGAACCCGGCTTGTAGGTCATGTGCTGATTCAAGCCATGCATCAGATCGATCAACGCCGTGCGATCACGCCGCTGCTTGCAGGATTTTTCCGCGAAGGCACGCAAGGCCTCATCCGCCTCGGTCAACCGGGTGAAGCGCAGGAACGGCAGCGCCGACTGGCTCTCGTGTTCAGCCTCGCGCAACTCATCGATATCGACCTGCCCGCGGGCGCCAATGATGATCGCTTCGTGGGGCTCGTCCATGGTCAGCACATGCAGGATATTGCCGAACGGATCGAGTTGCGCGCGTACCGGACGCGGCAGATCGAGTTGCCAGCTCAAGACGTGCTGGCGCTCGCTGTCGTGTGGCGTCAGCCGCAGATACTGGATGCTCGCCCGCACCTTGTCTTCGTAGTGATAGGTGGTCTCGTGGCTAATGGAAAGTCTCATGCAGCCTCCAGGTAAGAACTGTGTATGGCATTACCCAGCTGGCGCACCAGCGGGATGAATTCGGTCAGCCAGGCGTGCAGGCCTTCCTCGAGGATTTCATTTATGCCGGTGTAGCGCAGACGCGCGTCCATTTCCGCTGCCAGCCGTTGTGCCGGGCGGCCATTGGCACCGGGTAACTGCGCGAGAATCTGGTCGATCTCTTCGGTGCAGGCACGCAGAGAACGCGGTACATCGGCGCGCAACAACAGCAGTTCGGCCACATGCCGGGCGCCGGGGGCATCGCGGTAGATTTCGGTGTAAGCCTCGAACGACGACAACGCACGCAACAGCGCGCTCCACTGGTAATAGGCGTGGGCTGTACCGTCGCTCACCGCTTCGGCCTGATCGCCGGCCATTTCGTAACGGGCGTCGAGCAGACGCAGCGTGTTGTCCGCCCGCTCGATAAAGGTGCCGAGACGAATGAAACGAAACGCGTCGTTACGCATGATCGTGCCGTAGGAGGCGCCCCGAAACAGGTGCGAACGCTCCTTGATCCATTCGCAGAAACGGCTCATGCCGTAGCGACTGAGGCCCTGCTCGGCGATCCCGCGAATTTCCAGCCAGGTCGCGTTGATGTTTTCCCACATGTCCGCGGTGATACGCCCGCGTACCGCATGGGCGCTGGCTCGCGCCGCACCCAGGCAACTGTAAATGCTCGCCGGATTGGCCGCATCAAGGGCAAAAAAGTGCAGCAAGCGTTCAGCGTGCAGGGCGCCGTGGCGCTCAAGATAATCCTCGAGGGTGCCGGTGATCAGCAGCGGCATGGCCAATTCGTGCAGGCCATCGCCGCGACCGTCCTGCGGCATCAGCGACAGCGAATAACTGATGTCGAGCATCCGTGCGAGGTTTTCCGCCCGCTCCAGGTAACGCGACATCCAGTACAGATCCGAGGCAGTTCTACTTAACATGGCAAGCTTCCTTCAATCCTCGACCACCCAGGTGTCCTTGGTTCCGCCGCCCTGGGAGGAGTTCACCACCAGAGAGCCTTCGCGCAACGCCACACGAGTCAAACCACCGGGCACGACCCGCGTTTCGCGCCCGGACAAGACAAACGGACGCAAGTCGATGTGACGCGGCGCGATACCGTTTTCGACAAATGTCGGACATGTCGACAGCGACAACGTCGGCTGCGCGATGTAAGCGTGGGGCTTGGCCTTGATGCGCTCGCGGAACGCATCGATTTCCGCTGTCGTCGACGCGGGCCCGACCAGCATCCCGTAGCCCCCGGAGCCCTGAGTCTCCTTGACCACCAGATCTGGCAGATTGGCCAGCACATGGGAAAGCTCAGACGGGTTGCGGCATTGCCAGGTCGGCACGTTCTTGAGAATCGGTTCTTCGTCGAGGTAGAAACGGATCATGTCAGTGACAAACGGATACACCGATTTGTCATCGGCCACGCCGGTACCGATTGCGTTGGCCAAGACCACATTGCCGGAACGATAGGACGACAGCAGCCCCGGCACACCAAGCATGGAGTCTGGATTGAACGCCAATGGATCGAGAAACGCATCGTCGAGACGGCGATAGATCACATCGACCGCTTTCGGGCCATCGGTGGTGCGCATGAAGACTTTGTCGTCCCGCACGAACAGATCCGCGCCTTCGACCAGTTCCACGCCCATTTCCCGCGCGAGAAACGCGTGTTCGAAAAACGCACTGTTGAAGCGCCCCGGCGTGAGCACGACCACGCTCGGATTGTCGATCGGGCTGGAGCTTTTCAGGGTGTCGAGCAACAGGTTCGGGTAGTGATCGATTGGCGCAATGCGCTGAGCGGCGAACAGCTCGGGGAACAGGCGCATCATCATCTTGCGGTCTTCGAGCATGTAGCTCACGCCGCTCGGGGTGCGCAAATTATCTTCCAGTACGTAATAGGTGCCGTCGCCGTCGCGCACCAGATCGACGCCGGAGATATGCGAATAGATATCGCGGTGCAAATCCAGGCCTTGCATCGCCAGCTGATATTGCTCGTTGGCCAGCACCTGCTCGGCGGGAATGATCCCGGCCTTGATGATGCGCTGCTCGTGATACAGGTCGGCGAGAAACATGTTCAGCGCCTTGACCCGCTGGATGCAGCCGCGCTCGACAATCCGCCATTCGCTGGCAGGAATGCTCCGCGGAATGGTGTCGAACGGGATCAGGCGTTCGGTGCCCTGCTCGTCTCCGTAAAGCGTGAAAGTAATCCCGGCACGATGGAACAGCAGATCGGCCTCGCGTCGCCGTTGGGCCAGCAACTCGTCGGGCGTGTCGGCCAGCCATCGGGCGAACTCCCGATAATGCGGGCGAACCTGGCCGCCAGCATCGTACATCTCGTCAAAATAGGTGCGGATCATGCCGTACTCCTTGTCACTCCGGACATACAGGCCTTCGCAAGGCCCGTGCCATCGGCATAAACGCTTTGATTTCAATCGGTTGTATATCCACGTCGCAGGCAGCGCACCATTCCTGTGCGGCAAATGCCCCGACCCGATTGCCCCCGCTTCATTGCGACGCACTGCATCGCCTATCACCAGCATAGTCAGAGTTGATTTCACTGCCCGGCGCTGGCTGCGGATAATCCGCGCATCCGCTGCGAAATTGCGCTGGCCACAGCGCTGCGAAGTCTCCAGCCCATCCGATCTGCAATGCCTTGGCAGCCCCGGCCTACGGGGTTTTCATCACGTTATCCGCATTCCCTTTTAGCCACCCTCTCCGGTGGCTTTTTTTTGTTTTTTTGAAATGTTTTGAATGCAAAAGCAAAAGATCGCAGCTTCCGGCTGCTCCTATACCGATTAGGTGCAGGAGCTGCCGAAGGCTGCGATCTTTTGATCTTCTATCTATAAAATTCAATTCAACCGGTGGCGGCTACGCACCTCCTGTTTCACGCCCCACCCTTCGATTATTCCGCCCAAGGGCTCAACCACCGCCGAAAAGCCCTGTTCAAAGTCGCCGATATCGTCATACGTCGCGTACATCACTTTGCTTAATTCCAGTGCCCACGCACCGTCATCACGCGCACTGACCTGAGCGTTGATGGATTCACCACGAAATTTGCCTGCGGCCCTGCGCGCCCGCTCCTCGTCCGGGAAAATCGCGTAGAACTCGATGGGATGGAACCGGGAAAAATCGAAACCGCCTTCTTTCATGCGGCGCAGAACGTTGCTGCTGATGTCTTCTTGATAGGCTGTGCTCATGAATCGTCCCCCTCGGATAGATGGATAGACTTTCCGTATTCCCGCCCCGGGCCTTTCGACCTAAGTACTACGGCAACGTGGTTGCGCGCGGGAAACAAGCATGTAGCTGACAAGACCAGACCTTAGCGATCCATTCGCTGATCTCGCTTGCAGAGTAGCCCCAAGATAGAGCTGCTGCCAAGGCCTGGTTTGATGAGATGACAGGAAGTGTCAGATGGGTGTGATGCTGCGGATTTCAATGCCGTTCTGGGTCTTGAGGTTTTTCACCCCGGCATCGGCGGTGCGCCCTTCAAGATCGTTCAGATCCAGTTGAGCGGCGACCGGAAGAAGCCGCTCCTTGATAAGCCGCGCGGCTTCATCATCGGACGGGCATTCCTCACGTTCGAAGACTTCTTCAACAATTTCACCGTGATCATCCACGAAAGTGACTTTCCACTTTTGCATCAGTGCCTCCTCGATCAACCCGTAAATGGGCTTACCAATATCTCGACTTTTTTTCGCGATAGTTGGTTCAAAAGGATTACAGCGAGTACGGACAAAACACCATGCACTGTAGGAGCTGCCGGAGGCTGCGATCTTTGGGACGCAGAGCGTGGGAACGATCAAATCAACAGATCGCAGCCTTCGGCAACTCCTACATCAGGTTCAGTGTCAGTCGTTGCTTGGCTTGTTGATCGCCTGCAATACGTATTGCGGCAAGGCGAACGCGCCGAGGTGGATTTCCGGGTTGTAGTAGCGGGTGACGATACCGCTGCCGATGAAGCGCTGTTGCAGGGTTTCGCGGCTCAGCTTGCGGTAGGCCGGGTTGGTCGAGCCCCAGGCGAAGGTCATCGAGCCGCCAATGTAGGTCGGCACGGCGGCCTGATAGAAGTGCCAGTCCGGGAACAGGCTGCGCAAGCGGCCGGCGGTGGTTTTGACTTCATCGATCTGCATGAACGGCGTGCCGTTCTGGGTCACAAGGATCCCGCCTTCGTTCAGGCAACGGTGACAGGCCTGGTAGAAGTTTTCCGAGAACAGCACTTCGCCCGGACCGATCGGGTCGGTGGAATCGGAGATGATCACGTCGAATTTTTCAGTGGTGGTGGCGACGAAACGCATACCGTCGTCGATCACCAGGTTCAGGCGTGGATCTTCATAGGCGCCCGCGGAATGGTTCGGCAGGAACTCCTTGCACATGTCGACCACAGTACCGTCGATCTCGACCATGGTGATGTGTTCGACGCCGGCGTGCTTGCTGACTTCGCGCAGCATGCCGCCGTCGCCGCCGCCGATGATCAGCACGCGCTTGGCGCTGCCGTGGGCGAGGATCGGCACGTGGGTGAGCATTTCGTGATAGATGAACTCGTCGGCTTCGGTGGTCTGGATCACCCCGTCCAGCGCCATCACGCGGCCCATGCGCGGGTTCTGGAAGATCACCAGATGCTGATGTTCGGTGCGCACTTCGTGCAGCAGTTTTTCCATGCGAAAACGCTGGCCGTAGCCTTCGTAGAGGGTTTCCAGGTATTCGCTGGTTTTGGTGACGGTCATGGTGAAGTGCTCCGATAAATGCGCGGGCGTCAATCGTGGCGACGATTGCCCGGGAAAGGCGCGCATTCTACGTTGCCGAAGATGACAGGTCGAACCTCACAACCATAATCCCTGTAGGAGCTGCCGCAGGCTGCGATCTTTTGATCTTGTTTTTTTTACAATCAACATCAAAAGATCGCAGCCTGCGGCAGCTCCTACATGGGTGCGGTCAGATGCGGACATTGCCCCGCGGTCCGGCAATCGCCCAGATGATCAGGCCCAGCACCGGCAGGAGGATGATCAGCAGCACCCAGACGATTTTCATCCCGGTGGATGCGCCGCTTTTCAGCACCTTGATGATCGCCCAGATATCGAGCGCAAGGATAATCAGGCCGATCAGACCGTTGAACGTGGAACCCATGGTGTCGCTCCAGAATAGTGGCATGCACTTTTAGGATAGACGGTCACGCGCAGGGTTCCCTTTTATTGCGATCAGACGTGAACGGCGACCTTCAAGGCTTCCAGCGCGGGCGCGGCGGCGATGCCGACTTCAGCGCACAACTCAAGGACCCGCGGTACGTCGTTGCCGTAGACCAGCACCATTTGCAGCTCGTCGTCGAGCAACTGGCTGAAGTTCACCAGCGTGTAGCCGCCGTTTTCCTTGTTCAGGCTGCTCATCTGCACCTGAATGCGGTTGAGCGCGGTCAGCGCTTCGGTCTTGGCCAGTTGCTTGGGCTTGAGATTGAAGTCCACCGTCGGGCCGAACGAGGCGACGATCTGGGCGAACAGGTCAACATAAGTGTCGGCCTGGAACAACACGGTGTCCGGCAAGCTGCCGACCACGACCCACTCACCCAACGGAATCGGGAAAGTGTCGTCGTAGTTGATGTCCGGGTTGGCTGCCAGAAAGGCGTCGGCATCGGCGTAAGCCTGCGCCGCTTCATCGGCCACCTTCAGGATCTCGTCCTCGCCCATGCAGCCGGAGCTGATTTTGCTGATGAGTTCGACGAGTGCGGCTTTCATGAGGGCGAATCCTGTGGCGGTAGATTTTGAGGGCGCGAAGCATAGCGCATTCTTCAGCACGCCAAACACCCGTGGCGAGGGAGCTTGCTCCCGCTGGGCTGCGTAGCGGCCCCAAAAAAAACCGAGGAGCCGCCATTTTTGCCAGCGCTGCGCGCTGGAGCGGGAGCAAGCTCCCTCGCCACGTATTGCGTCCGTCTTCAAGCCAACAATTTTTCCAGCTGCGCCGTGGTGTCGACCGCGCCCATCGTGCGAGCCGCGTCGAGCGCCGTGACGCCGTTGGCGTCCTTGGCTCTGGGGTCAGCGCCCTGACTGATCAGGTAATCAACGATTTCAACCCGGTTGAACATCGCCGCCATCATCAGCGCAGTGCGGCCATCGAACGACGAACCTTCGAGCTCGGCGCCCGCCTCGACCAGCGCCTTGACCACCGCCAGATCGCCCTTGAACGCCGCGCCGGCAATCGGGCTCTGGCCGTTGCCATTGCGCATTTCCGGATCGGCCTTGTGTTTAAGCAAAACCTTTACCGCATCGATATGGCCGTAGTAGCTGGCGAGCATCAGCAAGGTATCGCCTTTGCTGTTTTTCAGATTCACGGGCAGACCGGCCGTCACCAGGCGATCAAGCATCTCGGCATCACCGTCGCGCGCCTTGTTGAAAACCTGCTCGGTAAATTCGGCAGCTTCCTCAGGGGTCATCTGGCGGCTTTGATCGGACATTAGGCAACTCCATTTTCGGTCAATCGGAAAGCCGACAGTTTCCCGAGCGCGCCCCGCGCTGTCACCCCCTTTTTCTCACGTTCGGTCATAGCCAGAATCAATAACGGTATTTGCCTCGATGAATGTCAGCCAGTACCTCATCGGTGATCTGGACGTAGGTCTCGCTGCCCGGCAACCAGGCGAAGATCGGATCATCGCCCGTCTGGCCGGGGTCGAAACCCTCGTTTTTAAGCCGCGTTTTCTGGTACTTGAAGGTGCCAGTGGTCTCCATCTTCACCTTCACCCGCAAAAACAGCGGCACGGCATATGCGGGCATGCGCTGGCGGGTGAAACTCAACAACTCGGCAAAATCCAGGGTCGCCAACGATTCCGCCGGGGTGATGGCGGCCATGCCGGCGCGGCCGTTGGTCTCAGGGATTTCCACGCCATAGGCCACGGCTTCGGAGATCAGCGGATGCTGCAGCAGTAGATTTTCGACTTCGGTGGTCGAGACGTTCTCGCCTTTCCAACGGTAGGTATCGCCGAGGCGATCAACAAACTGTGCGTGACCGAAACCGATGTTGCGCAGCAGGTCTCCGGTGTTGAAGAAACGGTCGCCTTTGCTAAACACATCGTGAAAAACCACCCTGGCGGTTTTCTGTGGATCCGTATAGCCGTCCAGCGGCGCTTTCTCGTCGATCCGCGCCAACAACAGGCCTTGTTCGCCTTTGCCGACCTTGCGCATGAAGCCATCGTCGCTGCGCAGCGGTTCGCCGCTGTCGTGATCGTAGGCCACCAGCTCCCAGGCCATCAGCGAGAACCCGATGGTGTTGTCAAAATTGAGCACGTTGGTGAAACCGATATTGCCGTCGCTGGCCGCGTACAGCTCACAGACATGCTCGACGGCAAAGCGCGTCTTGAACTGCGCCCAGGCACCGGGGCGCAGGCCATTGCCGATCATCTTGCGCACGTCGTGACGGCTGTCGTCGGCGCTGATCGGCTGATCGACCAGGTAGCGGCACAGTTCTCCGACATAACCGATGGTGGTCGCGCGATAGCGGCGCACGTCATTCCAGAACTGGCTGGCGCTGAATTTCCGGCGGATGGCGAAACCCGAAGCGCCATTGATCGCCGAGCCCCAGCACACGCACAGACCGGTCGCGTGGTAGAGCGGCAACGTGCAATAGACGACGTCATCGGGGCGCATATCGAGAGCAATCATGCCGAAGCTGGCCGAACTGCGCATCCAGCGGCCATGCTTGAACACACCGGCCTTGGGCAACCCGGTGGTGCCAGAGGTGTAAATGTAGAAACACGGGTCGTTGAAAAACACCTGGCGGCTGCTCGGCGGGTTAGCGCTGCAAGCGTCGGCACTGGCGCTGATCAGATTGACGTAGCCCTCGGGCGCAATGCCTGGGTGGTTATAAGTGTCCTGATCGGCGACAAACCAGGTGCGCTGCGGCGTGATTGAAACCTGATCACGCACGCCGGCGTAAGCCGTGGTCAGCTCTTCACCAACGACTATGGCCACTGGCGCCACGAGGTTGATGCTGTGGATCAGCGTGTCGCGCATCAACGAGGTGTTGAGCAGCGCACTGACCGCGCCAACCTTGGCCAGCGCCAGAATCGTCACCAGCAGTTCCGGACGGTTCTCGATAAACACCGCAACCACGTCACCCTTGCCGATGCCCTGTTCGCTCAGACAATGGGCGATACGATTTGCCCACTGGTTGACCTGTGCGTAAGTCAGTGACACATCGCCCTGCAGCAAGGCCACGCCGTCAGGGTTGCGCAGGGTCGCTTGTTCGAACGTCCAGCCCAAGCCACAGGTTTGCGTCGGATCCGTGACGTTGGCCACTTTCATGCCTTTGACCACACGCGGAATGGCCCTGGCAATCGTCGGCAGTTTGCGGAGCATCATGCCCCAGGTAATCGTGTCGCTTGGTGCATGACGCATGGAAGCTCCCCGTTCGACCTTGACGTGCAGATCGCTGTTCTTGTTATCGGGTACTGGCTTGGATGACCGAATGCTTTACGCCGCGGTCGAGAAGGAAAGTACGTCAGCGCTTCGGCGCCTGTACACGCGGTTTTTGCAATGATTTGTATCCCGTAGCGCGAACGACGCGGCGAGTGATTCTGGTACGGACGTTTGGTTCCGTAGGTCAGGCAAAAATCACGCAAAATGCAGGATGCACGATGGCCATTCATGCAGATTGCACGACGCCTGCAAAATGCAACGCTTTCAACTTATTGATTTATAAGGGTTTTAATTCATATCAATACTGGCACAATCGCTGCAACTACCTCCGCATGCTTGCCATTCAAGTACATACGGAGCTGATGACATGAGCCTGATTCAAGAAAAATTTACATCGCTGTTCTCCAACTACGAAGTCAGCACTGCGCCACGTCCTGACGGTGGCATTCTTCTGACTCTGCGTAGCAGCGACGGCAAAGTGTTCAAGCGCGCACTCTCGTATCAGCAACTGCATGCGGGTGACCAACTGTCGTGGGCGATCAGCGCGATCCGCCGTGACCTGGCCGAACAGGCTAGCGAGTTGCCGCAAATTGCCATGCTGCAGAGCCAGCAGCGTTTTGCCCTGCCGACGTATCACTCGCTTTAATCTGTATTAAACAAAACAGGCCGTGGAGCATGTGCTTCACGGCCTGTTTTATTTGTGTGTAGGAGCTGCGGCACGCTGCGATCCTTTTGATTCTCACAGTATTAAAAGATCGCAGCCTCGTTTTACTCGTCAGCTCCTACAGGGGATCGGTTTTTTCAGAACGCTTCCGGTTCGATGGCGGTGAAGCTGTTGACGGTGACATGCCCGCCCAGTTCCCCGCCTTCGCGGGCCAGACCGCAGGTTTTCAGGCCGGCGGATTGGGCGGCATCGAGTTCTTCGACGATGTCCGAAAGAAACAGGATGTCCTCCGCTTCAACGCCAATCGCCTGCTGGATAGTGCGGTACGACTGCGCCTCGCGCTTGGGGCCCGACGTGGTGTCGAAATAGCCGTTGAACAGCGGCGTCAGATCGCCCGCCTCCGAGCAGCCGAATATGAGCTTCTGTGCCTGTATCGAACCCGACGAATACACAAACTGTTGATAACCGGAGGCATGCCAACGTCGCAGCGCTTCAACGGCGTCCGGGTAAACGTGCCCTTTCAATTGTCCGGCCTCATAACCCTGCGCCCAGACCATGCCTTGCAAAGCCTTGAGCGGCGTGGCCTTGCGGTCTTCGGCAATCCAGCTCAACAGGATGTTCACCACCCGATCGACGTCGGCGTGCGGCTCATTGCTTTCATAACGTACCGCGTCGAGTTGCTCAGCGACATCGGCACGCGCGGCGTTGGTCCGAACAAAATCCGGCAGATGTTTGGCCGCGTAAGGAAACAACACGTCGAAGACGAAACTCACCGCACTGGTGGTGCCTTCGATGTCGGTGAGGATAACTTTGATCGCCACGGTTCAGTCCTCCAGACGCGGGAAACGACCGGCAATGTCTTCGCCGGTGAAATTGGCAACCCAGCCTTCGGGGTTGTTGAACAGACGGATCGCCACGAAATGCGGATGCTCGCCCATGTCGAACCAATGCTTGGTGCCGGCCGGCACCGAGATCAGATCGTTCTTTTCGCAGAGTACGGCGTAGACATAATCGTCGATGTGTAAAGTAAACAGCCCACGGCCGGCGACGAAAAATCTGACTTCGTCCTCGCCATGGCGATGTTCTTCAAGGAATTTGGCGCGCAATTCGGCTTTTTGCGGGTGATCGCTGTTCAGGCTGATGACGTCAACGGTGACGTAGCCGCGCTCGGTCATGAGCTTGTCGATCTGCTCCTGGTAAGCGCTGATGACTTCTTCCTGGGTGGCGCCGGGCTGAATCTTCGCGGCCGCTTGCCAGCGGTCAAAGCGCACGCCCTGTTCGGCCAGGGTCGAAGCGATGTCTTCGAAATGGGTCAGCACCTTGTTGGGAATTTCAGGGCTTTCAACGTGGTAAACGGACAGGCTGCTCATGGGGCAATTCCTCGGTATCGGCCTTGCCGTCCGGTTCTTGCAGACCGGTCGGGCACAGCATTTTCATCAGGCATATGGGCGGCTTCTGGTGAAGTCAGCCTTGGCGGTTCATGACGCTGCGGGTTTTCAGCTCGCATTCGAACAGAAATTCAAAGGCCTCGATCTGCCGCAGCGCATCGTTCATCTGCGCGCCCCAAGTGTAGAGGCCGTGGCCGCGAATCAGGTAACCGACGCAATCGGGATGGGCGTCGAGCCACGGCTGCACCTTGGCGGCGAGGCGCGCGATATCCTGATCGTTGTCGAAAATCGGCACGCGTACCCGCGATTCATGGGTCGAAATGCCGCTGAAGGCCTTTTGCAGTTCGTAGTCTTCGAACTCGATAAAATCCGCCGGGGTCAGGCGCGACAGCACCGTGGCATTGACTGAATGGGTATGCAGCACCGCGCCGATTTCCGCGCGCCAGCGGTAAAGCTGAGTGTGCAACAGGGTTTCGGCGGACGGTTTTTTGCCCGGTTCCAGGCTGTTGCCGGACAGGTCGGTGGCGAGCACATCGTCCAGCCCCAACTGCCCCTTGTGCTTGCCTGACACCGTCAGCAACGCTTCGCTCGGCGACAGGCGCGTCGAATAATTGCTGCTGGTGGCCGGCGACCAGCCGCGACCATAAAGGAAGCGCCCGGCGTCGACGATTTGCTGGGCGAGTTGTTCACGCGTAAGGCTCATGGCCTGTCCTCTTGCATACGGGTGGCAATGATAACGGCAGCCGCGAGCGCTGCGAGGCTGGCAATACTAAAGGTCAATGGCGCGCCAAGCGCGTTCCAACTGTAACCGGAATACAACGCGCCCAGCGCACCGCCGGTGCCGGCCAGTGCGGCATATAGCGCCTGGCCCTGCCCTTGCTGGCGAGCGCCGAAGCTGCGCTGCACGAATGCGATCGCTGCGGCGTGGAAACTGCCGAAGGTCGCCGCGTGGAGAATCTGCGCAAACAGCAGCACCCAGAGGAATTCTGCGAGCGAACCGAGCAGCAACCAGCGCAGCGCCGCCAGCAGGAAACTCGCCAGCAGCACGCGGCGCAGGGAAAACCGCGCGAGAATCCGGCTCATCGCCATGAACATCAGCACTTCTGCCACGACCCCCACGGCCCAGAGCATGCCGATGGTGCCGCGACTGTAGCCGAGGCGCTCAAGGTGCAAAGTCAGAAAGGTGTAATACGGGCCGTGGCTCATCTGCATCAGCGCCACGCTGCCATAAAACGCCAGCACGCCGGGACTGCGCAGTTGCTTGAGGAAGCCGTCGCCATTCGGCCGCGTGCCTTGCGGTGGCTGTGCGTTCGGCACCCACAGACTGCTGAGCACGATGCCGGCCATGATCAGCACCAGCGCGACGGGATAGATATCGAGGCTCAGCCATTCGAACAGACGGCCCAGCGCAACCACGGTGATGATGAAACCGATCGAGCCCCACAGGCGAATCTGACTGTAGCGCGATGTCTGGCCCTGCAAATGCGCCAAGGTGATGACTTCGAACTGCGGCAGCACCGCGTGCCAGAAGAACGCATGCAACGCCATGACCATCGCCAGCCAGGCGTAGGTTTTGCTGACGAATATCAGCGCAAACGTCAGCAGCGTGCACACCGCACCGAAGCGCACGATGGCCAGCCGCCTGCCAGTGTAATCACCCAGCCAGCCCCAGATGTTCGGCGCCACGCAGCGCATCAGCATCGGGATCGCCACCAGCTCGCCGATGCGCGCGGCGCTGAAGCCAAGGTGGTCGAAATACAGCGCCAGAAACGGCGCTGTCGAACCAAGCAAGGCGAAATAGAACAGATAGAAACTGGACAGTCGCCAGTAAGGGAGCGCCGCCACGCCAGTTATGCCGCGACGGCGATAAAGGCAGCCATCAGAGCTGACCCAGCACCGGCGTGCTCACGCGCACATCGACGTTCTGCCCGCGATGACGCAGCAGGTGATCCATCAGCACAATGGCCATCATCGCTTCGGCAATCGGCGTGGCGCGGATGCCGACGCACGGGTCATGACGGCCCTTGGTGATGACGTCGACCGGGTTGCCATCGACATCGATCGAACGGCCCGGGGTGGTAATGCTCGACGTCGGTTTCAGCGCCAGATGCGCAACGATCGGCTGACCGGAGGAAATGCCGCCAAGGATGCCGCCGGCGTTGTTGGTGAGGAAACCTTCCGGGGTCATTTCATCGCGATGCTCGGTGCCGCGCTGCGCGACCGAGGCAAAACCGGCGCCGATTTCCACGCCCTTGACTGCGTTGATGCTCATCAGCGCGTGGGCCAGTTCCGCGTCGAGGCGGTCGAAAATCGGCTCGCCGAGGCCGGGCATCACGCCTTCGGCAACGACGGTGATCTTTGCTCCGACCGAGTCCTGATCGCGACGCAACTGATCCATGTAGGCTTCCAGCTCAGGGACTTTGTCTGGATCTGCACTGAAGAACGCATTCTGCTCCACCGAATCCCAGGTCTTGAACGGGATTTCGATCGGGCCGAGCTGGCTCATGTAGCCACGAATGACGATGCCCTGGCTGGCCAGATATTTCTTCGCAATCGCACCGGCGGCCACCCGCATCGCGGTTTCGCGCGCCGAACTGCGGCCACCGCCACGGTAGTCGCGCTCGCCGTATTTGTGGTGGTAGGTGTAGTCGGCATGGGCCGGGCGAAACAGATCCTTGATCGCCGAGTAATCTTTGGACTTCTGGTCGGTGTTGCGGATCAACAGGCCAATCGAGCAACCAGTGGTGCGCCCTTCAAACACGCCGGACAGTATTTCGACTTCATCCGCTTCCTGGCGCTGGGTGGTGTGGCGGCTGGTGCCGGGCTTGCGGCGATCGAGATCGCGCTGCAAGTCTTCAAGGGAAATCTCCAGGCCCGGCGGGCAGCCGTCGACAATGGCGACCAACGCCGGACCATGGCTTTCGCCAGCGGTGGTGACAGTGAACAACTTGCCGTAGGTATTGCCGGACATGCAGGACGCTCCGTGAAATCAAACCCGAATTCGTGATGCGCGCCAGTATACGCAGGCTAACCGAGTAGTTCATCCTCGAACCTTAGCGGTGCGGGTGAGTCCAACCGGCACCTTGGCAAATGATGGCGCGATGATGCTGCGAGTTTTGATCTTGAGTCTTACCCTCTTCACGGGCTTTGCCCAAGCGACGGTCCTACAACGCCCGGTAACTTTGGATACCGGTAGCGGCGAGCTTTTCGGCTCGTTGCTACTGCCAAAGTCCGACAGCCCGGTGCCCGTTGTCCTGATTATTTCTGGCTCCGGTCCTACCGATCGCGACGGCAACAACCCCGACGGCGGGCGCAACGACAGCCTGAAACGGCTGGCGTGGGTGCTGGCCAAACACAACATCGCCAGCGTGCGTTATGACAAGCGCGGGGTTGCGGCGAGTCTGCCGGCGACCCCGGACGAGCGTAATTTGTCAGTGGAAGCCTATGTGGCCGACGCTCAGGCCTGGGCGCGCAAGCTCAAGGCTGATCCGCGCTTCGGCCCGTTGATCCTGCTGGGCCACAGCGAAGGCGCAATGATTGCCACGCTGGCCGCGCCCGGCGTCGATGCCGCCGCGCTGATTTCCCTGTCCGGCAGCGCACGCCCGGTCGATCAGGTGATCCGCGAGCAACTGGCTCGCAGCCTGCCGCCGCCGTTGATGTTGCGCAGCAACCAATTGCTCGACAGCCTCAAGGCTGGCCATACCGATGCCGATGTGCCGCAGCCGTTGCAGGTGATTTTCCGCCCGAGCGTACAGCCGTACCTGATCTCGCTGTTCCGCCAGGATCCGGCGAAGGCGTTCGCGCAATTGAAGATTCCGGCACTGGTTGTTCAGGGCAGCAACGACATCCAGGTCGGCACCGAAGACGCGAAGTTGCTCAAGGCAGCCAAACCGGACGCGGAACTGGTGGTCATCGAAGGCATGAACCATGTGCTGCGCATCGTGCACAACGACATGAAGCGGCAGTTGGCTTCTTACAAGGATCCGAATTTGCCGCTGGCCGCCGAATTGGGCGCGGCGATCATCGATTTTATTGACGGACTTCGCGCCAGTTAACTGCGTTTTGCCCTCCAGTCTCGGCAAAAACGGCCGATAAGCCTTTGTCGCCAGCGCTATCGCTGGCGACAAGCAGGGCTTGGACAGGATCTCGCCGTTATGACTGATACTCAAACTTCACCCGACATCAGCGCTGAAAAAAACGCACCGCCAGCGGTCGAATTGCCGTGGGCGGATGTCCATGCCGAGCACACCAGGATGCTCCGCCTGGCCCCGTTGCAGACCGATCGACACACCGGCGGCCGGCCCTTGCGTTTCGTCGAATTCGGCTATGCCGAGCGCAACGCCAAGGATCGCAGCCTGCTACGCATGGCGATCAAGTTGCCCGGTCAGCGTGTGCGCAAGGAGCAGAATCACTTGGACGTGTGGGTCGATCACGCCGCCAAACGTGTGCATTTCGGCCCCGACAGCGGTTTGCAGATCGAACCGCTGAACCGTGGCATCGGCCGCTATATGGCTGCGCAAGGGATCAACTGGGCGAAAAAACGCTGGCCGACTTACACCGTCGACGCGATGGATCTGAACAACAAGGATGCCTTGAACGAAGACACCCGCCTGCGTCGCGATCATTTTTTGCGCGTGCATGGCTTTGAAGTCGCTTACGCTGATGCGCAGCATTTGAAAGGCAGCATCAAGGCTGTGCAAGTTGGCGATCTGCTCGGCGACTGGAACAGCGAAAAGCTGCAGATCGTCGAGATTCTGGAAGCGGCGCAGATGCTTCAGCAGGCTGAGCAGAATCTCGCCGAGCAGGAAGTGAAGCTGAAGAAGCAGGAAGAAAAAGTCAGCAAGTTCAAGCGCGAAGACGCCGGACTGCGCTTTACCATTACCTGTCTGGTGGCGTTCGCGGTGTTCCAGGCTGGGTTGTTGATCTGGATTGCTACGCACCGGTAGATCAAAAGATCGCAGCCTCCGGCAGCCCCTACAGGATGTACTCATTCCATTGTAGGAGCTGCCGAAGGCTGCGATCTTTTGCTCTAATCGTCTTCATGCTCTGCGTGGTAATGCAGACCAGGACGCTCTGCGACCGTTTAAGGTGTTAAACACGGGACGCGAACAAGGCCTGGTGGTTGCGGCACTGTTCAGCCGTCAACATGAACACACCATGCCCGCCACGCTCGAATTCCAGCCAGGCAAAATCAACCTCCGGGTACAACGCCTCGACGTGCACCTGGCTATTGCCCACTTCGACAATCAGCAAGCCCTTCTCGGTCAGATGATCGGCCGCTTCAGCGAGCATGCGGCGCACCAGATTCAAACCATCATCGCCACAGGCCAGGCCCAGCTCGGGCTCGTGCTGATATTCGTCCGGCATGTCGGCGAAATCTTCCGCGTCCACGTAAGGCGGGTTCGATACGATCAGGTCGAAACGCTGCCCCGGCAGGCCATCAAAACCATCGCCCTGCACCGTGTAAACGCGCGTATCGACGCCATGACGTTCAATGTTCCGGTTGGCCACTTCCAGCGCCGGGAACGACAGATCCGCCAACACCACTTCGGCGTTCTCGAACTCGTAAGCGCAGGCAATACCGATGCAACCGGAGCCGGTGCACAGATCGAGAATCCGCGCCGGCTCGTTGCCCAGCCACGGTGCGAAGCGGTTTTCGATCAGCTCGCCAATCGGTGAACGCGGGATCAACACGCGCTCGTCGACAATGAACGACATACCGCAGAACCACGCTTCGCCCAGCAGGTAAGCCGTGGGAATGCGTTCTTCGATGCGGCGCTTGAGCAGGCGCTGCAGGTTGACCAGTTCGTCGTCCTCCAACGCGCAGTCGAGATAGCTATCGGCGATTTCCCAAGGCAGGTGCAACGCTCCCAGCACAAGCTGCCGGGCTTCGTCCCAGGCATTGTCGGTGCCATGGCCGAAAAACAGATCCTCCCCATGGAAGCGGCTGACGGCCCAACGGATGTGGTCGCGCAGGGTACGAAGTCGGGAAGTGATCACGGCGTAGAACTCCAGAAAAAACGACTGGCGATTCTACCAGCCAAAACGCGCGACGACGACGCGGGAAAAACATCTCGCCAAGGGTAGGAGTTTTCTTTTTTTTGCATCAGCTATTGAACAGAACGTGTAACTTGACAAGGCTGCAGGCCAGTAACGACGGCGTCTACGTTGGTAGCGATTCACAGAAGCGCTCAGCCAGAGGACAATGTCGCAAAAGCCCCACCCCGAGGAGCCCCAGAATGTCCGTTCCAAAAACGATGTTTCAACTCAGCGGTCGCGGTTACGCAGCGGCCACACTGAGCCATGCCACCGTGGTCATCATCGATGCCCAGAAAGAATATCTCAGTGGCCCGCTGGCCCTGAGTGGCATGGACGCGGCCGTCGCGAACATCAAACAAGTGGTTGCCGCAGCCCGTGCCGCCGGTCGGCCGATCGTGCACGTGCGTCATCTCGGCACCGTCGGTGGCCTGTTCGATCCGCAGGGTGAGCGCGGCGAATTCATCCCCGGCCTCGAACCGCACGGCGATGAAACCATTATCGGCAAGCTGCTGCCGAGCGCGTTCCATGGAACCGAGCTGCTTGATCGCCTGCAGAACCTTGGCTCGCTGGACTTGATCGTTTGCGGTTTCATGAGCCATTCCAGCGTCAGCACCACGGTGCGCGCCGCAAAGAATCTTGGTTTCCGCTGCACGCTGGTAGAGGACGCCTGCGCGACTCGCGATTTGCCATTCAAGGGCGGCGTGCTGAGTGCCGAACGGGTTCAGGAAGCGGAGATGGCGATCATGGCCGATAACTTCGCCACCCTCGCCTTGACGCAAGACTTGATCTGATCCGCACCGACGGCTCCGATGGGCGGCTCACGGCGCCGCTCATCTGCAAAATCCTCTCATTTTCCGCAAATGCCATAGCCTCAGGAACAACCCGGTCAACTCCCGGTCGAAGGGCCGATACCCATTGAGGAAGGTCGGAATGAAGTTATCCGATGGATTTGACGCACGCCGCTTGCGGCCCAAAGGCCAAAGCAACTGGCGTTTTCGCTTCGGCGCGGCGTTCGCTGCCATATTGGCGACGTTCGGCGTGTTGCTGGCGATGGCCGGCGCAGCCAGCCTGCTCGGACGACCACCGGCGCTCGGCGAGCTGAATGCGACGCCGATGGGCTCGGCGATCATTCTGGCGGTCGGTTTGCTGTTTCTGTATTTCGGTGTCGCCCTGTGGCGCCGCTGCCGCCGTCGCGCACGGCAATCGCGGGAACTGAACATGTCCCCGCACCTGATGAAAAAACACGACTGACTCCACGGCCTGGCTTTTTGCCGGGCCGTTTTGTTTCGACTTGGGTAAACTGGCCGCCCTTCGCGGAGGCTGACATGCAAGACGACGATTTTTCTCTGTTCAAAAGTGCGATCCAGGGCGTCAAGCCGATCAAGCACGACCGCGCCGACACCGGCAAACCCAAGGCTGACCGCGCGCAGATCGCCAAGCTGCGCCAGTCTGCCACTGTGCGCACTGACACCCATACCGTTGATGGTCTGTCCGATCAGTTCGTGATCGACGTCGGCCCGGAAGACGAGTTGATGTGGGCGCGCGATGGGGTGCAGGAAAGCCAGATGCGCAAGCTCAAGGTCGGGCAGATCCCGTTCGAAGGCAGCCTCGATCTGCACGGCATGACCGTCGAAAAGGCCCGCGAAACCCTTTGGGCATTTCTCGCTGAAGCGACCAAATTCGAAATCCGCTGCGTGCGCGTCACCCACGGCAAGGCAGTGCGTCTGGACGGCAAGCGGCCGATGATAAAAAGTCACGTCAACACCTGGCTGAGGCAGCACGCGCAAGTGCTCGGATTTTGCTCCTGCCAAGCTCGCCACGGTGGCGCCGGCGCGGTTTACGTGATGCTCAAACGCACCATGATGGAAGGCCGCGACGAATAATCCTGAAAGGCGATAACTATTCTTCCTCTTCGATATTTTTTATTATCAAAGGAACCAATAAAGTCTGAGCAGTGTAAATAGATGCAACCGGAGAAAGGTGGCTATTATCAAATGTGGTCATTCCAGTTTTTCGATCAGCCCCTATATAGGTTCGGCAACCTTTATCAGTACAGAGCAGGTCAATCATCGACACGTATTGAAAGCCTCCCTGCCCAGCGCCATATTTGCCTTTAAGCAAAATATCAGAATCCAACACATTTTTGACGAGCTCGTCTTTCAAATAAATCGGCGTGGAACCCCAATATTTCTGCAATACAATTTGATTAAGCCTACCGTCCCATAGAGGAACGGGGCCCATAACTATCACGTGCTTTACACCATAAGAGGTTAATGCAGCTGCCAGTTGAGGCAGACTACTCGACACATCGTGCCAAAGCACCTGAGCTATGATGACCACATCGGGTTTCTGATCCTTTATCGCCTGAATCGCAAATTTATTTGATTTTTTGCAATACTCAGCAGCCGATGCATCAAAATCAGGAAGATTTGGCAGGCACCCCGAGCTCGCAACACTGAGAATCGCTATATCTCTGGGCAACTCATGTGTCACCCCATAAATATATTGCTGTGCGTGAGAATCCCCCCAAAACATGATTTTTTTATCGCTTTTGGACTTGAAGCATTTTTCCGCTATGTTAGGAACTGGCGTATTCGACGCCGACCCTCTAATGAAGGCATCCATGTTGTACCAGTCACAATCATATCTGAATTTCCCTGGAATATCATTGGCTTTAAAATAACGCCAATCAGGTTTTGAATTTTCAAAGTAGTCGGCAAACTGTTGCTTTTCGTCATGACGAAGCGGGAAACCCTGTTGTAAAATGGTTATTGCGGCAACGCCCGTGAACGAAATCGCCAGCCAGACTAGAGATTTTACAGCTACACGACCAGATATGTATCGGCGCAAGGGCAGTTCAACAAACCTGTACGTCAACCATGCCAATATTACCGCTGAGACAACTAAAGCGACTCTCAATGTAACGCTGGGTGTACCGGACAGAAATATGTAGCAAAACGAGAAAATGGGCCAATGCCATAGATACAGTGGATAACTGATCAGACCGATAAAAATCAACCAGCGTGAAGCAAGTATCCTCTTATTGACCCACGCGTCCGGCCCCGAAAAGATTAACAAAGTAGAGCCTAGGACGGGAAGCAGCGCCCAGTAACCGGGAAATTGCTTATTTTTATCGATAAGAGAGACTGCTGCGATCAGTAGCCCGCTCCCCACGAGCGAGGCACTGTTGCAAACAGGCTTCGTCATGAATATACGCAAATGGTGGGCATTGAAAACGGTCATATAAGCTAACAAACTACCAAACAGCAGCTCCCAAACTCTAAACTGTGGTAGAAAAAAAACGCCTGCCGGCATGTCGGACATATAATATAAACCGAAACCAAATGAACACACGCATGCCAGTGCAAGCGCAGGCGCGCAAAGTTTTCGAATTCCGAGCTTAGAAAAAATAATTATAGAAACTGGAAACAGCAGATAAAATTGCTCTTCGATGCCTAATGACCACAAATGCATAAGAGGCTTTGTTTCGACGGTCGCATCAAAGTAACCAGACTCGGTGTACATTACCAAGTTCTGCACAAAGCTGATACCTGCGATAATATGCTTTGAAAGGGTCACATACTCCCCCCCCATCAAAACCACTGCTCCCGTTATAAAAGTGGAAAATAGCACGAGCAGGAGCGCCGGAAATATCCGCCTGACGCGTCGCTCATAAAAATCAACAAGACTAAAATCATTTGCCGACACGCCTTTAAATATTATGCTAGATATCAGATATCCTGAAATTACAAAAAAAATATCAACCCCGACAAATCCGCCCGTAGCAAATTGTGGGAACGCGTGATATATCACAACCGCGAGAATTGCAAGCGCACGCATTCCGTCGATATCAGGGCGATAGCTTAAATGTTGATTATCAATTACAGACTTGCTTCCTGACGAGGCCTGTTTCGACATCAACTCAAACGAAACACTCGAGCCCATTAAGTAATTCCCTAGTCAAAACTGTATTAAAACCCGCACGATAAGCGGATACAAAACCCGGCATTGTAGTTTCCAGCAAAAATTAATTCCAATTAATTCAGGTCCGAAGCTCTATCGACAGCTCCCGGCCGCCGCGTCCATGGCCGCAAAGCTTCAGCCACCGAGGTCAAAACCAGGCAAGCTGCAGTCCTTTCTCGCCCTTTCCGATAAAAAAGACTTGGGCTTGGTACGACACATTAGTGGCGTAAACTTGGTGACAAGGCTTCAAGACCTCCGTGCGCCAATTTTCAAGCTAAACGTCGCGCACGGTGACGCATTGTCCAACGGGACCTATCTCTTTCCATAGCATGACTGAATCACATTGTGCTTGCGCCGGCTACCGGGTGGGCTTTAGCGCGAGCGCGGCTCCTGACAAGTGAGGGCAAAGGAGCGCAGCCCACGTTCGCACATGCGTGCTGGTGTTCGCTTTTTACAGCGCTTTCCTATCCCATTATCCCGATTTATTTCGACATGGTTGACACGAGGCAAACGAGCACAATTTGCCTATATTTTTTGCCAATCCCGCATGATCCGAGAGCTATTATAATGGATCGTAATTTCACGTCTCTTCGCAAGAAAGATCCTGACAATGCTTGATGAAGTTCGATAAACAACCGCAAAAATGTAGTATTATGGCGGCATTGCACCATTTTAGAACACAGAATTGCTATCGCGCACGACTTAAAATTTCGGAACAATACGAATGGACATTGACACATACAATACCAATCACAACTATAAATTCCAGAATATGATCCGAGCTATTCAGCGCCAAGAAATACTTGCGGCATTTGTAGGGACCTTAATCGTTATTTTCGTTGCTCAGCTGAGCATCGGCGCGATCAAGTTCGTAGGTGACTCTAACGCCTACTGGCATTACAGCTCCTTAATACTGAACATGGATTTCCCCAAAACCATGCGAGGTTTTTTTTATCCCCTAATACTGGCTTTTCCTAGATTTATATTCGAGACATTTCCGGCTACAGGCTACCTGGGATTATATGTTATACAAGCAGCACTATTCAGTTACACGCTTTCTATTATGCTGCCTTATGTATTTACAGAACTTATCGGTGGCAAGACATCTTTATACCGCCGGATAGCCCCTCCAATATTGGTGGCGATATTTTTCCCAGGTCTGCTGGCGCATCCGCTAAGCGACCTGCCAGCCTTATGCATGATAATAGCCTCCCTTTATCTCATATTGAAATCTTCACAGCAAAACAACATACTTTCTCCGCTGATACTCTTGTTTCTTGCGGGAATAATGGCGTATGGCGCCTATAACGCTCGAACAATATACTTATTTCCGCTGCTAATATTGGTTCCAATCATCCCCTTCGTTACCCTCAAAAAAAGAACCCATATCGAAAATTTTTTATTTACAGCTATCTTTGTCTCAGGTGCGGCTTTTGCCTCGCTACCGCAGATAATGATTAACATCAAACATCTCAATCTCCCATCACCATTTGTCATCACTGATGACAAAAAAACCTCACTGTACGCCAACCAGTTAAAGTGGGGCGTAACCATACAAAGGTACGAGACAGGCTACATCCCCGCAAGCGGCGCGATATATCCTATTTATTATCTAGACCCTTTGGGTGAGCGCGTATTTGAAGAATTTGGTTTGGATCAGGGAGACATCAGCGTATCAAAGATGCTAACCACCATCATTAATCATCCAATCACTTTCGCTAGAATTTATGCTAAACATTTTATCAACGGCATGGATATACGGGACCCAGACCCATACACCACTAAACCTTCGAGAGATCGCAATATTCGCTCCTTCGCAAGCATTGCGGTTTGCGTTCTTGGTATATTTTTTATCCTGCTCATAATCGCTAGGCACAAAGCGTGGCCGGAAACATTTCGAAGCGTCTTATGGCTAAGTTTATTATTATTACCTGCGCTCGCTATTACACCCGGGGCAATTGAGACCAGGTTTTTTCTCCCATTGCATTTGATTGCATATTGCGCAATCTCTTTCGGCTCTTCAAAAAATATAAAAAGTGAACTTAGCAATGGAAAATTATTGGTTGGCGCAGCGATATATTTGACACTTGTTTTGTCCTTTTACACAAGCGCCAAGGAATCCGTACAGCATCCTACTTCAGAAATCAAAAAGGAATACTTTTATTAACAAGCAGCTCACACTACGGGCGAGCAACGGTTGTTTTAGAAGTAGGTATCAAGTGAAGAGCACCGATTGGATCGTCATACACGAAGCAAATTTTGAGCGTGGACTGGTTGCTACGAATTGCCGTGCGAAAACGCGCAGACCTGCGCCGATTCGCTCCCAAGATGAGTGAACCGTGAAGTGCTTCGGCACCGACAATGGATACTGCAAGGTAATCGCCAGTCTGGGACGGACAGGCTTCATTGGCAACCATGAGCGGAAACACTTTAGGTGGGCCCTTGTCGCTACGAAGATCAAACCTAGACAGCAATACAACAAATGGCATACTTGCGCTACCATAAGGCCCATGACCCGCATGAACCTCGAGTTCATCCAGAATCAGCTTGGCCGCAACGTGCAGATGTCACTTCGACTTCCTAAGGGATTGTTCCCAGTCAGGACTGGAGTGACGACGGGGGCTTGATCAAGGTTCATTGGTAAAAATGGGTACAGACAGAAACCGTACCCCTCTAGAACCCATACGGAAAAAAGCTCTGTGACACTGGAACAGAATTACACCGCGATCCTCGGCCAATTGGGCGAGGACGTCTCCCGCGAGGGCCTGCTCGACACGCCAAAGCGTGCCGCCAAAGCCATGCAGTACCTCTGCCGCGGTTATGAACAGACGCTCGAAGAGGTCACCAATGGTGCCCTGTTCAGCTCCGACAACAGCGAAATGGTGCTGGTCAAGGACATCGAGTTGTACTCGTTGTGCGAACATCACCTGCTGCCGTTCATCGGCAAGGCGCATGTGGCGTACATCCCGAGCGGCAAAGTGTTGGGCCTGTCGAAGGTCGCGCGGATCGTCGATATGTATGCGCGTCGCCTGCAGATTCAGGAAAACCTGAGCCGCCAGATCGCCGATGCCGTGTTGCAAGTAACGGGTGCGCTGGGCGTGGCGGTCGTGATCGAAGCCAAACACATGTGCATGATGATGCGCGGTGTCGAGAAGCAGAATTCGTCGATGATCACTTCGGTGATGCTGGGTGAATTCCGTGAAAACGCGGCTACCCGCAGCGAGTTTCTCAGCCTGATCAAGTAATCCCGCGGTACGAAGAAAACCGGCATTCATCGCCGGTTTTTTTTCGCCCGTGAAAAATCGGGTAAGCTGCGCGCCTTTCTCAACATGCATCGTGAGGCTTTCAACGTGTTCGTCAAAGCGCTTCGTGTCGGCCTCGGCCAACTGGTTATCTTCATCGATTTCATCACCCGCCCCGGCAAGAAAAAGCGCCCCGCCGCTGCTCAAGCGCAGGTGGACGCGGCCGCGAAGGATCTGACGCTGTTCCAATTCCACGCCTGCCCGTTCTGCGTGAAGACCCGCCGCACGCTGCATCGCCTGAATGTACCGGTGGCGCTCAAAGACGCGAAAAACAACGAGCAGGACCGCCAGACGCTGCTGGAACAGGGTGGCCGGATCAAAGTGCCATGCCTGCGAATTGAAGAAAACGGGCAGACGACGTGGATGTATGAGTCGAAGGTGATTATTGATTATCTGGACAAGCGCTTTGCTGCAGTCTGATGTTTAAGGGGTGTGGCTGATGCCCCTATCGCTGGCAAGCCAGCTCCCACAAGTTTTGTGAACGCCACAGATCACTGTGGGAGCTGGCTTGCCAGCGATGAGGCGCGCACAGACACAGCGAATTTCAGACAAAAATAAACCGGCGCATACGCCGGTTTATTTGTTTTCAGGCCGCGTTTTCTAGCTGCGCCCGCCGCACCACCGCCGCCAATCGCTTCAACCCTTCATCCAGTCGCGCCGGATCGATGTGGCTGAAATTCAAGCGCAAGTGGCCGTGATGGTTATCCGGCTCGGGGAAAAACGGCTCACCCGGCATAAACGCGACATCATGGGCCAACGCATCATCCAGCAACGTGCGCGTGTCCAGCGGCTGCTTGAGGGTGAGCCAGAAAAAAAGTCCGCCCTGGGGCATTTGCCAGTCCGCCAGATCGGCGAAATGCGTAACCAGCGCCGCTTGAAATGCATCGCGCCGCTGCCGATAAAAGCCGCGCAACTCGCGCAGATGCTGCTGATATTTTTCACTGCCGATCCATTGCAGCGCCTGCCACTGGCCGATGCGGTTCGTGTGCAGATCCGCCGATTGCTTGAGCTTGAGCAAATGCGGGAACAGATCCGGGCTGGCAATCAGATAGCCGACGCGCAGCCCCGGCAGCAGAGTTTTCGACACGGTGCCGGTGTAGATCCAGCTGGATGTGTGCAAGCGGGCGGCGATGGGTTTGGCACTGCCGCCGTCGAAAGTCAGTTCGCGATAGGGCTCGTCTTCAATCAACGTCACACCAAACTCGTCCAGCAATGCAGCGACCGCCGCGCGTTTGGCTTCGCTGTAGCGCACAGCAGATGGATTCTGGAACGTCGGGATCAGGTAGACGAACGCCGGGCGATGCTGTTCCAGACGCGTGCGCAAATGCGCGAGATTCGGGCCATCGGATTCTTGCGCCACGGTCAGGCAATCGGCGCCAAACAACTGGAAAATTTGCAGTGCCGCCAGATAGGTTGGCGCTTCCAGAAGGATTTCCGTGCCTTTGTCGATGTACAACTTGGCGGCCAGATCCAGTGTCTGCTGAGAGCCGCTGACCACCAGCACCTGACTTGCGGTGCAATCGAGGCCAAGCGCTCGCGCCTCTGCGGCCAGGGCTTCACGCAATGCCGGCTCGCCTTCGCTCATGCCGTACTGGCCGAGCGACAGCGGCATGTCGGCCCAGTCGACTTTCGGCAGCATGGCTTCGGCGGGCAAGCCGCCGGCGAACGACATCACCTCTGGACGCTGAGCAGCGGCGAGGATTTCACGGATCAAAGAACTTTTAAGGCGCGAGACACGTTCGGAAAAAGCCATGGAAGTCACCGGTAGCTAGGCGTCTGAAAAATGAGTCAAACTGGTTGACTGAAATTACGCCAGCTTTAGCGAGTACGTCAACATGCTTGACCTTAAAAATCCTGCCAGCCAACAGCAGGCGATGGAAGCGTTTTTCTTCGGCTATCAGGCTTTCACGGCTAAGGCTGATGAAATGCTGGAACGTCGCGGACTGTCGCGGGTGCATCAGCGCATCGTGTTTTTCATCGCGCGCTATCCGAATCTGAGTGTGAAGGAATTGCTGGCCTTGCTCGGGGTGAGCAAACAGGCGTTGAACATGCCGCTGCGGCAATTGCAGGAAATGCAACTGGTCGACAGCGTCGCCGCCACGACCGACAAGCGTAAGCGCCTGCTGGAACTGACCGTGGAAGGCGCGAAGTTTGAACAGGCACTGCGTCGTGAGCAGGTGAAATTGCTGGAGCGGGTGTTTGCCGAGGCTGGGGAAGCGGCGGTGGATGGCTGGTTGACGGTGAATCTGGCGTTGGGGAACAGCCAGACAGTTCTTGGGTGATTGGCTGATCTATTCGCGAGCAGGCTCGCTCCCACAGGGGAACGCATTTCAATGTGGGAGCGAGCCTGCTCGCGAAGGGGCCTTCGGCGGCGATATATCTATATCGACGGGACTTTCGTAAACAAAACCAAAAACAATATTTGCTTTATTTGTACACAAAAGCATAATCCACAGCGTGCGAGTTCCTGACCGCATGGTCAACAAATTCGCGTATGCCTCAAAGGGCCGCTGCCACCCCTCATGGGTCCGGCCCTGGAAATAACAATAAAACTCTTGAGGAGTACTCGCTGTGGAAAGCCGCAAATCCGAAGCATCGCCGCTGGATCTCTCGCCGCCATTACGCACTGGCTTGCTTGAGCGCCTGTTCAAACTCAGCTTGCATGGCACCACGGTGAAGACCGAGCTGATCGCCGGTCTGACAACCTTCATCACCATGGCCTACATCATTTTCGTCAACCCCAACATCATGGCCGATGCCGGGATCGACCATGGTGCAGCCTTCGTCGCCACCTGTATCGCCGCCGCGCTGGGCTGCCTGCTCATGGGGCTTTATGCGAACTGGCCGGTTGGCCTCGCGCCGGGCATGGGCCTCAACGCTTTCTTCACCTACACCGTCGTCGGCACGATGGGCTACAACTGGGAAACCGCGCTCGGTGCGGTGTTTGTCTCCGGCGTATTGTTCATGATTCTGACCTTCTCGCGGATTCGCGAATGGCTGCTCAACAGCATTCCGGTCAGCCTGCGCTTTGCCATGGGCGCCGGCGTTGGCCTGTTCCTCGGCCTGATCGGTTTGAAAACCGCAGGCATCGTCGTCGACAGTCCGGCTACGCTGATCAAACTCGGTTCCCTGCGCGAGCCTGGCCCGCTGCTCGCCGCCATCTGCTTCTTGATGATCGCAATCCTCAGCTACCACCGCGTGTTCGGTGCAATCCTCATCAGCATCATTACGGTCACCCTGGCCGGTTGGGGTCTGGGCCTTGTTCATTACGAAGGCATCATGTCCGCGCCGCCAAGTCTGGCGCCGACCTGGATGGCCATGAACGTTGCGGGCGTATTCAACGTCAGCATGATCAGCGTAGTGCTGGCCTTTCTCTTCGTGCACATGTTCGATACCGCCGGCACGCTGATGGGCGTTGCCCAGCGCGCCAATCTGGTGAACGCTGACGGCCGTATCGAAAATCTCTCCCGCGCAATGAAAGCCGACAGTGCGTCCAGCGTTTTTGGTGCCGTGGTCGGGGTTCCGCCGGTAACAAGCTATGTGGAAAGTGCTGCTGGCGTCGCCGCTGGTGGTCGGACTGGTCTTACCGCAGTGACCGTAGGTGTGCTATTTATAGCGGCAATGTTTTTCGCACCGCTGGCCGGCATGATTCCCGCTTACGCCACCGCCGGTGCACTGATTTACGTTGCGATGCTGATGATGGGCGGCATGGCTCACATCGAATGGGACGAAGCCACTGACGCGATCCCGGCAATCGTGACCGCGATCATGATGCCCTTGACCTTCTCGGTCGCCGACGGCATCGCATTGGGCTTCATCACCTACGTCGCGTTGAAGGCCGGTACTGGCAAGTACAAGGAAATTTCCGTCAGTCTGTGGGTGCTCTGCGCGATCTTCATCGCCAAGTTCATCTTCCTGTAAGCGTCCGGCGGTTCAGGCTTCAACACAGCCTCACCCTCACGGGTGGGGCTTTTGTGCATTTTTCAATACAACAAAAAGGAGGAAAGTGATGAGTCTGGAAACCTGGCTGCTGTTCAGCGGCGCTGCATTGGTGGTGATCCTGATCCCCGGGCCACTGTCGTTGCTGATGATCAGCAACAGTCTGAATTACGGTTTGCGTCGCTCTTACCCGGCGTTTCTCGGTGGCGTGACCGCGTCGATTTGTCTGCTCAGCGCCTCGGCATTGGGTCTGGGCGCCTTACTGTTGGCCTCGGAACAACTGTTCAGCGCGCTGAAAATCGTCGGTGCCCTGTACTTGTTCTATCTCGCCTGGCAGAGCTGGCAGCAGTCGCGTCAGCCTTCGGTCGGCGCTGAAGTACCGCAGGCCGCAGCAATTCCACGTTTTCGCGCCCTGTTCGGTCGAGCCTTCGTTCTCGGCGCGAGCAATCCGAAAGACATCCTGTTTTTCGCCGCATTTCTGCCGCAGTTTCTCAGCGCCGAGCAACCGTTTCTGCCGCAGCTGCTGATCATGATTGCGACGTGGACCTTGCTCGACCTGATGTGCAAATTGACCTACGGCCTCGGCGCCCATGGTGCCGCGCGCTATCTGCGCAGTGGCAAAGGCCAGAGTTGGTTCAACCGTATCAGCGCCACGCTGTTCGGCGGCGCCGGCGCGGCTTCGTTGCTGAGCAGTCACTGATCCCGCAGGGGTTCTGGCCATGCCGAGCGGCGTCACAACGATGCTCGGCATGGCTGCCCGAACCCGACTGAACATCGCGCAACAACCGGCAACACAGATATAACTATGTATATCTCGGCCGAAAAATCCCTCGTTAATCTCCTGCCATTGCCAGCAGCCTTTCGGCTGACCAGGCAAACAACCTGATCAACAGAGCAGACCGGACACCCGCCACGCGTCGCCCGGACGCTGGGCGCTTACCCGCACGGCCGCGTCTCGCAAATTGATCTGCGCGTCATTAACTGGAGATCAACGTGGGCAAGACAACGAAAACCATTGACGGAAAACCCAATCCCGGCACGACGCTGGGCACTGCGCTGGATACCACCCCGGCGCTCGGCACCGAGCACGAACCGCCGCCGCGCATCACCCCGGATGATCCTTCCGGCCTATTGCACCCTGTCAGCGCCGTACATCCCGAGATTGCGTTAGCAAAGATAGACAGCGCCACAGAGCCAAGCCGCGCTGACGTGGCGACAGATCCTCTTGCTGACGAACAATCCGTGGTCATCGTCAAGGAAATTCCGGCCGTGCAAAAGGGACCTTCCGAGTTTCCGCCAGACATGGAAGTGTTCAAGGGGAGACTGGTTCCGATCGGGGATTCCGGTTTGTTCTTCGTCAACGGGAGTCGCGACCTGTGCGCCAACATTGACGGTATCGGCGCTGTCCGGGTCAGACAAAACGACGACGGGCATTTCGAGGTCCAGACCACCTCCACGCAAAGCCATCTTCTGACACTGAAAAAAATCCCAGGCAAACCTCAGTGGCAAAAACATTCGCAATCGCTGCCTGCGTCAGATAAAGGGTGGGATGTACAAATACCGCTGCACTTGCAGACGGTGCGTCTGACACAACTGCTCATTCCGAAAAAACATGCGGATACATTGAGCGCGGCGGACGCGGACGGCATTCGCCATGATTCGACTGGAAGGAAATACGTCGACCTGGAAAGCCTCGGCACCGTGATGGTCGCGACCCTGGAAAACGGTGGATTACAGGCAATGAGCGGACGACTGTTAACGCCCAATGGCCCCAAGCTTCAGCGAATCGAAGGTTCGACACGCTGGCGTGAGCGTCCTGAAAATGTCAGTGCAACAAAAACCGCTGCGGATCCGCAGAACGACGCAACGTCCAGCTCCGCCAAGCGTCCACGACTGGACGACACCGTGGCGGTGCCGCTACTCAATCCGCACCTATGGCTGACCTGGGGCAATCAAAGGCCACACCCCGAAGGATGTATTCGCATCGGCAACCTGTATTACAGAACCTTGCCCGGTGTGAGTGAAAACACCGCGATGATTCATTACGCCCAATGGCCGGACAGCTTCGATTATTTTGAATCCATATTGGCATCCAAGCCCTGGATACAACCGGTAAAAGCTGTTGCGATCACCCGCGCAAGCCCTTCCCCCGTCCTCGCGCCAGCAACGCCCTCGCCCGTGGGATGGAACGTCACAGGGCCGTTGTTTGAACGACCGATCGCTCAATCCATTGCTGCCGCGTTCCCCAACTTTTCTGCTGCTTCCTCGCTGAGTGTCGCCAGAGCCTTGTTTGAGCGCGCCAATCCGAGGAATTTACCGACCAGCCACGGTCTGCAAGTAGTGGCAGCCACACTCGAGCGCTGGAGCAGCCCGACCGCGAGCAGCACTGGCGATGTCGCCAGCCGTTTCCCTATGTCTCCTCGCGAATTATCCGACCCTTTGCGATTGCTACCGGTGACCCCGGTGGTTCACGTCGACGATCAAGCGACAATGGCGCTGGCGCCGGTCGACTCGGGACAAGCACCTATGCGTCTGGATCTGGTCAGCACAGAGCCGACGACAGGGCTGTCGATGAGCGAGATCTTCAGCAAGATTTTGACCCGCAGTGGCTACGAAGTTTTCCCCTTGAGCGATTCGAAAGGCAACGAAGTGGCTTTCCGGCGAGAGCAGCAGCTCTATCATTTGACCATTCACGTCACCCGGACGGCGTCTATCGATTACAAGGCAGCCGATGTAGAGTCGGCGAATTTCGCCTCGGGCCTGCTTGCCGATACCCGCGATGCTTTGACTGTGGCCCACGCGCGCGATGAGCTCATCTGGCTCAGCGGCGGCGTCGAAATGGAAAAGCTTTCAACACCTTCTGTCTTTATCATCAGGAGGCCAGCCCCGGCCAGAGCAATCGAAGCGACGTCGACGGTCGAGCCTGCGCGCCCTTCTCAACCGTCATCGCAAGAATCCATTACGGTTGATAACCAGCAGCACCGAGTACTGCCAACAAACGCCGAGTTGGACAGCGGCATTGTCTACACCTACGAGGCAGACCATCCGGTTTCGAATTTCCAGGCGTTCGAGCAATTGCTGATCCTCACTCCGCAGCATCAGCCTCGAGGGGCAACGCGAGTGCCGCCGGACAATCATTGGGTCATCGATCCGCGCTTGCCGTTTGAACGCCCGCTGACGCTGAGCGTCTTCAAGCAATTGCCAGAGCTTTCGACCGAGGCGATCAAGCGTGTCGCCAAAACCCAATTCGTTCTGGCCAATGGTTCGGATCGCACAACCGGTGCAGGACTCACCGCGCTGAGGCAGGCCATTCACGACTGGAGTGAGCCCGGGCCGTTCCGTCGACCGGAGCTGTGCGACCCGCTTCTGATGCTGCCGTCTCTGGCGGTCACCGCGCAGCCGACAGGCAAGGGTCGCATGCTGACGCTTCCGGCGCAGACGACTCAAGAGCTGCTGCGGCTGGACTTTCATCCCAATTATTTCCGTACCGAGATGGATGCTTACTACGCCCGCCCCGGCGGACTCAACCTGAAAAAGCTGATGGCGGGGATATTGACCCGTAATGGTTACTCCGTCTTCGAGCCCACCCTCACCCATGGCTGGCCAACGCTGGTATTTACCCGTGACGGCCATGATTCGGTGTTTTTCCTGAGCGTGTATCGCGTCAACGGCGACACCATCGAACTGTTGGCAATACCCGATCCGGTAACCGCAACATCACTGAACGACCGTGTCGGTGAGGACGCCGCCAAAGCCGTTCGTGACGCCGACAGTCTCGGTAAGATCGTGTGGCTCAAGGGTGGTCTGCAGGTATCGGGCACCCAGGATCTAGTGTTTATCGTCCGCGATGACATGCGTATGTTCTGACGCGCCGCCATTGCGCTGACCCGCCAGCGAATCACGCGCAAAAAAAAGCCCGCAGTGTGAGCGGGCGAAAGACCAAAGAAGCTATATGCGCAGTCGCTTCCCGGTTGGGGGCATCTGCTTGGGGGTCAGCTGCCCCGGTACGTGGAATAGCTGTACGGCGAAATCAGCAATGGGACGTGGTAGTGATCCTGTTCGGCAGAAATGCCGAAGCGCAGCACGACCACGTCCAGGAATGCCGGTTCCGGCAACTGAACACCACGGGCGCGGTAGTAATCGCCCGCATGGAACTGAACCTGATAAACGCCGGTTCGATAATCATCGCCTTGCAGCAGTGGTGCATCGACCCGGCCATCGCTGTTGGTTACGGCACTGGCGACCAATTCCAGTTGCGAACCTTCAACGCGGTACAGCTCGACCTTGATCGAACTGCCCGGGCAACCGTGTGCAGCGTCCAAAACGTGTGTTGTCAAACGTCCCATTGATTCTGCGCGCCTGCCTGCGTGGAAGCAGTCAGACTTCGCGCCTCCCGAAGTCAGTTGAAAAGGAGACCGCACCAGTTCGGAGCACGAAAAGCTGCGGCGAGCGACTGATTAAGACACTTTTGAAAAAAATTGTACACAATAAAAACGACATTTTTTCTGCCGTCCCCGTCATCCGGGCTTTTACTGCTGATCTGCCGGCAAGGCGCCAGATGACTGAACTCCACAGCCATTAACTGACGAGTCAGGCAGGTTTCTTGCAGACTGATGACATTCTCCATGAAAGATGACAGCCGGTGAAAAATGCGAAAATTCAGGCTTACAAATTGCGATTGAAGTTGTATACAATCATCCCATCGCTGTGACACCAGCCTGCAACTCACCGTCAGGCCGCCACAAAAATCTGTCAACGAACAAGAAGGAAGACTGCAGTGAGCGCTGACTACCCACGCGACCTGATCGGTTACGGCAGTAACCCTCCTCACCCCCACTGGCCGGGCAATGCACGCATCGCGCTGTCGTTCGTACTGAATTACGAAGAAGGCGGCGAGCGCAACATTCTGCACGGTGACAAGGAATCGGAAGCCTTCCTTTCGGAAATGGTCGCCGCTCAGCCGCTGCAGGGCGCGCGCAACATGAGCATGGAATCGCTTTACGAGTATGGCAGCCGTGCCGGTGTGTGGCGGATTCTCAAGCTGTTCAAGGAATTCGATATTCCGCTGACCATTTTCGCGGTCGCCATGGCTGCCCAGCGCCATCCCGACGTAATTCGCGCGATGGTCGAGGCCGGTCATGAGATCTGCAGCCACGGCTACCGCTGGATCGACTATCAGTACATGGACGAAGCGCAGGAACGCGAGCACATGCTCGAAGCGATCCGCATCCTCACCGAACTCACCGGTGAACGTCCGCTGGGCTGGTACACCGGCCGCACCGGGCCGCACACTCGTCGTCTGGTCATGGAAGAAGGTGGTTTCCTCTATGACTGCGACACCTACGACGACGACCTGCCCTACTGGGAACCGAACAACCCGACCGGCAAGCCGCACCTGGTGATCCCGTACACCCTTGATACCAACGACATGCGCTTCACTCAGGTGCAGGGTTTCAACAAGGGTGACGATTTCTTCGAATATCTCAAAGACGCGTTCGACGTGCTCTACGCCGAAGGCGCTGAAGCACCGAAGATGCTCTCGATCGGTCTGCACTGCCGCCTGATCGGCCGCCCAGGTCGCCTCGCTTCGCTCAAACGCTTTATCGAATACGCCAAAAGTCATGAACAGGTGTGGTTCAGCCGCCGCGTCGACATCGCACGTCACTGGCACGAAACCCACCCGTACCAAGAGGCCGCCCAATGAGCCGCTTTCAAACCTTGCAACCGTCGACCCTGAGCCGCGACGCTTTCGTCAAGGTCTTCGCCGACATCTATGAACATTCGCCATGGGTGGCCGAGAAGGCCTACGATCTGGGCGCGGACGCTTCGATTGACGAGATCGAAACCCTGCACCAGCGCATGAGCGACATCCTGTTGAGCGCCGATCACGCCAGTCAACTGGCACTGATCAACGCTCACCCGGACCTGGCCGGCAAAGCCGCCGTCCAGGGCCAACTGACCGAAGCCAGCACCAATGAACAGGCTGGCGCCGGTATTCACCAATGCACGGCCGAAGAGTTCCAGCGCTTCACCGAGCTGAACGACGCCTACAAAGCCAAGTTCAAGTTTCCCTTCATCATGGCGGTAAAAGGCAGCAACCGGCATCAGATCCTCGCGGCGTTCGAAACGCGCATCAACAATTCGGTAGAAGCCGAGTTCAAGTGCGCGCTGGCGGAGATCAACAAGATTGCCCTGTTCCGTTTACTGACTCTCTAGCAAGCCTGGCCCGAGCGTAAATGAACGCGTAAACGCCCAGGGCCCTGCGAGCATCCCCAGCCACTTATTCAAAGGCAGACAAGAAGAATGAAAGCTTACGCCGTACCTTTCGAAAAATACGTCAACCTGGCCGACGCCCGCCTGGGCACCAAAATCATTTCGGTCACCGATGACTGGTTCGCAGACGCCAATCGTCTGTTCCAACCGACCCCGGCCGTATGGAAGGAGGGCGTGTTCGATGACAACGGCAAGTGGATGGACGGCTGGGAATCGCGCCGCAAGCGCTTCGAAGGTTTCGACAGCGCGGTGATCCGTCTGGGCGTACCGGGCTCGATCAAAGGCGTGGACATCGACACTTCATTCTTCACCGGCAACTATCCGCCATCGGCCTCGCTGGAAGCGTGCTTCCTGGCCTCGGGCGAGCCGGATGAAAACACCCAGTGGACCGAAGTGCTGTCGGCCGTCGAGCTGCAGGGCAACAGCCACCACTACCACGAAATCAGCAACGACCAAGCGTTCAGTCACCTGCGCTTCAACATCTATCCGGACGGCGGTGTTGCCCGTCTGCGCGTTTACGGTGTTCCGTTCCGCGACTGGTCGGCGGTTGGCGACAACGAGCAAGTCGATCTGGCCGCAGCCCTGAATGGTGGCCGCGCCCTCGCCTGCTCCGACGAACACTTCGGTCGTATGAGCAACATCCTCAACCCGGGCCGTGGCATCAACATGGGCGACGGCTGGGAAACCGCACGTCGTCGTACGCCGGGCAATGACTGGGTGATCGTCGCTCTGGGTCATCCGGGCGAGATCGAGAAGATCGTTGTCGACACCCTGCACTTCAAAGGTAACTATCCGGACACCTGCTCGATTCAGGGCGCGTTCGTCAAGGGCGGTACTGACAGCCAGATCGAAACCCAGTCGCTGTTCTGGCGCGAACTGCTGCCAAGCCAGAAGCTGGAAATGCACGCCGAGCACACCTTCGTCGAGCAGATCAAGGCACTGGGCCCGATCACCCACATCCGCCTGAACGTGTTCCCGGATGGTGGCGTGAGTCGCCTGCGTGTTCTCGGCAAGGTCGCTAAATAAGCAGCGACACAAAACCTGTAGGAGCTGCCGCAGGCTGCGATCTTTTGATCTTAAGCAAAATCAAAAGATCGCAGGCTTCGCCAGCTCCTACAGGGATCGCGCGAGACGCACTGACAAGTTGAACAACACAGAATTTTGGATAAGAAGAACAGCATGCGCACATTGACGATTGAACCGCTGACCAAAGAAGCCTTCGCCCCTTTCGGTGACGTGATCGAAACCGACGGCAGCGATCACTTCATGATCAACAACGGTTCGACCATGCGCTTCCACAAACTGGCGACGGTCGAAACCGCTACGCCTGAGGACAACGCCATCATCAGCATTTTCCGCGCCGACGCGCAGGACATGCCGCTGACCGTTTGCATGCTGGAACGCCATCCGCTGGGCAGCCAGGCTTTCATTCCGCTGCTCGGCAACCCCTTTCTGATCGTGGTCGCGCCAGTTGGCGATGAACCTGTATCAGGCTTGGTCCGCGCCTTCGTCACCAACGGCAGGCAGGGCATCAATTACCATCGCGGCGTCTGGCACCATCCGGTGCTGACGATCGAAAAGCGGGATGACTTCCTGGTGGTTGATCGCAGTGGCACAGGCAATAACTGCGATGAGCATTTTTTCAAAGAGGATGAGCGTTTGATCCTCGCCCCCCACCAATAAGAGAAGGTCTGATCACTCGACAACAAGAGTGACAGGCGAGAGGTAAAGACTGTGGAAGCACATCTGTTGGAATGGCTGAACCTGAGCGTGCGCTGGGTTCACATGATCACTGGCGTGGCCTGGATTGGCGCGTCGTTCTATTTCGTCTGGCTGGAGAACAACCTCAACCGCGTCAATCCGAAAACCGGTCTGGCCGGTGATCTGTGGGCGATCCACGGCGGCGGTATCTATCACCTGGAAAAATACAAACTGGCCCCTCCGTCCATGCCGGATAACCTGCATTGGTTCAAGTGGGAAGCCTATTTCACCTGGATGTCGGGTATAGCGCTGCTGTGCGTGGTGTTCTACTCCAATCCAACGCTGTACCTGCTGGCCCCCGGCAGCACACTGAGCGGTCCTGAAGGCGTGGCCATCGGTATCGGCTCGCTGTTCATCGGCTGGTTCATCTATTCCTTCCTGTGCGACTCGGCCCTGGGCAAACGCCCTGCTCTGCTGGGCTTCATCCTGTTCGTGCTGATCATCGGCGCGGCGTATGGCTTCAGCAAAGTGTTCAGCGGTCGTGGTGCGTACCTGCACGTCGGCGCGATCATCGGCACCATCATGGTCGGTAACGTGTTCCGCATCATCATGCCGGCGCAACGGGCACTGGTGGCAGCGATTGCCGAAAACCGTACGCCGGATCCGGCGCTGCCGGCCAAAGGCCTGCTGCGTTCGCGTCATAACAACTACTTCACCCTACCGGTGCTGTTCATCATGATCAGCAACCACTTCCCGAGCACTTATGGCAGCCAATACAACTGGTTGATCCTGGCCGGGATCGCGGTGTTGGCGGTGTTAGTGCGTCACTACTTCAACACCCGTCACGACAGCCACAAATTTGCCTGGACCCTGCCGGTGGCAGCGGTGGGCATGATCTGTCTGGCGTACGTCACCGGCCCGATGCCGATGTCGAACGCGCCAGAAGTGGCCAAGGCACCGGCAAAAATCGAGTACCAACCGCTGCCGGAAACGGCTCTGGGTGGTGGCGCGAAACCGGCTGAAGCGGCGCAACCGGCAGCACCGGCCGAACCTGCTGCGGCGGCGCAAGCCTCCAACGCCGGGCCGGGTTTTGACAAGGTGCACAACGTGATTCAAGAGCGTTGCACGGTTTGCCATTCGGCCAAACCGACCAGTCCGTTGTTCAGCGCTGCACCGGCGGGTGTGATGTTCGACACCCCTGAACAGATCCGCCAGAACGCAGCGCGGATTCAGGCACAAGCCGTTACCAGTCAGATCATGCCACTGGGCAACATCACTCAGATGACCCAGCAGGAACGCGAGCTGATCGGCGCCTGGATTGTGCAGGGAGCGCAGACCAACTAAGCCGTAAAAGCTTCGCGAGCGGGCTCACGCCTACAGAGATCCTGTGGGAGCGAGCCTGCTCGCGAATAGCCGCCGCAACGCGGTCCCCCTGATGCAAAGAAACAGCTGCAAGCAACCCCGCAGCTGTTAATCACAAGAATAAAAAAGATCCGAGGTGTTGCATGTCCGAGCTGTCCAAAGCGCGCATCCCCGACGCACCCGCCATTCAGCGTTTGCCCCTTTTGCAACTGATCCTGGTCGGTCTGCAACATGTTCTGCTGATGTACGGCGGTGCCATCGCGGTGCCGCTGATCATTGGACAGGCCGCTGGCCTGAGTCGTGAAGAAATCGCCTTCCTGATCAACGCCGACCTGCTCGTCGCCGGCATCGCCACCATCGTGCAGTCGCTCGGCATCGGCCCGATGGGCATCCGTATGCCGGTGATGATGGGGGCCAGTTTCGCTGCGGTCGGCAGCATGGTGGCCATGGCCGGCATGCCCGGCATCGGTCTGCAAGGCATCTTTGGTGCGACGATAGCTGCCGGTTTCTTCGGCATGCTGATCGCGCCGTTCATGTCCAAGGTCGTGCGTTTCTTCCCGCCGCTGGTGACCGGCACGGTCATCACCTCGATCGGTTTATCGCTGTTCCCCGTGGCCGTGAACTGGGCCGGTGGCGGGGTCGACGCCGCGCAATTCGGCTCGCCGATTTATCTGGCCATCGCTGCATTGGTGTTAGGCACCATTTTGTTGGTGCATCGCTTCATGCGCGGTTTCTGGGTCAACATTTCGGTGCTGATCGGCATGTGCCTTGGCTACGTGTTGTGCGGTGTGATCGGCATGGTCGACCTCAGCGGCATGGCCAACGCGCCGTGGGTTCAGTTCGTCACGCCGCTGCATTTCGGCATGCCCAAGTTCGAGCTCGCGCCGATTCTGTCGATGTGTCTGGTGGTGGTGATCATCTTCGTTGAATCGACCGGCATGTTCCTCGCGCTGGGCAAGATCACCGGTCAGGAAGTCTGCCCGCGCATGCTGCGGCGCGGCTTGCTGTGCGATGCCGGTGCGTCGTTTTTCGCCGGTTTCTTCAATACCTTCACCCACTCCTCGTTCGCACAGAACATCGGCCTGGTGCAGATGACGGGCGTGCGCTGCCGTTCGGTGACGATCGTTGCCGGCGGTTTGTTGATCGTCCTGAGTCTGCTGCCCAAAGCCGCGTTTCTGGTGGCATCGATTCCACCCGCTGTCTTGGGCGGTGCGGCGATTGCGATGTTCGGCATGGTCGCGGCCACCGGCATCAAGATCCTGCAAGAGGCCGACATCGGTGACCGGCGCAACCAGTTGCTGGTCGCGGTGAGCATCGGCATGGGCCTGATCCCGGTGGTGCGTCCAGAATTCTTCGCCCACCTGCCAATGTGGATGAGTCCGATCACCCACAGCGGCATCGCCATGGCCACCCTCAGCGCACTGACGCTGAACCTGCTGTTCAACATTCTTGGCGGCAAGGAGCGTGCAGCGATCAACGATTGCCATGCTCACTGACAGCCACACCAAACCCCTGTAGGAGTGAGCCTGCTCGCGATTGCGTCTCTTCAGTCAACTGATTTGTTGAATGCAATCACGCTATCGCGAGCAGGCTCACTCCTACAAGGGGATCGCAACTCTGTGCCTTGAAAATAAAAACAAGAGGGAGCAACAGATGATTCGCACGCACACCAACGTTTTGTTGAGTGGCGGCCTGCTGGCTGCCAGTCAAGCCATGGCCGGTGACCTGCTGTTGTGGCAGACCAACAGCCTGAGCTACTTGTACGGCAAGAATTTCGCGATCAACCCGGCGATTCAGCAGACGCTGACTTTCGAGCATGCCGACAAGTGGAAATATGGCGACAACTTTCTGTTCGTCGACAAGATTTTCTACAACGGCAAAGAGGACGCCAACAAAGGTCCGCATGCCTTTTACGGTGAATTCACCCCACGCTTTTCGTTCGGCAAGATCTTCGACCGCAAGCTCGAATTCGGGCCGATCAAAGACGTGTTGCTGGCGATGACATACGAGTATGGCGAAGGTGATAGCGAGGCCTATCTCATCGGCCCCGGCTTCGACTTGAAAGTGCCCGGCTTCAACTACGTCACCCTGAACATTTTCCGTCGTCAGACCGAAGGCCCGCGCCCTGGCGATGGCGTCTGGCAGATCACGCCCGCCTGGTCCTACAGCTTCCCGCTGGGCAACTCCGACGTGTTGATCGACGGCTACCTCGACTGGGTTGTCGATAACGACGAGAACTCGCGCGGAACCTACCACGCCAACCTGCACATCAATCCGCAGATCAAATACGACCTCGGTAAAGCCTTGGGCTGGAGTCAGAAGCAGGTGTATGTCGGCACCGAATACAGCTACTGGAAGAACAAATACGGAATCGAAAACACCCACTCTTTCGACACCAACCAGAACACCGCCAGTCTGCTGTTGAAGGTGCACTTCTGAGATGGCCCGCATCCGTGCGCCATACCTGTCGTCGGTGCTCTGTTGCGGGGCACTTGAGCGCTGGCCGAGGAGTCAGTATTCTCCGCGGCCTTCTGAATTCGGTCTAAAAAAAAGCCCGGATTTAATTCCTGACCGAAAAGCCAACTTATCCCGGCCCTGGTCAGTACCGAGGCACTCCGAAAACACGCCCAATCGACTGTTTTTCAGCAGCCGACGGGCGTTTTTTTGTTTTTCGAAAAGCCTTGGCGCAGGTCTTGCTAACAGCAATGAACCTGACCGATCGGATGATTTTTGCAGCAACGAAAAAAGGCGCCACACCAGAGCGCCGAACTTAAAAAAATAATGTGGAACACCTACTTTGGGAGCAACCGAATGAAACGTATGTGCACCAGCCTGATGCTCGCGGGATCGATGCTGGCGGGCGGCCAGGCCATGGCCGATGGCCTCCTGCAATGGCAGGACAACAGCCTGACCTACCTCTATGGCAAGGATTTCCAGGTCAACCCGCGCATTCAGCAGACTGTGACTTTCGAGCACGCCGATGGATGGAAGTACGGGGACAACTTCTTCTTCCTCGACAAGATCTTCTACAACGGTGACAAGGACTTCACCAATGGTCCGAACACCTACTACGGCGAGTTCCAGCCACGCATCTCGCTGGGCAAGGTCCTCGACCAGAAGATCGAGTTCGGCCCAATCAAAGACGTGCTGCTGGCGATGACCTACGAGTTCGGCGAAGGTGATTCCGAGTCTTACCTGATCGGTCCTGGCTTCGATCTGGCCATCCCGGGCTTCGACTACTTCCAGGTGAACTTCTATCAGCGCCACACCGACGGTTCGCGTGCCGGCGACAATGTCTGGCAGATCACCCCGGTCTGGTCCTACACCCTTCCCGTGGGCAACTCGAACATCCTGATCGACGGCTACATGGACTGGGTCACCGACAACGATTCCAACTCCAAGGGCGATTACCACGCCAACCTGCACTTCAACCCACAGGTCAAATACGACTTGGGCAAAGCGCTGCATTACGGCGAGAAGCAGTTGTATGTCGGTGTTGAGTACGACTACTGGAAAGACAAATACGGCATCGACGACACCGGTGCGTTCAAGACCAATCAGAGCGTGACCAACTTCCTGGTGAAGTTCCACTTCTGATAAAAATCAAAAGATCGCAGGCTTCGCCAGTTCCTACAGGGATAGCGCATTCCAATGTAGGAGAGCTGCCGAAGGCTGCGATCTTTTGCCTTAAAATGGCAATCCCAAAAACCGGCACAGCTCCTCGCGCTTGGCCAATGCATCGCGCCGGCCCAAATCAATCAACTCGCTGCAATACCCCGCCTCGAACAGCAGATAACTCAGCACCCCCGCCCCGCTCGTCTTCGTCGCCCCTGGCCCACGCAAAAACAGACGCAACGCTGCCGGCAATTCCTGGCGATGCCGGGCGGCAATCTCATCGATTGGCTGACTCGGCGAAATCACCAGCACCTCTACTGGCGCCACCCCCAACGCGCGGGTCGGCGTGCCGGCAGGCAGCAACTGGCTGAACTGGTTGAGACGCTGCAGCAACTCGATGTCGCTTTCAAGACTGTCAATGAAGGTGCTGTTGAGCATGTGCCCGCCGATCTGCGCGAGTGTCGGCTGCTGCCCGGTGCAGGTACGCACCGGCGGGCGCTGCGGATCGGACCCGCGCGGGTTGCCGCTGACACCGACCACTAACACGCGGCTCGCGCCCAGGTGCAGCGCCGGACTGATCGGGGCCGACTGACGCACCGCACCGTCGCCGAAATATTCATCGCCGATCTTCACCGGTGCAAATAACAATGGGATCGCCGAACTGGCCAGCAGATGTTCCACCGACAATTGCGTCGGCACGCCGATGCGCCGATGGCGCAACCACGCATCAATCTTGCCGCTGCTCTGATAAAAGGTGACGGCCTGTCCCGACTCGTAGCCGAACGCGGTCACCGCTACCGCATGCAATTGCTTGCGCGCGATCGATTCGGCGATGCCGGGCAAGTGCAGTTTTTCATCGAGCAGTTCACGCAGCGGCGAACTGTTGAGCAGGGCCACCGGCATTTGCCGGCCGAGACCGAGCAGGCTGTGGCTGACAAAGCGAGTGGCTTGGCGGATCACTCCGGGCCAGTCGCTGCGCAGCACGCGATGGCTGCGAAAGCCTTGCCAGAACAGCGTCAGGCGTTCGATGGCAGCGCGAAAATCGCTGGCGCCACTGGCGAGGCTCACGGCGTTGATCGCCCCGGCGGAAGTGCCGACGATAATCGGGAACGGATTGTCTGCACCCGGCGGCAGCAGTTCGGCAATCGCCGCCAGCACGCCCACCTGATACGCCGCCCGAGCCCCGCCGCCGGAGAGAATCAGACCCGTGACCGGTTCAGTCGGGCTCATCGCAACACTCCATGACGCTTGCAGGGATGGGTCAATCAACCGCGTTTGGCGTACAACTTCGGCTCGCCCGGTGGACGGCTCTTGAAGCGCCGATGCGCCCACAGATATTGCTCCGGGCATTCACGCAGCACGCCCTCGACCCACTGGTTGATGCGAATGCAATCGTCCTCTTCGGTCCCGCCCGGAAAATCTTCCAGCGGCGGATGCACGACCAGGCGATAACCGCTGCCATCGGCCAGACGTTCCTGGGTGAACGGCACCACCAGGGCCTTTCCCAACCGCGCAAACTTGGTCGTCGCGGTCACGGTCGCCGCCTGAATGCCGAACAGCGGAACGAAGATACTTTGCTTGGCGCCGTAATCCTGATCCGGCGCATACCAGATCGCCCGCCCCGAGCGCAGCAACTTGAGCATGCCGCGAACGTCATCGCGTTCTACCGCCAGCGAATCAAGATTGTGCCGTTCACGACCCCGACGCTGAATGAAGTCGAACAGCGGATTCTTGTGTTCGCGGTACATGCCGTCGATGGTGTGCTGCTGACCGAGCAACGCCGCGCCGATTTCCAGCGTGGTGAAATGCACCGCCATCAGGATCACGCCTTTGTTGTCGCGGCGGGCCTGTTGCAAATGCTCCAGACCTTCGACGTGGGCCAGTTTTGCCAGACGCTCGCGCGACCACCACCAGCTCATCGCCATCTCGAAAAAAGCGATGCCAGTGGAGGCGAAGTTTTCCTTGAGCAGGCGCTTGCGCTCCTCAGCGGATTTTTTCGGGAAACACAATTCCAGGTTGCGCTTGGCGATGCGCCGCCGGTCGCTGGCAAAGCGATACATCAACGCGCCCAAAACTCGACCGATGGTCAGCAAGGCCGGATAAGGCAGTCGCACGATCAGCCACAACAGCCCCAGGCCGCACCAGAGCGGCCAGAAGCGCGGAGCAAGAAATGCTTTTTGAAAACGCGGGCGATCCATTAAAGCTTCCGTAAATACAGTGGCCGCGCATTCTACATCGTTCGACCCGGCTTGCGGCTCGCGGGCGTTCTCGTTATAAGTCTCGGCACTTTTAGTGACAAGCCGTTGTATGCCGACATGAGCCAAACCGACCCGTTAGACCAAGATCCCGTATTCCAGCTCAAGGGCAGTATGCTGGCCATCACCGTGCTGGAACTGGCCCGTAACGACCTCGACAGCCTTGATCGGCAATTGGCCGCAAAAGTTGCGCAGGCGCCGAATTTCTTCAGCAACGCACCGCTGGTTCTGGCCCTGGACAAACTGCCGCCGAATCAGGGCGCCGTCGACCTGCCCGGACTGATGCGCGTGTGCCGTCAACATGGCTTGCGCACGCTGGCCATTCGCGCCAGCCGGATCGAAGACATCGCCGCCGCCATCGCCATCGACATTCCCGTGCTGCCGCCGTCCGGTGCCCGCGAGCGGCCGCTGGACATGCCTGAAGCGGAAGTCAAAAAGAAGCCGGAAAAACCTCCCGAGCCGACCGTCAAACCGACCCGTGTAATCACTACGCCAGTGCGTGGTGGCCAACAGATATACGCCCAGGGTGGCGATCTGGTCGTGGTCTCATCGGTAAGTCCGGGGGCGGAACTTCTTGCCGATGGCAACATCCATGTATACGGCCCGATGCGTGGCCGTGCGCTGGCCGGCGTCAAAGGTGACACCAAGGCACGGATTTTCTGTCAGCAATTGAGCGCTGAACTGATCTCCATCGCCGGTCATTACAAGGTGTCCGAGGATTTGCGTCGCGACCCGATGTGGGGCGCGGGCGTACAGGTCAGCCTATCGGGCGACGTGTTGAACATCATTCGGCTTTAACGGATACTGCCGCATTTTCCAAGCATCTCTAAAACGTAGCGAAAACGGCTCAAACGAAGTAGGAAAAAGGCCAAAAGCCAAATTCCAGCCAAGGCTGTCCGACTGCAGTAGTTTTCAAGAGATGTTTTTCAGGGGCTGAACAGTCCTTCTTCCTTAGGGGTGAAACACCTTGGCCAAGATTCTCGTGGTTACATCCGGCAAGGGTGGTGTGGGTAAGACCACCACCAGCGCCGCTATCGGTACCGGTCTCGCTCTGCGCGGCCACAAAACAGTGATTGTCGACTTCGACGTGGGCTTGCGTAACCTCGACCTGATCATGGGTTGCGAGCGCCGCGTGGTGTATGACTTCGTCAACGTGGTCAACGGCGAAGCCAACCTGCAACAGGCCCTGATCAAAGACAAGCGCCTGGAAAACCTCTACGTACTGGCCGCCAGTCAGACCCGCGACAAAGACGCGCTGACCGTCGAAGGCGTGGAAAAAGTCCTGATGGAGCTCAAGGAACAATTCGAGTTCGTTGTCTGCGACTCCCCGGCGGGCATCGAAAAAGGCGCGCACCTGGCCATGTACTTCGCTGACGAAGCGATTGTCGTGACCAACCCGGAAGTGTCTTCGGTACGTGACTCGGACCGCATGCTCGGCCTGCTGGCGAGCAAGTCGCGTCGCGCCGAACGTGGCGAAGACCCGATCAAGGAACACCTGCTGATCACCCGCTACCATCCAGAGCGTGTGGAAAAGGGCGAGATGCTTGGCGTTGAAGACGTCAAGGAAATCCTCTCGGTGACCCTGCTTGGCGTGATCCCGGAATCCCAGGCGGTGCTCAAGGCATCCAACCAGGGCGTACCGGTAATTCTCGACGACCAGAGCGATGCCGGTCAGGCTTACAGCGATACCGTCGACCGCCTGCTGGGCAAAGAAAAAGCCCACCGTTTCCTCGATGTCGAGAAGAAGGGATTCTTCGAGCGCCTGTTTGGAGGTAGGTAATGAACCTTTTTGACTTCTTTCGTGCCAACAAAAAGCCAAGTACCGCCTCGGTAGCGAAAGAGCGTCTACAGATCATCGTGGCGCATGAGCGCGGCCAGCGCAGCACGCCGGATTACCTGCCAGCCTTGCAGAAGGAACTGGTCGACGTGATCCGCAAGTACGTCAACATCGGTAACGATGACGTACATGTTGCACTGGAAAGCCAGGGCAGTTGCTCGATTCTGGAACTCAACATCACCCTGCCCGATCGCTGAGTCGATCCGGCAGTCGCGACGGCGGCTCAGGGCCTACACGCTTTTGTAGGAGCTGCGGCACGCTGCGATCTTTTGCTTTTGTCGTTTAAAAGATCAAAAGACCGCAGCGTGCCTCAGCTCCTACAGGGAATGTGGCCCTGAGCCGCCGTTGGCATTTGTTACGAGGCTGTTTAATGCCGTTGTCCAACATCCGCATCATTCATCAGGACGCCGCCGTACTGGTGGTCGACAAACCGACGTTGCTGCTCTCGGTGCCCGGTCGCGCCGATGACAACAAGGATTGCCTGATTACCCGCTTGCAGGAAAACGGCTACCCGGAAGCGCGCATCGTCCATCGTCTGGACTGGGAAACCTCCGGCATCATTCTGCTGGCCCGGGACGCCGACAGCCACCGCGAGCTGTCCCGCCAGTTTCACGATCGTGAAACCGAAAAAGCCTACACCGCGCTGGCCTGGGGCCAACCGGAACTCGACAGCGGCAGCATTGACTTGCCGCTGCGCTACGATCCGCCGACCAAGCCGCGTCATGTGGTCGATCACGAGTTCGGCAAACACGCCCTGACCTTCTGGCGCGTGCTGGAACGTTGCGGCGACTGGTGCCGCGTTGAACTGACGCCGATCACCGGCCGCTCGCACCAATTGCGCGTGCACATGTTGTCCATCGGTCATCCGCTGCTGGGCGATGGCCTATATGCGCACGAGCAAGCGCTGGCCGCCTGGCCGCGTCTGTGCCTGCACGCGAGCATGCTCAGCTTCACCCACCCGCAAAGCGGCGAACGCCTGCGCTTCGAGTGCCCGGCGCCGTTCTGACTGCCACCACCGAACCCCTGTGGGAGCGAGCTTGCTCGCGATTGCGCTCTGTCAGTCAATTAATAATGATCTGACACAGCGCAATCGCGAGCAGGCTCACTCCTACAGGGGCTATGCGTCGGATTCAATTGTTCGGCCAATACGTTAAACTTCCGCCCATTGCTGTCTGGAGCTTGTTATGCGCGAAGAGTTGAACCAAGGCCTGATCGACTTCCTCAAGGCCTCCCCTACCCCGTTTCACGCCACCGCCAGTCTCGTTCAGCGTCTGGAGGCCGCCGGTTACGTGCGCCTCGACGAGCGCGAGCCATGGACCACCGAAGCCAACGGCCGCTATTACGTCACCCGTAACGACTCTTCGATCGTCGCGATCAAAATGGGCCGCACCTCGCCGCTGCACGGCGGCATCCGTCTGGTTGGCGCGCACACCGACAGCCCGTGCCTGCGGGTCAAGCCGCAGCCGGAACTGCAGCGCCAGGGCTTCTGGCAGTTGGGCGTCGAAGTGTATGGCGGCGCGCTACTGGCGCCGTGGTTCGACCGCGATCTGTCGCTGGCCGGCCGCGTGACTTTCCGCCGCGACGGCAAGGTCGAGAGCCAGTTGATCGACTTCAAGGCGCCGATCGCGATCATTCCCAATCTGGCCATCCACCTCAACCGTGAAGCCAATCAGGGCTGGGCGATCAACGCGCAGACCGAGCTGCCGCCGATCCTCGCGCAATTTGCTGGCGATGAACGCGTCGATTTCCGCGCCGTGCTGACTGATCAACTCGCCCGCGAACACGGCTTGAACGCCGACGTCGTACTCGATTACGAGCTGAGTTTCTACGACACGCAAAGCGCAGCGGTGATCGGCCTGAACGGCGACTTCATTGCCGGTGCGCGTCTGGACAATCTGCTGTCGTGCTACGCCGGTCTGCAAGCACTGCTGAGCGCCGAAACCGACGAAACCTGCGTGCTGGTGTGCAACGACCACGAAGAAGTCGGCTCCTGCTCGGCCTGCGGTGCCGACGGCCCGATGCTCGAACAGACCTTGCGCCGCGTGCTGCCGGAAGGCGACGAGTTCGTCCGCACCATTCAGAAATCCCTGCTGGTGTCGGCCGACAACGCCCACGGCGTGCATCCCAACTACGCGGACAAACACGACGCCAACCACGGCCCGAAACTCAACGCCGGCCCGGTGATCAAGGTCAACAGCAACCAGCGCTACGCCACCAACAGCGAAACCGCCGGTTTCTTCCGCCATCTGTGCATGGCCGAAGAAGTGCCGGTGCAAAGTTTTGTGGTGCGCAGCGATATGGGTTGTGGTTCGACCATCGGCCCGATCACCGCCAGCCACTTGGGCGTGCGCACCGTCGACATCGGCCTGCCGACCTTCGCCATGCACTCGATCCGCGAACTGTGCGGCAGTCATGACCTGGCGCACTTGGTCAAAGTGCTCAGCGCGTTCTATGCCAGTCGCGATTTGCCGTAGCGGCTGACAAGCTTCGCGAGCAGGCTCGCTCCCACAATTGAACTGCATTTCATTGTGGGAGCCAGTCATCTCCCCTTGGAATGCAAATCAACCTGTGGGAGCGAGCCTGCTCGCGAAAGCGCCTGTGCAGACAGCAGAATCCTCTCGGCCTGATGCATTCCTGAGCCACATCACACCCTGCCTCGAAAACCCGCCTAGACTGCAAGCATCCTCTACAGACAAGGCAGTCTTCATGATCTCGATGTCCTCCTTCCACGCCATGCTCATTCCCATCCTCACCGGGATGATCCTCTTGGCCATCGGCTTCAACTTCCGCGACAAAAACGCCGGCGTGTTGGCCATGTGGATCGGCATGCTGATGATCCTCGCCACCGTCGTCTACAAGATCCTCGCCAAACTCAACGAATAACGGTGCCCGGCTCGCATTGAGCCAATGGGCCTCGTACACTCCAGCGCATCCGCCCCTCGCGAGGTTGTTTTCTGGTGTTCGCTCGTCTTTTTGCTTTGCCCGGTCTGTTCCTTGTCTGCCTGATGACGCTGCTGCCGATGGCGCCCGCGCAAGCGGTCGGCTTGCCCGGCCTGCTCAATACCTCCAAGCCGCAGGCGGAAGCCCAGGAACCGCTCGGCCAGTCGTTGGACGAGGTCATCAAGTCGCTGGAAAACGACAAGCAACGCGCGCAGTTGCTCAGCGATCTGAAGAAGCTGCGCGACGCGACCAAACAAGCCCAGGCCACCCCGGAAGAAGGCGTTCTCGGCCTGATCGGCGGGACCCTCGCCAACTTCGAGAAACAATTTACCGGCGCCGACAGCCCGCTCAATCGTTGGGGCAACGAGTTCGACCTGGCCAAGGATGAACTGCGCAGCATGCTGCTGCCGGCCAACGAATGGCTGCCGATCATCTTTGGCTTCGCGATGATCCTCGCGGTCTGGAGCCTGCTCGCCGCTGCACTGATCTGGCTCGGCCACCGCGTGCGCCTGCGCTTCGGCCTCACTGAAGAACTGCCGCAACATCCCAAAGCTCTCGACATGCTGCGCTTCGCCCTGCGCAAACTCGGGCCGTGGCTGATTGCCTTGGTGATGACCGTCTACATGAGCTACGCATTGCCCTCGTCGCTGGGCAAAAGCCTGGCGATGGTGCTGGCTTATGCGTTGGTGGTCGGCACCTGCTTCTCGGCGATCTGCGTCATTGCCTTCTCGCTGCTCGACGGCCCGCACCGCCATCGCGCGCTGTATATTTTGCGCCATCAGGCGTTTCGGCCGCTGTGGCTGATCGGCAGCTTCGCCGCGTTTGGCGAGGCGCTGAGCGATCCGCGTCTGGTGGAAAGTCTGGGCGTGCATCTGGCGCACACCGCAGCGACCATCGCCAATGTCCTCGCCGCGCTGTCGACCGGCCTGTTCATCCTGCGATTCCGCCGACCGATCGCGCACTTGATCCGCAATCAACCCCTGTCGCGGCGCCTGACCCGCCGTGCCCTCAGCGACACCATCGAAATTCTCGGCACCTTCTGGTACGTGCCAGCACTGGTGCTGGTGGGCATCTCGCTGTTCGCCACGTTCGTATCTGCCGGCGACACCAGCACCGCGTTGCGCCAGTCGCTGATCTGCACCGTGCTGCTGGTGTTGTGCATGGTGATCAACGGCCTCGTCCGCCGTTATTCGCTCAAGCCGCAACGCGGACCGAAACGCCATGCGCTGTACTCGGAGCGGCTGAAGAATTTCTTCTATACCCTGGCGCATCTGCTGGTCTGGCTGATCTTCATCGAACTGGGCCTGCGCGTGTGGGGCCAGTCGCTGATCGCGTTCGCCGAAGGTGATGGCCACGACATCAGCGTCAAACTGTTCAGTCTGATCGGCACGCTGATTTTCTCCTGGCTGATCTGGATTCTCGCCGACACCGCCGTGCACCACGCCCTCACTCGCTCACGCAAAGGCCTGGCGAATGCGCGCGCGCAAACCATGATGCCGCTGATCCGCAACGTGCTGTTCGTGGCGATATTCATCATTGCGCTGATCGTCGCGCTGGCGAACATGGGCATGAACGTCACGCCGCTGCTGGCCGGTGCCGGTGTCATCGGCCTGGCGATCGGTTTCGGCGCACAGTCGCTGGTTGCGGACTTGATCACCGGCCTGTTCATCATCATCGAGGACTCGCTGGCCATCGATGACTACGTCGACGTCGGCGGCCACCTCGGCACCGTCGAAGGCCTGACCATCCGCACCGTGCGTCTGCGCGACATAGACGGCATCGTCCACACCATTCCGTTCAGCGAAATCAAGAGCATCAAGAACTACTCGCGAGAATTCGGCTACGCAATATTCCGCGTGGCAGTGCCGTACAACATGGAAATCGACGACGCGATCAAACTGATGCGCGAAGTCGGCCAGAAGATGCGCACCGACCCGCTGCAGCGGCGCAATATCTGGTCGCCGCTGGAAATTCAGGGGGTCGAGAGCTTCGAGTCCGGCAGCGCGATCTTGCGCGCACGGTTCAAGACTGCACCGATCAAACAGTGGGAAGTTTCCCGGGCCTTCAATCTTTCGCTCAAACGCCATCTGGATGAGGCCGGCCTCGATCTGGCGACACCACGGATGAGCGTGCAGGTGATCACTGCCGGTGGCGGTCAGCCGAAGGAATAGCACTCAAGCGCGCGGTTGCAGTCACAGGCAAGGAAGCCCGACAACAATAATCAAGGAGAAACCGATGCACCTGACGCGCATTGCCCAGACCGTTTTGCTCACCCTCGTGGCGAGCCACGCCGGCGCCGCGACAATGGACAGCGCCCGCGCTGACATCGCCGAACAAGCGCAAAAACTTGAACCGCAATTGCTGGAAACCCGCCGCGATCTACACGCCCACCCGGAACTCGGCAACACCGAGAAACGCACCTCTGAGCTGGTCGCCAAGCAACTGAGAGCCTTGGGCCTGGAGGTAAAAACCGGCGTCGCTCGCACCGGCGTGGTCGCCGTCCTCAAAGGCGCCCTGCCCGGCCCGACCGTCGCCCTGCGCGCCGACATGGACGCGCTGCCGGTCAAAGAAAACTCCGATCTGCCGTTCGCCTCGAAGGCCAAAGGGACTTATATAGACAAAGAAGTCGACGTGATGCACGCCTGCGGCCACGACGCACACACCGCAATCCTGCTCAGCACGGCGAAAATTCTCACAGCCATGCGCGACACTCTGCCCGGCACCGTGGTGTTCTACTTCCAGCCCGCCGAAGAAGGCCCGAGCGATTTCATCCCCGACGGCAAAAACACTTGGGGCGCGAAGATGATGGTCGAAGAAGGCGTCATGGCATCGCCGAAACCCGATGCAGTCTTCGGCCTGCACGTCTGGGCCGGCGTACCCGCCGGGCAGATCGCCTACCGTCCAGGCCCGACCCTCGCCAGCTCCGATGACCTGCGCATCAAAATCCACGGCAAACAAACCCACGCCGGCCGCCCGTGGGACGGCATCGATCCGATCACCGTCGGCGCGCAAACCATCGTCGGCCTGCAAACCGTGGTCAGCCGCCGCACCGATATTTCATCCTATCCATCGGTGGTCAGCATCGGCACCATCAACGGCGGCACCCGCTACAACATCATCCCCGAGTCGCTCGACATGAGCGGCACCATTCGCTCCTACGACTACGGCATCCGCCAGAAACTGCACGCCGACGTCCGCCAGACCATCGAAAAAATCGCCGAGAGTGGTGGTGCGAAAGCTGACGTCACCATCATCGAAAAATACGACCCGACGATCAACAACCCGGCGCTGACGGAAAAAATGCTGCCGACGTTGAAGTGGGCGGCCAAGGATGACGTGGTCAATGCACCGCTGGTGGGCGGCGCGGAAGACTTCTCATTTTTCGCCAAGGAAGTGCCCGGGTTGTTTGTGTTTCTCGGCGTGACACCGAGGGATCAGGACATGAGCAAAGCCGCGCCGAATCATAATCCGGGGTTCTTTGTGGATGAATCGGCATTGGTGGTCGGGGTGAGAACACTAGCGTCGTTGGCAACCGACTACCTCTATACCAACGCCCGCGACCTGTAGGAGCTGCCGGGTGAAACGTGGCTGCGATCTTTTGATCTGGGCAATTGAGCGATCGCCGGAATCAACATCAAAAGATCGCAGCCTTCGGCAGCTCCTACATTTGGATCGAGTTCATCCGCCAGAAACAGGTCGGCTGGCAGGCCGCCATCGCTGGCAAGCCAGCTCCCACAAGGATTAAGTCCAACCGTAAACCTATATCGCTTCTGCTCCTCACCACTCAGCACAATGAGCGCAAGCTCGAGTACCGCTCTTGATCTTGATCCTCGGGCGACGTCGGAAGGCTGAGTGGAGGGATTGATCCGGGGGTGGGAGCGCAGCGACCGTTTGGCGAAGCCAAACACAGCGAGAGGAGGTGCAGCGAAGCAAACCGTAGACGCTGCCCCCGGATAGATCCCGCAGCGAAGGGACCCCGAGCCCCAGCGAGCGGGCCGAACGCAGGAGCAAGCGTTTTTTGCTTACTTTTTTTGGCGTTTGAAAAAAAGTGAGTCGCCGTAAGGGCGAAACCTTAAGCCGCCGTTACCGCAGCAACGGATATACACCCAAAAGATCAAACAACATCAACCCCAACATGAATCGCATCATGCCGCCAAAACTCCAGATCACAATCAATCAACCGCCCATGCTGATCATAATTGACCCGCGCAATCCGCAATCCCGGACTCCCTACTGACACCCGCAGCGCCGCCGCCGCATCCACCGACAACGCCGTCGGCACAATCTCGAACCGCACCCGTCCATAATGCAAATCGTAATGCCGCGCATACAGCTCGGTAATCGACTGATTCAAATCAAAATCCAGAATCCCCGGAAAAAACTGCGGATTCAAATAGTGCTCCACATACAACACCAACCGCCCGTCGATGCGCCGCGAACGGCAAATCTGAATCACGCTCGACAACGCCGGCAACTGCAACCATGCACACACCGCCGCCGACGCCGGCTGCAACCGCGCTGAAATCACCTCCGTCGAAGCCTCGCGTCCCTGCGCACTGACCATCGCGTGAAAGTGGCTGCGCTGCATCAGGTTGTACGCCAATCGTGGCGGCGACACGAACCAGCCGCGGCGCTCCTCGCGATAAATCTGTCCCTGCGCCTCCAGCTGCAACAACGCCTCGCGCACCGTGATTCGCGTCGTCCCGAACAACTCGCTGAGCTTGCGCTCGGCCGGCAACTTGCTGCCCGCCGCCAACAAGCCGTGATCGAGCTGCTCCTGCAACACCTGGCCAATCGCTGTCACCGCTTTTGTTGCCTCATCACGCATCAACGTTACCTATCTGGACTAGACCAGCACTGTTTCAGGGCAAGAACCGCCCGGTTTATCACCTTCACCACATGATGCAAGCCTAGGCAGTGCAGATGACCGAGAGATGACAAAACGTCCGAACGGTCGTGCTCATGACTTGCAATACATCGGCCAAGTCCCTTGCCTGTCGGGGCCTCGGCATGGTCTACGCTTATCTCGCATCTGCCGATCCTGGGACCGCCAAAGTCTCGCGATCAGGCCTTCGACATCAAAGTGTCATCCAGTCAGCCTAAATTGGCTCAGGTATTGCTGACCTAGACCAACACAAACCGCAATCGCAGCGTTGAACACGACCAAGGAGCTTCGGAATGAAACAGCTTTTCCTGGCAACACTGTTAGGCTCGACCATTGCAATGTGCACCGCCGCCATGGCGGCCGACACCGATCTGAAAACCCTCGAAGCCGCTGCGAAGGCGGAAGGCGCCGTCAACAGCGTCGGCATGCCCGATGATTGGGCCAACTGGAAAGGCACCTGGGAAGATCTGGCCAAGGCATATGGCCTGAAACACATCGACACCGACATGAGCTCGGCCCAGGAAATCGCCAAATTCGCCGCCGAGAAGGATAACGCCACTGCCGATATCGGCGACGTCGGTGCCGCCTTCGGCCCGATTGCGGTCAAGCAAGGCGTGGTGCAACCTTACAAGCCGAGCACTTGGGATCAAGTCCCGGACTGGGCCAAGGACAAGGACGGCAACTGGGCGCTGGCCTACACCGGCACTATCGCGTTCATCGTCAACAAGAAGCTGCTGCACGGCTCCGAAGTACCGACAAAATGGGCTGATCTGAAAAGCGGCAAATACAAGGTTTCCATCGGTGACGTGAGCACTGCCGCCCAGGCAGCCAACGGCGTCCTCGCGGCGGCACTGGCCAACGGTGGCGACGAGAAGAACATCAAGCCGGCACTGACTTTGTTCGCCGACATCGCCAAACAGGGTCGCCTGTCGATGGCCAACCCGACCATCGCCACCATGGAAAAAGGCGAGATCGAAGTCGGCGTGGTCTGGGATTTCAACGGTCTGAGCTACAAAGCCAAGATGGCCAATCCGGATGACTACGTGGTGCTGATTCCGTCCGACGGTTCGGTGATTTCCGGTTACACCACGATCATCAACAAGTACGCGAAAAACCCCAACGCCGCCAAGCTGACCCGTGAATACATCTTCAGCGATGCCGGCCAGACCAACCTCGCACGCGGCAACGCCCGTCCGATCCGCGCCGAACACCTGCAATTGCCGGAAGACGTGAAAGCCAAACTGCTGCCGAACGAGCAGTACAAAAAGGTCACGCCGATCAAAGACGCCGATGCCTGGGAAAAAACCTCCAAAGCCCTGCCGCAGCAGTGGAACGAAGAAGTCATCGTAGAGATGAAGTAATCCTTCATCTGTAGGAGCTGCCGCAGGCTGCGATCTTTTGATCTTGCCCTTTAAGAGCAACATCAAAAGATCGCAGCCTGCGGCAGCTCCTACAGGGATTGGTTCCAGATTGGTTTTCGGAGTTTTTGCCCCTATGAAGCACAACGTCATCCTTGTCGTGCTCGACGGCCTCAGCTATGAGGTCGCGCGCCACGCCATGGGGCATCTGCAGGCTTATGTTGGCGCAGGACGCGCGGCGCTGTATCGACTGGAGTGCGAACTGCCGGCCCTGTCCCGACCGCTTTACGAGTGCATTCTTACCGGCGTGCCGCCGATTGACAGCGGCATCGTCCACAACAATGTGTCGCGCCTGTCCAACCAGCGCAGCATCTATCACTATGCGCGCGACGCCGGCCTGACTACCGCCGCAGCGGCGTACCACTGGGTCAGCGAGTTGTACAACCGCTCGCCATTCGTGGCCAGCCGCGACCGCCACACCGACGATTCATCGCTGCCAATCCAGCACGGGCATTTCTACTGGAACGATCACTACCCGGATTCGCACCTGTTCGCCGATGCCGAAAATCTGCGCCTGCGCCACACGCCGAATTTTCTGCTGATCCATCCGATGAACATCGACGACGCCGGACACAAGCATGGTCTCGACAGTTCGCAATACCGCAACAGCGCACGCTCGGCAGACGTCATCCTTGCCGACTATCTGCAAAACTGGCTCGACTGCGGCTATCAAGTGCTGGTGACCGCCGACCACGGCATGAACAACGACCGCTCGCACAACGGCCTGCTCCCGGAAGAGCGCGAGGTGCCGCTGTTCGTGCTCGGCGATGCCTTCAGCCTGAACCCGGACGCCCCCCTGAAGCAGACCGATATCTGCGGTACCGTTTGCGAATTGCTTGGCGTGCCTCACGACAAACCTGTGTGCCGGGAGTTGCTCAAGTGAATTCCATGACTCGCGGCAAATGGCTCGCGGCACTGTGCCTGGTGCCCTTCGCGCTGTTCTTTATCGTTTTCGAAATCGCCCCGCTGGTTTGGGTGATGATCAACAGCCTGCAATCGGAAGAGTTCGGTTGGGGCTTCGCCAATTTCAGCAAGATCTTCAGCTCGAAGTTTTATCTACAGGCGATCCAGTACAGTCTGGAGATCAGTTTCTGGTCGAGCGTGTTCGGCATCATCATCGCGGTGCTCGGTGCCTATTCGCTGCGGCGGGTCGACTCGAAGCTGCGCAATTTTGTGAATGCTTTCGCCAACATGACCAGCAACTTCGCCGGCGTGCCGCTGGCGTTCGCGTTCATCATCCTGCTCGGCTTCAATGGCAGCATCACGATCATGTTGAAGCAGTCGGGGATCATTCAGGACTTCAACCTGTACTCGAAAACCGGCTTGATCATTCTCTACACCTACTTCCAGATTCCCCTCGGCGTGCTGCTGCTCTATCCGGCTTTCGATGCCCTGCGCGAAGACTGGCGTGAGTCCGCCGCGTTGCTCGGCGCCAACGGCTGGCAGTTCTGGCGGCACATTGGCCTGCCGGTGCTGACGCCCGCATTGCTCGGTACGTTCGTGATTCTACTGGCCAATGCTCTCGGCGCGTACGCCACGGTTTATGCGCTGACCACTGGCAACTTCAACGTCCTGCCGATTCGTATCGCGGCCATGGTGTCCGGGGATATTTCGCTCGATCCGAACCTGGCCAGCGCGCTGGCCGTGGTGCTCGTGGCGCTGATGACCATCGTCACCGTGGTGCACCAACTGCTGTTGAAGAGGAGCTACCATGTCTCGCGCTGAATCCGGCCCGGCCGGCCTCTACCACCGCGTCGTGGTCTATCTGTTATTCGCCATTCTTCTGCTGCCGCTGGTGGGCACGCTGGTTTATTCAATCGCCAGCAGTTGGTCGGCGACCATTCTCCCCAGCGGCTTCACCTTCAAGTGGTACATCCAATTGTGGAGTGATCCACGCTTTCTGCATGCGTTCGGCCAGTCGCTGATCGTCTGCGTCGGCGCCTTGGTGTTGTCAGTGGTGCTGATCCTGCCGCTGCTGTTCGTCGTGCATTACCACTTCCCGAAACTCGACGCACTGATGAACATCCTTATTCTGCTGCCCTTCGCGGTGCCGCCGGTGGTGTCCTCGGTGGGGCTGTTGCAGCTTTATGGGTCCGGGCCGATGGCGATGGTCGGCACGCCATGGATTCTGATCGGATGCTATTTCACCGTGGCCCTGCCGTTCATGTACCGGGCAATCACCAACAACCTGCAAGCGATCAACCTGCGCGACCTGATGGACGCCGCACAACTGCTCGGCGCCAGCACCTTTCAGGCAGCGGTTCTGGTGGTACTGCCAAACCTGCGCAAAGGCCTGATGGTCGCACTGCTGCTGTCGTTCTCGTTTCTGTTCGGTGAGTTCGTGTTCGCCAACATACTCGTCGGCACCCGTTACGAAACCCTGCAGGTTTACCTGAACAACATGCGCAACAGCAGTGGCCACTTCACCAGCGCGCTGGTCATTTCGTACTTCTTTTTCGTGCTGGTCCTGACCTGGATCGCCAACATCTTGAACAAGGACAAAAGCGAATGAGCTACGTCAGCGTCCAACATCTGCAGAAAAGCTATGCGGGCACCACGGTGTTCAGCGACATCGATTGCGAAATCAACAAAGGCGAGTTCGTCACCCTGCTAGGCCCCTCCGGTTGCGGCAAGTCGACACTGCTGCGTTGCATCGCCGGGCTGACATCGGTGGATGGCGGCAAAATCCTCCTCGATGGCGTCGACATCGTGCCGTTGAGCCCGCAGAAACGCGGGATCGGCATGGTGTTTCAAAGCTATGCGCTGTTTCCCAACATGACCGTTGAACAGAACGTTGCCTTCGGTCTGCGCATGCAGAAGGTCAACAGCGACGACAGTCATAAACGCGTTTCAGAGGTGTTGAAACTGGTTGAACTGCACGACTTCGCCAGCCGCTATCCGCATCAGTTATCCGGTGGTCAATGCCAGCGCGTCGCCCTCGCCCGTTCGCTGGTTACCCGTCCACGCCTGTTGCTGCTGGATGAGCCGCTGTCGGCCCTCGATGCACGGATTCGTAAACATCTGCGTGAACAGATCCGGCAGATTCAACGCGAACTCGGCCTGACCACTATTTTCGTGACCCACGATCAAGAAGAGGCGCTGACCATGTCCGATCGCATTTTCCTGATGAATCAGGGAAAGATCGTACAAAGCGGTGACGCCGAAACGCTGTATACCGCGCCGGTTGATGTGTTTGCCGCCGGCTTCATCGGCAACTACAACCTGCTCGACGCCGATGCCGCCTCGAAGCTGTTGCAACGGCCGATCAACCACCGCATCGCGATCCGCCCGGAAGCCATCGAACTGAGCCTCGACGGCGACCTCGACGCAGAGATCCGCAGCCACAGTCTGCTGGGCAACGTCATCCGCTATCGGGTCGAAGCGCGCGGCGTCGAACTGGTGGTCGATGTGCTCAACCGCTCCGCGGCCGATCTGCATCCCGAGGGACAGCGCCTGGCACTTTTCATCGATCCGACCGCCCTTTGCAAAGTCGCTTAGGAGCAGCTGCAAGCTTCGAGCTATCAGCTTCAAGCTGTAGACTGCGGCGCACCTGATTTTATTCTTGCAGCTCGAAGCTTGTAGCTTGCAGCTGTTCTCGGAGAGAACCCATGGCTTTGGCAATTTTTGATCTGGACGAAACGTTGATTCACGGCGACTGCTCCACGCTCTGGAGCGAACAGATGGTCCGCCTCGGCTGGGTCGATGGCGAATCGTTCATGCAGCGCGACAAGGAATTGATGGACGCCTACGGCCGCGGCCATCTGGCGATGGAAGACTACATGGCCTTCAGCCTCGAACCGTTGATCGGCCGCACGCCGGCAGAAATCGAACACTTGGTCGGCCCCTGGGTTGAAGATTTCATCGAGCCGATCATCTTCAGCGACGCCACCAAAACCATCGCCGCACACCGCAAGGCCGGTGATCGCATTCTGGTGATCTCGGCGTCGGGTACGCATCTGGTTCGTCCGATTGCCGACCGATTGGGCATCGACGAAATACTGGCCATCGAACTGGAAGTCGCCCATGGCGTTTACAGCGGCAACGCCGTCGGCACCCTGACCTACCGCGAAGGCAAGATCACGCGCTTGCTGGAGTGGCTGGATGCCGAAGAAGAAAACCTCGAAGGCGCGAGTTTCTATTCCGATTCGCGTAATGATTTGCCGTTGTTGCTGAAGGTTGATTTCCCGCACGTGGTCAACCCGGATCCGGTGTTGCTGGAACATGCGGAAAAATCCGCCTGGCCGATCCACCACTGGAAATAGAAGCAAAAGATCGCAGCCTTCGGCAGCTCCTGCATTTGGAATGCATTCTCCTGTAGGGGCTGCCGAAGGCTGCGATCTTTTGATCTTGCTCTTGTATCAGCTCAGGCTTTCGTCAATCACCAACACCAGTTTCCCCGCCACCGTATTACTCGCCAGCTCGGCAAACGCCGCCTCGGCATCCTTCACCGCAAACGCCTTGGCCAACTGCGGACTCAACCGCCCTTCGGCAAACAACGGCCACACGTGCTGGCCCAGATCACACAACAAATCGGCCTTGAATTGATCGTCACGGCTGCGCAAGGTCGAACCGAGCAATTGCACGCGCTTGCCTAACACCTGTGCCAGATCCAATTTCGCCTCGCGGCCACCCATCAGTCCGATCAACACCCAACGCCCATCCAGCGCGATCAGTTTCAGATTGAGCGCCGAATAATTACCGCCCACCGGATCGAGAATCACATCGAACGGCCCGAAGTCACGCAAGCTTTCGATATCGTCCGTGCGCACGACGCCACCCTGAGCGCCCAGCGCCTCGCAGTAAGCCAGACGCTCGGCCGAACCGACGCTGACCCAACACGGATTACCGAACGCCTTGCACAGCTGAATGGCGGCTGAACCGATTCCACTCGCCCCGGCATGCAGAAGAATTTTCTCACCCGGTCTGAGCGCCGCAAGTTGAAACACATTCAGCCAGACTGTTGCGTAAACCTCGGGCAATGACGCTGCTTCGATCAACGAAACACCTTCGGGAACCGGCAGCACATGCCGCCCGTCGACGACCACTTCCTCGGCCATGCCGCCCCCGGCCAGCAAGGCGCAGACCCGATCGCCGACCTGCCACGAACTGCCCGCACCGACCTCGGTGATGACCCCCGAACACTCTAGACCGAGCACTTGGCTGGCCCCTGGCGGCGGCGGATAAAGCCCTGCTTTCTGTAATAAATCGGCGCGATTGAGGCCAGCTGCCGCCACTCGGATGCGAACTTGTCCTACATCACATGTAGGACTCGGCTCTTCAACCCATGCCACTTGACCTTCAACGCCTTGCAATGCCTTCACAGTGCCTCCATAGTGAGTCTGGACTGAGCCCGAAGCTGTAGCGCCGGGCTTTTTGCATTATGCGACCGGCTCTCGTAGAACCGGCGACTTCAAAGACGGCCTAATATGCGTTATCAATTGTCCCCGCGTCGAATCAGCATGAAGCATCTGCTCCCCAGCACCGCCCTCGCTCTTTTCATCGGTATCGGTTTGTTGCCGGTGTCGGGCACTACATTCGCAGCCAACAGCTGGGACAAATTGCAGCCTGATCGCGATGAAGTCATCGCCAGTCTCAACGTCGTCGAGTTGCTCAAGCGTCACCACTACAGCAAGCCGCCGCTCGACGATGCGCGCTCGGTGATCATCTACGACAGCTACATCAAGCTGCTGGATCCGTCGCGCAGCTATTTCATGGCCAGCGATATCGCCGAATTCGACAAGTGGAAGACCCAGTTCGACGACTTCCTCAAGAGCGGCGACCTCAACGCCGGGTTCACCATCTACAAGCGCTACCTGGACCGCGTCAAAGCGCGTCTGGATTTCGCCCTTGCCGAGTTGAACAAAGGCGTCGACAAGATGGACTTCAACACCAAGGAGACCTTGCTGATCGATCGCAAGGACGCCCCTTGGCTCAAATCCACGGCAGACCTGGATGACCTCTGGCGCAAACGCGTCAAGGATGAAGTCCTGCGTCAGAAGATCGCTGGCAAAGAGCCGAAGCAGATTCAGGAAACCCTGACCAAGCGCTACAAGAACCAGTTGGCGCGCCTGGATCAGACCCGTCCGGAAGACATTTTCCAGGCGTACATCAACACCTTCGCCATGTCCTACGATCCGCACACCAACTATCTGTCGCCGGATAACGCGGAAAACTTCGACATCAACATGAGCCTGTCCCTCGAGGGCATCGGTGCCGTGTTGCAGAGCGACAACGACCAGGTAAAAGTCGTGCGTCTGGTGCCGGCTGGCCCGGCCGACAAGACCAAGCAAGTCGCCCCGGCCGACAAGATCATCGGTGTTGCCCAAGGCAACAAAGAGATGGTCGACGTGGTGGGCTGGCGTCTGGATGAAGTGGTCAAGCTGATCCGTGGTCCGAAAGGCACCGTTGTGCGTCTGGAAGTGATTCCGGCGAGCAATGCGCCGAACGACCAGACCACCAAGATTGTGCCGATCACGCGTGAGGCGGTGAAGCTCGAAGACCAGGCCGTGAAGAAGTCCGTGCTCAACCTGAAACAGGATGGCAAGGACTACAAGCTCGGCGTGATCGAGATCCCGGCCTTCTATCTCGACTTCAAGGCGTTCCGTGCCGGTGATCCGGATTACAAGAGCACCACCCGCGACGTCAAGAAACTGCTGACCGAGCTGCAAAAAGACAAAGTCGACGGCGTGGTCATCGACCTGCGCAACAACGGCGGCGGTTCCCTGCAGGAAGCCACCGAGCTGACCAGTCTGTTCATCGACAAGGGCCCGACCGTTCTGGTGCGTAATGCCGATGGCCGCGTCGATGTACTGGAAGATGAAAACCCGGGCGCCTTCTATAAAGGCCCGATGGCGCTGCTGGTCAACCGCTTGTCCGCCTCGGCTTCGGAGATTTTCGCCGGCGCCATGCAGGACTATCATCGCGCGCTGATCATCGGTGGCCAGACCTTCGGTAAAGGCACCGTGCAGACCATTCAGCCGCTGAACCATGGCGAACTGAAACTGACCCTCGCCAAGTTCTACCGGGTTTCCGGTCAGAGCACCCAGCATCAAGGCGTGTTGCCGGACATCGACTACCCGTCGCTGATCGACACCAAGGAAATCGGCGAGAGCGCCCTGCCGGAAGCCATGCCGTGGGACACCATCCGCGCGGCGATCAAACCGGCGGCCGACCCGTTCAAACCGTACCTGGCTCAGCTGAAATCCGAACATGACGCGCGCAGCAACAAAGATGCCGAGTTCGTGTTCATCCGCGACAAGTTGGCCTTGGCGCAGAAACTGATGGAAGAAAAAACCGTCAGCCTCAACGAAGCCGAACGTCGTGCCCAGCATGCCGATATCGACGCCAAGCAACTGGCGATGGAGAACATCCGTCGCAAGGCCAAAGGCGAAGAACCGCTCAAAGAACTGAAGAAAGAAGACGAGGACGCGCTGGCCGCGGCCGAGCCGGACAAGGTCAAACCGGAAGACGATGCCTACCTGAGCGAAACCGGGCGCGTGCTGCTGGACTACCTGAAGCTGAGCAATCAGGTGGCCAAGAAGTAAGTGATGGCAATTTAGTGTTGGCGATCCATGGATCGTCATCAAACAGTCATCATTCTGTCGTGCAATAAAGGACCGGAAGCAAATGCTTCCGGTCCTTTTTTTTATCGCCAGAGATTGCCATGACCACGACCGAACAGCTGAGCGCCTTGAGCTCGATCCTGACTCAAAGCGGTTTACACAGCCTGTTCCAGCCAATTATCTGTCTATCCGAGCGACGCATACTTGGCTATGAAGCCCTGACCAGAGGGCCGTCCAACAGCCCTCTTCATTCGCCTATCGCGCTGTTTGCCGTAGCGCGCCAGGCTGGCCGACTGAGCGAACTGGAAATTGCCTGCCGCCAAAGCGCCTGCCGCCGCTTCAATGAGCAGCAACTGCCGGGCAAGCTGTTCCTGAACGTCTCGCCGGAATCCTTGCTTGAGGCCGCACATCAACCGGGACGTACGTTGCAATTGCTGCAGGACTTCGGAATTCCGCCGAGCCAAGTGGTAATCGAACTGACTGAACAGACGCCGATCGACGATTTTCAGTTGCTGCAAACCGCGCTGCATCATTACCGGGCGATGGGCTTTTCCATTGCGCTGGACGACCTCGGAGCCGGGTATTCGAGCCTGCGCCTGTGGTCCGAGCTGCGCCCCGATTACGTGAAGATTGATCGGCACTTTATCGATGGCATCCATCAGGATGCGCTGAAAAGAGAGTTTGTCGGTTCGATTCTGCAAATCGCTAAAGCTTCACGGGCGCAGGTGATCGCGGAAGGCATCGAACTGCCAGAGGAACTCGCCGTGCTGACGGAAATGGGCGTTGACCTGGTACAGGGTTACCTGCTCGGGCGACCTCAGGAACATCCATCGCGCGATGCCCGCGCCTTGATGCCCAAACACGACAGTAGCGCCGTCGCGCTGAACGATGAAGGCAGCGACCTCAGCGCTTTGCTCAACGACCAGCCCGCCGTTCAGCGCGATACTCCGACCGCCACGGTGCTGGAAGCCTTCCGCCGCCAGGCCAACCTCAATTCACTGGCGGTGCTCGACGAACAAGGCCAGCCGTGCGGCATCGTCCATCGTCACTCACTGTCGGACGCCCTGCTCAAACCGTTCGCTACCGACCTGTTCGCGCGCAAACCGATCAGCCGCCTGATGAACGACGACTTCCTCGCCGTGGAAATGAGCCAGTCGCTGCAACAGGTCAGCCGCCTGATAACCAGCCGCGCCCGCCAACGCATCGAAGAAGACTTCATCATCACCCTCAACGGCAGCTACCTGGGCCTCGGCCGGGTCATTGACGTGCTCAAGTTGATCACCGAGCTAAAGATCCAACAGGCCCGCTACGCCAACCCGCTAACCTTGTTACCCGGTAACGTGCCGATTCAGCAATGCCTCACTCGCCTGCTGCAGCAGGGCCGAGAATCCGTCATCTGCTACGTCGACATCGACAGCTTCAAACCGTTTAACGATATCTACGGCTACGGACGCGGCGACGAGGTGCTGCTGTGCCTCGCGCAATGCCTCAACGAACGCGTCGACCCCTCCCGCGACTTCGTCGGGCACATCGGCGGCGACGACTTCCTCCTCGTCCTGGGCCCGGAAGACTGGCGCAAACGTCTCAACCAACTGCTCGACGATTTCCAGAACCAATGCCGCCGCTTCTACCGCCCCGAGCATCTGGAAGCGGGATGCTTTATCGCACCGAATCGACAGGGCGTGCGGCAGGAGTTTGCGTTGTTGTCATTGTCGATTGGGGTTGTTCATCTACGGCCTGAAGACTGCGCAACGCTTGATGCCAGCCAACTTGCCGAAATGGCGTCGCAGGCTAAGCATCATGCGAAGGATGTTGTGGGGTTTAGTGTGCATGTGATTGATGCTGTACCGGTCATCCTGGTTGGTTGACGTACTGCTCCCGGGGCCTACTCGGGCACATTGCGAGTTTTTGACTTCAACAGCCTGGGCCTTGTTCCTCTCGGTATTTTTTTAAGCATTCCAGTAAAACCCGCATGAAACTTGGCCTATCGGCGACTTCCGTCCCGAAATACGTCGTCATCCGGTTAAACACAGCATCAAAATTGTCATTTTGATCTAGAAAATGATCGACTGTGTTTATAAGGGATTCTTGTTCTTTATCCGTGTACTCATAAAATTCAGGCTTTAGCAGAGTGTCGAAAAGCTCTTTTAAATGTTGTAAATCATTGACGTTTCTTTCCGCTATCAATCGCTCTCGCACAATGTCGTGAGTATTTTCAATATCGAAAACAAACAGCAGATTTTTTATGTCCACAATTTCATATTTTTTTTTCATCGATCGAAATCCGCGTATGAAGTTACCGTGTTGCCGTTTGCTTTGAGAATAACCACTGCTTTCCTTTGCTGCCCGTAAATCCCGTCTTTCGTATAACCTTCGCCTATGATCTTGCCCATATCCATCGGCCTTCTCGACGTTTGAAGATCGGTACGCCGGAGTATCAGTTTGGCTCTGTAGATAGCATTTAGCTGGTCTCTATGGCTGAGAAAATGAGTGGCTGCACTTGGAATTTTAGGTTGCCCATGGTTTGGTCCGCCGTTGTAGATCTCTATTATTCCAGTTGTCGGATTTTTTCCTGACATGATTCGTTCAAATTGAGATCGTAGAGTTGTTTGGGCGCCATGCTTCTCTAAAAAATGGGCGCCTTGTGTGGCTCTCTCCATTTCATCCAACCTCCTATGAGCATTTTCCTCCGCTACCTCATCAATCCTCGCTCTACGCTCCTGCGCCGTCATTTTTGGCAGCGGGGGCGCACCCTCGTCCACAACGACGCGACCAGCCTCGTACCGCATCGGACGTCGCGGCGCTGGCGGCGGACAACTGCAACTCAACCCCAACGGATCCACCCACCCCGTCGGATTCGGCACGTACCGGTACTGATTCAACCCACCCGCCAGCTTCACCGGGTCCGGCGTCAGATATCGCCCCAACCTCGGGTCGTAATACCGGTGCCGGTTGTAGTGCAGCCCGCTTTCAGCATCGAAGTACTGCCCCTGAAACCTCAACGGCTGATCCAGATATTCATCAGCGGCGAGTGTCAGGGCGGCGACCTTGCCGTAGGCGTCGTACTGCGCCGACCAGACGATTTCTCCGCTGTAGTCGGTTAACTCCAACGGGGTGCCGAGGTGGTCGAGTTGGTAGTAGAACGGGCAGGCTTTTTTCGGGCCTTTGCCGTCGAGCAGCGCCAAGGGGCGGAAGGTGCCGGGTTCGTAGACGTAGCTGCGGTATTCGTTCTGGCTGCTTTCGGCGACGATCTGCTCGCCTTGCCAGAAGAACTCGGTGACGACGCCGTCGACAGTTTTGCGGATGCGCCGACCGAAGGCGTCGTATTGATAGGTCGCGGTCTGGCCATCGGGGCGGGTCAGGCCGATCAGCCGGTGTTGGCAGTCGTAGCGGTATTCAGTGACGATTTGTTGCCCGGCGCCACGGCGTTCGCGGATCAGATTGCCGAAGGCGTCATAGTCGTAATGGCGATCGCCTTGCATCAGCAGGCGGTTGCCCTTGATCTGACTCGGGCCGGGGCGGTCCTGCATCAGCAGGTTGCCAGCCGGGTCATGGGCGAACGATTCGGGCAGTTCGTCGCGCGAATGGCGGACGCGGATCAGCCGGTCGAGGGTGTCGTAGCCGTAGGTGCGCTGGCCGTGGCGGGTGTCGGCGATGTGGTCCAGATTGCCGTTGGCACTGTAGGCATAGTCGCGGCGATAAAGTGAATCGTGGGAATGACCGACAGCGTGAGCGAGCAAACGGCCCTGATCGTCGTAAGAATATTCGCTGAGCAGCAGACCTTGCTGACGTTGCTGTTCGCGCCCGGACAGGAAAATGTGCGTGGTCAGTTGCGCGCCGTTGAGGTCGATGGCGCTCAGCGCACCGCCCTTGGCGTGGTGATAATCGAGCTTGCTGTTGTCCGGCAAACGCATCTGCTTGAGCTGGCCGCAGGCGTCGTAGGCATAACGCAGCGTGCCCCAGCCCTGATGCTCGGTGATCAGCCGATCCTGGCGGTCGTATTCGAAGACCAGTGGGTGGTTTTGCCCATCGTCGACGCCAGTCAAACGACCTAGGCGGTCATAGCGATAGCTGACCTTGACTCCGTCCGGCAGGGTTTTCACCAATAGGCGCCCGGCAGCGTCACGTTCATACGCGGTGACCAACTGCGAGCCGACATCGCCGAACTCGGTCTTTTCCAGCAGATGCCCGTTGAGGTCGTAGGCGTAGGCGGTGCGTCGTCCGTCGAAGGCGGTTTCCTGTCGGATCAATCCGGTCGAGGTGTAGTCCAGTCGATATTTTTCACCCGACTCGTTCTCGATCTCGGTGAGCAGCAGTTGCGCGTGGTCATAGCGGTACTGGACCCGCGTGCCGTCGGGATTGATCCGCCGCGAGACCAGGTGCAGGTCATCGTCGTATTCGTAACGGGTGATGCGCCCCAGTTCATCGCGCTCGGCGGTGACCTGGCCGTAGGCGCCGTAGCTGTAGGCGCGGCTGGCGCCGGTAGGAAAAGTCGTCTGCAGCAGTCGGCCAGCGGCGTCCCACTGCTGACGGGTCACTGCACCGTGTTCATCCTCGGTTGTGGTCCGCCGCCCCAGCGCATCGTAGGAAAAGCGCCGCACGCCACCGTCGGGCAGGGTTTCCTCGATCAACTGCCCCAGCGTATTCCAGGCCAGTCGATGCCGGCTGCTGTCCGGATAGCGGATCGACAGCAGCTGGCCGTAAATGTCGTAGTAGTAATGGATGACCTGGCCGTCGGGATCGACCGCTTCCGTAACATCACCTTCGGCGTTGCGCCGATAAGTCCACACCGCGTCGCCGCGTGAACGTCGGTAGAGAAAACCGTTGCGATACTCGTAGGAAGTTGGCGCGTCATCCGGTGGAATCAGCGCGATCAGCCGTCCGACGTCGTCGTAGTGGTATTCAGTGACCGCCCCGAGGGCATCCTGCTCGGCGATCAGCCGTCCTGCTTCGTCGTACGCCTTGAGCTGTTCACCACCGTCGGCCGAGGTCTTGCGCACGAGCCGCGCGCGGTCGTCGTGGACGTAGGTCTCTTCGGTGCCGTCGACGTAGTACACCGTCACGCTGCCGTCGTCGTTCCAGACGTAGCGGGTGTTCATCTGCGAGAACGACGCCCAGTGCCGCACGCAACGCGCCGCTTTGCCCTCGCGCTGCCACTCCCAGAAGAAACTGGCGCCGCCGGTCAACTGCCGTTGCAGAATGACGTGGCTGTCGTCGTAATCGTAGCGTTCGCTGTCGCCGACCGCGTTGGTCGCGGCGAGCAAACGCTGGCGAGCGTCGTAGCAATAACCGGCAAGGTTTTGTTCGGTCGTCCATTCACCCTGAGCGAAGACCTGGTAATCGACCGCCACCAATTGCGCCCGGTCATAACGCAACAGCAGCGCACGACCGGCGCCGTTATCCACACGACTGATCCGATCCTGGCGATCACGATCGATGCGCAGACGATTGCCATAGGCATCGCTGATCGCCGTCAGCCGGCCCGCACGAAAGTGATAAAACCGCGCCGAATCCCCCGCCAGGGCAAGAATCAGCTCTTCGGGTTCAGCCCCAAGGAAAATCGCCGCCCGCGACAGGCTGTTGTGAATCGCCGGGCGCTCGACGTTCGGCAGCGGAAACCGTGTACGACGGTTCTCATGGTCGATCCAGACGACGAAATCGCCTTCGAACACCAGCCGATGCGCCAGCGAATGGCTCCAGCCGAAACCCAGACCGATATCGATCTCGACGGCGCTGCTGCGGTACAAGCGGGTGAACTCGAACGGCAGCACGCCGTCGAGCACCGCATCGGTCAGGGTCAGCAATTCTTCGCCAGTGACCATCGACACCGGGCAACCGTTGGTGCAGGTCAGCGCGGCGCAATCGGCGCTGTCGCCGTTGGGGTTTTTCGCCTGATCAGAGGCGTCGTCGTGGGTTTCGTTTTTCTTCAACGTGGCGTTGCGTTTGGCGTCCCAACGCAGCTGCATTCGGCCCTTTTTCACGCCGGCGGCGATGCCACGGGCGGCGACCGATTTGTATTGATCAACGTATTTGATGAACCCCTCGACGATGCCAAACATCGCCTTCACCAAGCGCGTCACCGCTGACAGCAATTGCGCAGCGCGATTCGCCAGGCGCAGCGTCAGATAAGCGATCCCTGCGCCCGCCCCGACGAACGTCAGAACCACGCCGATCAGCACATCGATCAGCACCTGAACGATCACCATCGACGCCGCTTCAGCGGTTTTCCCGGCCATCTCGCTGGGCGGCAACATCTCCAGCCAGAGGCTTGCAGTGCGAAGCAGTAAACACAGAGCCGCTTCGTCGCTGACTAGCAATTGCAGCTTTTCCATGACGTCGGGGGCCGTCGCAGCGAGCGCCATCAACTGCGTGGCACCCTCGCCCAATCGGTCGGCAAACGCCCCTGGGTCCTTGAGAATGTCCGAAAGCAGACCAAGGCTGTTCCACACGCCTTCGATGGCCGCCCAGCTCCCGGCCAACAGGCCGTTGCCAGCCGCGGTTGCCAGCGACTGCGACCACTGCGGTTTGAACCCCTGCCACTCGCTGCGCAGCCAGCCATTCAGCTCTGCTGTCAGGCCGTCATAGGCAGTGAACAAATCATCGACCTGACCGCTGGTGACCTTGCTGTGCACCTGCACTCGATAAAACTTGCCGGCCGTTCCTGTGAATGAGCCCTTGCCTTGCGCATCCAGAGTGATGGGAGTGGTTTGGCCACCGTCCATAGCGATCACATCGACCGCGATGTTGCCCAGCGGGATGTCATAGACGGACTCGAACTTGCTTTCGATCAGCATCAGCCCGGTCTTCTGGCACTGTACGACGCTGGAGAAGAATTCGTCATCGCTGCTGCTGACGGCAGTATTGCTGTCACCGAAGCGGATGATCCGTTCCATGCCCATCAGCGACGGCAGGTCCGCCGCGTGACTGATATTGTCGGCCGCACGACTCGTCCAATGCTTGAGCTGCTCGCGATAAAGGCTGAGGGTCTCTGGGAAACTGTCGAGTTCTTGCTCGATACGGGTGACGGCTTCCATCAGCGCACGCAGATGTGCGGAGTGGACTGAATAAGCGGGTCAAACATGAGCGTTCCCTCGCGCAAAAATTAGGCGCGGGAACTGTGCGGGGGATCAATCAGGAAAGAAGTCAGGCAAGTAGGCGATAGCTGTAGGATTAATCTGTAAAGCACATGTTTCAGGAAAATGGGCACGGAAAAAAGCAAACGTGGCGTGAGGTTTCCCTCACGCCACGTTTATAAAGCGGAGCATGGACTCTTTTGCAAACAAGTTTTTAAGACTAAGCGTCGGGCAGGTTCAGTTCTCTCAGTTTCAGCTCGGCCAAGGGATGCCCGGCTTTCGCCGCCATCGCCCACCAGCGTGCGGCTTCAACCGGATCAGGCGCCTTGCTGGGCGTACCTTTGAGGCAAATCATGCCAACCTGATAAGCCGCTTTGCCATCGCCCGCCAGCGCAGCCATACGCAACAACCGCACGCCTTCTTCACGCGCGCCCAGACCGACCCCGCGAAACAACAGGATATGCCCGTAAAAGCTCTGCGCACCGACATCGCCAAGATTGGCCATGCGCGCAAACTGGCCTTCGAGCCAGCGCCAGCCGCGCGGCTGGCGGACAAACCAGGCCCAGTGAAACAGCCGGCGGGCCAGCCAATAACTGGAACGTGCCTTGAGCTGTAGAAACACTCAGGCCTCCGCCGATTCCGGGTACTCATATTCAAAAACACGGACCACTTCCGAAGCATGCCAGGACGCCGCGGCGACCCCGTCCGACGGCCCCGAAAAACGCCCCAAACGTTCGACACACTCGAAAAAACCGGTGCGCGGCAGACGGCTGGCGCCTTGGCTGATCACCAGCGAACTGCGCAACGGCTGTTCGGCTTTGGCGTCCAGCGCGGCAAGATGCTCAAGAGCTGCGGTCAGGGTTTGCATCGCGGGCGTCGGCAATTGCAGGCGTTCGAGCAGCGCTCGATAGGTCAGAAGATGACGCTGTCGGCGCGCCTGATCCAATTCCCCGAGCAAGCCATCCCAATGTTGACGACTGATGCGTACGCTCACGATTCATCCCTCCAACCTGGCACCGCCAATTCCCAGGCCAGGCTGCGGCGAATCGCGGCGTCGGGCAGACGCTCACCACTTTCGATCATGGCCAGATAAGACGGGCTGATGCCTACCGTGCGGGCCAGCGCCTCGATGGCGATGCCCTTCCCTTCGCGCAAACTGCGTAGTTGATCCAGACCTGGAAGAACCGCATTTGGAGTGGTCGCGAGTGGCGCGGGGGCCTGTCGCGACGGCGTTTCATTGATACCTGCTGCTTTCAGTAGAGCTTGATATTGAGCCCAGGGCAGAACCGCGTACTCCGGTTCGCCATCGCGTGCAATTATCTGAATATCCATGACTACCCCGTAGGACAACAACACTTAGCGAGTCGGCACTTTTCCCTAGAAGTGTAATCCTAACAGCGGCCAAGGTCGCGGGGGGTATCTATCTGCGAAAGGGACTACAACCTTCAGGGCTTTTTCGGTCCCTGAAGTTGAAGTTGCTCGGGTGTATCGGGGAGGCGTTCGACGACAGCGAGTTTTTCCGGCTGCTGACGCTTGCGCCAGACACGGAAAGCATTGAGTTCGTCGTCGAGGGTTTTCATCAGCCAAGCGAGAACGGCGAGGTCGTCGAGCATGCCGAAGACCGGGATGAAATCAGGTATGGCATCCACCGGACTGACGAAATACATCAAGCCCGCTACCACCGACACCAGAGCCTTGCCACTGATTGCACGGTATTCGCCACGCCAGTAAGCCAGGCACAACGCCTGGAGCAAACGCAGATCATCCTTGAGTTTACCGAGGCGATTGCCTTGCGCAGCGCCTTTGCTGGCGACGGCGAATAGCAACGTCGGCAGCCGTCCACGGGCAAGCAAGCGGCCAGCCAAGGGCAGGAATCGAGCGAAATTCCACGGAGCCTTCATCTATTCCTCCCGTTGAAATGTTATCCACACAAATTGTGGATAACCTTGTGAACAGAGCTGCATTTCAGCGCTGAGAGCCCCGTTTTACAAGGGCCGCGCTCAGATCGGGCGTTTTTTACTCACATAAAAAACCCCAATATTTCATTGACTTGGCAGCTCAGCACGTCTAGCGCAGGACGCCTCAAAAGCTATGACTCCGGCGCCCGGCGTCGGTTCGCTTTGTTTACCCTTGTCGAAGTCCAGATGCAACAACGCCCCGCTTAAGCGAGGCGTTGTTGTTGAAACCGGCTGCTTACTTCGAAGCAGCGGCGTCTTCTTTGGCTGGATCCTTGATGGCCAGCAGTTCCAGGTCGAAGACCAGAACCGAATTGGCCGGGATTGCCGGGCTTGGCGACTGCGCGCCGTAAGCCAGATCGCTAGGGATGTACAGCTTGTACTTCTCGCCAACGTGCATCAATTGCAGACCTTCGACCCAACCCGGAATCACACCGCTGACTGGCAGATCGATCGGGCTGCCGCGCTCGACGGAGCTGTCGAATACGGTGCCGTTGGTCAGCTTGCCGGTGTAGTGAACGGTCACTACGTCAGTCGGCTTGGGCTGTGGGCCGTCGGCTTTTTTGATGACTTCGTATTGCAGACCGGAAGCAGTGGTTGTCACGCCAGTCTTCTTGCCGTTTTCTTCGAGGAACTTCTTGCCGGCGGCTGCCGACTCTTCGCTCATCTTGGCCATGCGCTCTTCAGCACGCTTTTGCAGGGCGGCGAAGGCTTCGACCAGTTCTTCATCTTTCAGCTTCTGTTCTTTCTTGCCGACGGCATCTTCGATGCCCTGGGCTACCGCTTTGGAGTCCAGATCATCCATACCTTCCTGAGCAAGGCTTTTGCCCATGTTCAGGCCGATACCGTAGGAAGCTTTTTGCGCCGGGGTTTTCAGCTCTACGCTGGTCTGCGAATCACAACCCGCGAGGACCAGGCCAACCAGGGCAACCGCCGCCGCCAACCGATGCTGTTTCATGCTATTTCCTTGTTCATGCGCCGAATGGGCAATCGAGTAAAGCCGCGAGCTTATCAGGCCGCCACGACCAATGGCTACCGGCATGAGAGCAGGATTCTTCCGATAAGTTCAGGGATTAAAACGCATTTGGATAAAGGCACGATGAAGCTTCTGTCATCTGTATCCGACAACGACCGAAGAGCCCGCCACAACATCTGGCGTAATGGCCACTTGCCGGCACGATCCAGCTCAGGCATAACAGCGCAACAATTCGACAAGGATGTTTATCTTGCGCCTCTTATTCCGTGTGCTGGCCATGATCGTCGCACTGCTGGGACTCGTTCTCGCCGTGGTGCTTTATTACGTCGTCAATCCGAAATTGCCCTTCTATACGCCCGCCCAGCAGGTGCATTACCTGGACCAATGGAGTGAAGAAGACCGGCAAACCTACTACTTCACGCCTCAGGGCACGCAGGTCAAAGGCTTGCGCTATGAATGGTTTGAGGCGCTGGAACTGCCATTCTCCGAGCACCGGTTCGCCTCCCCCGATTACCTTGCCCGCTTCGGTTTTCTCATCGATCCGCAGCGCAAAGCCACACCGAATAACCCCGGCAACCTGCCCGTCGGCTTCGCGCGACATCAAAATCCCGCCAGTTCCGAGCAATATCTGGACATAACTTGCGCCGCTTGCCACACAGGCGAATTGCGCTTCAAAGGGCAAGCGGTGCGCATCGATGGCGGCACGGCGCAGCATATGTTGCCTTCCAGTGTTCCGACATTGCGTGGTGGAAGTTTCGGACAGGCTTTGGTCGCAAGTCTGGCCTCGACTTACTACAACCCATGGAAATTCGAGCGGTTCGCCCGAAACGTGCTGGGCGATCAATACGACGCCCGTCACGCGCAACTGCGCGAAGACTTCAAGGCATCGCTCGATACCTTTATTAAAGTCGCCTGGAACGACACCCACCGCGGCCTTTATCCAACCGAAGAGGGACCGGGTCGTGCCGATGCGTTCGGACGGATCGCCAACGCCACCTTCGGCGACGCGATCTCCGCGACCAACTACCGTGTGGCCAACGCTCCGGTGGACTACCCGCAATTGTGGGAAATGTGGACGTTCGACTGGGTGCAGTGGAACGGTTCGGCGCAGCAGCCAATGGCGCGCAACATCGGCGAGGCGCTGGGCGTCGGCGCGACCCTGAGTTTTTTTGATGCCGACGGCCAGCCGCTGCAAGGCGACGCACGCTATCCCTCCAGCGTGCGCGTGCGCGATCTGCATAAAATCGAAGAAACCCTGCAAAAGCTGCAGCCACCCGCCTGGCCAGAAGCACTGTTGGGCGCCGTCGATAAACCGCTGGCAGCCAAGGGTCGCACCCTGTTCAGCGAGAACTGCGCCGGTTGTCACGTCCCGCGCACAACCCGTGAAGGCGAACGCTGGGTGCAGCACCTGCACATGCTGTCGGTGGATGTCATCGGCACCGACCCGAATGCTGCCAACAACATTGCAACCCATCGCTTCGACCTGACGGCCCTGCAATGGGATCTGAAAGAACTGCAGCGCATGGACGTGAAGCTGCACCCGGCGCCGAAGGAACCGCTGGACCTGAGCCAGTTGTCAGTCGCCAAAGGCCTGGCTTACGTCACCGCTTTCGTTGAGAACCGCGCCTACCGCGAAGCCAACGTCACGCCAGAGGAAAAACCAAGCCTGGATGGCTTTGGTCTGCCAATCGGGGTGCGCGAAAAAATTGCTTACAAGGCCCGGCCATTGGCTGGGGTCTGGGCTACCCCGCCGTTTCTGCATAACGGTTCAGTGCCCAGCATTTATCAGCTGCTTTCACCGCAGGATGAACGCGCCAGCACTTTCTATAAAGGCTCCTTCGAATACGATCCACGGCATCTGGGTTATCGCACCGACGCATTCGTCAATGGCTTCGTGTTCGACACGCGAATCTCTGGCAACCACAACAGCGGCCACGAATTTCGCGCCGGCCAGCGTGGCAATGGGGTCATCGGCCGACTGTTGCAGCCAGAGGAACGCTGGGCACTGCTCGAATACCTGAAAGTCCTCGGCGGCCCACTGGAGGCGCAATTGCCATGATCCTGCCAACCCTCAAACGTGAATTGCCGCTGCTCGCCCGGATCTGGTTGTGGCTGGGGCGCGCGCTCGGCAAGATCCTGCTGATTTTTCTTGCGGCCGGTCTGCTTGGCTGGGCCATCGTCAGCGCCTGGTTCGCCTGGCAACATCGCGGGCCGGTGTCGGCAAACGAACAAATTCCGCCCGGCGAAGCGGCGATGACGCAAGAGGTGATCCAGACTGCGGTGCGCATCGTCGACCAACATCGGGAAAGCACTCGGTATCTGCGAGACGCTCACGCCAAGGCCCATGGTTGTTTGAAAGCTGAGGTGCAGGTTTTGCCGGAACTGGCGTCGTCTTTGCGACAAGGTGTTTTCAGCGAACCGGGAAAAACCTGGCAGGCGATGATTCGCCTCTCCAACGGCAACGCCTACCCGCAATTCGACAGTATTCGCGACGCTCGCGGCATGGCGATCAAATTACTGGATGTGCCCGGTAAACAACTGCTCAGCGACCGCGCACAGCGCCGCGAACAGGATTTCGTCATGTTCAGCCATCCGAATTTCTTCGTCAGCGATGTCGCTGAGTATCGTCAGAATGTGGCCGCTCAGGCTGACGGCGAAAGGATCATGGCGTTTTTTCCCGACTGGGATCCTCGCAGCTGGCAGGTCCGCCATTTATTCATCGCGCTGGCCACGCTATCGCCGCCGCCAGACAGCCCGACGGGGACGACCTATTTCTCAGTGTCACCATACAAATTCGGTGAAACCAATGCGAAGTTTCGCGTGGCGCCGGCCCCGGAGAACTGCCCTGCCTATGCCGTGCCGAAGCAAAATCATGCGCTGCCCAATTTCTTGCGCACTGCGCTGAATCAGCAATTGTCGACGGATCGAGTGCCGGCGTGTTTTGTCCTGCAGATTCAGCGCCAGGATGCGCACAAGTACATGCCGATCGAAGACACCAGCATTGAGTGGCGTGAGCAGGATTCGCCCTTTGAAACCGTGGCGCGGATTACCCTGCCTCCGCAGGATTTCGACACGCCAGCGCTGAATATTGCCTGTGACAACCTGTCGTTCAATCCATGGTTCGGGGTCGAGGCGCATCGGCCGATTGGCGGCATCAATCGCCTGCGCAAAGCGGTGTATGAGGCGGTGAGCGATTATCGACACAGCCAAAACGCATCCACACATCCCTTGTAGGAGCTGCGGCACGCTGCAATCTTTTGCTCTTGTTTATGAAGATCAAAAGATCGCAGCGTGCCGCAGCTCCTACAGGATTTTTGTAAATCCCGGACAGCAAAAAGCCCGCACTAGGCGGGCTTTCCGTGGTATCTGGCGTTCAGTTCCAGATACCGAATATGGCGCAGCGGACGGGACTCGAACCCGCGACCCCCGGCGTGACAGGCCGGTATTCTAACCGACTGAACTACCGCTGCGCGAAACGCTTGAAACGAATGGTGGGTGATGACGGGATCGAACCGCCGACATTCTGCTTGTAAGGCAGACGCTCTCCCAGCTGAGCTAATCACCCTTCGCTTCGTTACGGGGCGCATTATGCCACAAGTTTTCGTAATGTGTTGATTTAATTGAATTTTTTTTCAGTTAAATCCGAAAACCGGTGAAACGGCGCATCCCGCGGTACAACCTTGAGGCAGAAAAAAACCCGCTTCAGCGGGTTTTTCCGTGGTGACCTGGCGTTCAGTGGTCCAGGTTACCGAATATGGCGCAGCGGACGGGACTCGAACCCGCGACCCCCGGCGTGACAGGCCGGTATTCTAACCGACTGAACTACCGCTGCGCTAAACACTTGAAACGAATGGTGGGTGATGACGGGATCGAACCGCCGACATTCTGCTTGTAAGGCAGACGCTCTCCCAGCTGAGCTAATCACCCTTCGCTTCGGTGTGGCGCGCATTCTACGGAGCGACCCCACCTCTGGCAAGCACTTTTTTAAATAATTTTCCGAGGCCTTCCAAAGGCTTAGAGAAGGGTTGGCCTATGGGACGGCGAAGACAATAATGCCCCCCTTTGTATAAAGGAGAGACTCACCCCATGTGGTTCAAGAACCTGCTTATCTATCGCCTGACCCAAGACCTGCCTGTCGATGCCGAGGCGCTGGAAACTGCACTGGCCACCAAACTGGCGCGTCCATGTGCAAGCCAGGAGTTGACCACCTACGGTTTCGTCGCGCCGTTCGGCAAAGGCGAAGATGCGCCGCTGGTGCACGTCAGCGGTGATTTCCTGCTGATCGCTGCGCGTAAAGAAGAACGCATTCTGCCGGGCAGCGTCGTGCGTGACGCAGTCAAGGAAAAGGTCGAAGAGATCGAAGCCGAGCAAATGCGCAAGGTCTATAAGAAGGAACGCGATCAGATCAAGGATGAAATCATCCAGGCCTTCCTGCCGCGTGCGTTTATCCGTCGCTCATCGACCTTCGCCGCCATCGCGCCGAAACAGGGTCTGATTCTGGTCAACTCGGCCAGCCCGAAACGTGCCGAAGATCTGCTGTCGACCCTGCGAGAAGTGATCGGCACCCTGCCCGTGCGTCCGCTGACCGTGAAAATGGCACCGACTGCGGTCATGACTGACTGGGTCACCACGCAAAAAGCCGCCGACGACTTCTATGTACTGGACGAGTGCGAGCTGCGCGACACCCACGAAGACGGCGGTATCGTCCGTTGCAAGCGTCAGGACCTGACCAGCGAAGAGATTCAGCTGCACCTGAGCACCGGCAAAGTGGTCACTCAGTTGTCGCTGGCTTGGCAAGACAAGTTGTCGTTCATGCTCGATGACAAGATGACCGTCAAACGTCTGAAGTTCGAAGACCTGTTGCAGGATCAAGCGGAACAGGACGGTGGCGATGAGGCACTGGGCCAACTGGACGCCAGCTTCACGCTGATGATGCTGACGTTCGGCGACTTCCTGCCAGCGCTGGTTGAAGCGCTGGGCGGGGAAGAGATGCCGCAGGGAATCTAAGCGGTTTTTTGTGTGAACGCTTAAAAGATCGCAGCCTTCGGCAGCTCCTTCAGATGACGTGTTTTTCTGTTGGAGCTGCCGGAGGCTGCGATCTTTTTGCTGGCGACGTATGCTTAGCTTCCTAACGCTTTCACATAACAAGGATCAAGCCATGCGCGCACTGGCTGCACTCAGCCGCTTTGTCGGCAATACCTTCGCTTACTGGGTTCTGATATTCGCGGTCATCGCATTCCTGCAACCGGCGTGGTTCCTCGGCCTCAAAAGCGCCATCGTCCCGCTGCTGGGGCTGGTGATGTTCGGCATGGGCCTTACCCTCAAACTCGACGACTTCGCTGCCGTCGCCCGCCATCCGTGGCGTGTGGCGCTGGGGGTGGTTGCGCATTTCGTGATCATGCCCGGTGTGGCGTGGTTGCTTTGCCAAGTGTTTCACCTGCCACCGGAAATCGCCGTCGGAGTGATTCTGGTCGGTTGCTGCCCAAGCGGTACGTCCTCCAATGTGATGACCTGGCTGGCCCGCGGCGATCTGGCACTGTCAGTGGCCATCGCCGCCGTCACCACGCTCCTCGCGCCGCTGCTGACCCCGGCGCTGATCTGGCTGCTGGCCTCGGCCTGGCTGCCGGTCTCGTTCATGGAGCTGTTCTGGTCGATTCTGCAAGTGGTGCTGCTGCCGATCGTTCTCGGCGTGGTCGCGCAACGTCTGCTGGGTGACAAGGTTCGTCACGCTGTTGATGTGTTGCCACTGGTGTCGGTGGTCAGCATCGTGATTATCGTTACCGCCGTGGTTGCCGCCAGTCAGGCGAAAATCGCTGAATCAGGCCTGCTGATCATGGCCGTGGTGATGCTGCACAACAGCTTCGGCTATCTGCTGGGTTACTTCACCGGTCGCTTGTTCAAACTGCCATTGGCACAGCGCAAGTCGCTGGCGCTGGAGGTCGGCATGCAGAATTCCGGGCTGGGCGCCGCGCTGGCCAGCGCGCATTTCTCGCCACTGGCGGCGGTGCCGAGTGCGCTGTTCAGCGTCTGGCACAATATTTCCGGGGCGCTACTGTCGACCTATTTCCGCCGCATGAGCGAGAAGGAAGATCGCGACACTCTTGCGCAACGGGCTGCCGAATGACGCGCGCACTTGACCCAGGATTAATGCTCGTCACACTATCGCGCAACGCGGGGACGACCCTGCGGCTCGATCGAGTCATTTAATCTGGGGACGACCCCGTCAAAATCGATGGAGGTCTGTCATGTCCTGGATCATTCTGTTTTGCGCCGGCCTGTTTGAAGTTGGCTGGGCCGTCGGCCTGAAATACACCGACGGCTTCACCCGACCGCTCCCCACTGTCCTGACCGTTGCTGCCATGGCCATCAGCCTTGGCTTGCTCGGTCTGGCGATGAAGGAGTTGCCGCTCGGCACGGCTTACGCAATCTGGACAGGTGTTGGTGCGGTTGGCACGGTGATCGCCGGGATCATCTTGTTTGGCGAGTCGATGGCATTGATTCGGCTGGCCAGTGTGGCGTTGATCATCACGGGTTTGATCGGCCTTAAAGTCAGCGCTTAGGCCTCTGGCCCCATCGCTGGCAAGCCAGCTCCCACAAGATTGGTGTACACCATCGAACCTGTGGGAGCTGGCTTGCCAGCGATGAGGGCCGCCCAGTCACCAACTATTTAACGGCTCCCCGCAACTCCCCCACCAACCCCTGCAATCTCGCCGGCTCCGCGCCTTCGATCACCGCCGGCCCGGCCACCAGCGTCACCCGCGACCACAACCGACGGAACAAGCCCTTGTTCGGATCGCGGCTGAAGAAGCTGCCCCACAAGCCTTGCAACGCCAAAGGAATCACCGGCACCGATGTCTCCTCCAGAATCCGCGTCACGCCGCCGCGGAATTCGTTGATTTCACCATCAGTCTTCAGCTTGCCTTCCGGAAAGATGCACACCAGCTCACCGTCCTTCAGATATTGCCCGATGCGAGTGAAGGCTTTTTCGTAAATCTGGATATCTTCCTGACGCCCGGCGATAGGAATTGCGCCCGCCGTGCGGAAGATAAAGTTCAGCACCGGCAGGTTGTAGATTTTGTAGTACATGACAAAGCGAATCGGCCTACGCACCGCCCCGCCGATCAGCAACGCGTCAACGAACGATACGTGGTTGCACACCAGCAACGCCGCGCCTTCGTCGGGGATTGCCTCAAGATTGCGATGCTCGACGCGGTACATGGAATGGCTGAGGAGCCAGATCATGAACCGCATGCTGAACTCGGGGACGATTTTGAAGATGTACGCGTTGACGCCGATGTTCAGCAGCGAGACCACCAGAAACAGCTGCGGGATCGACAGTTTGGCCAGGCTCAACAAAACGATCGAAACAATCGCCGAGACCACCATGAACAGCGCGTTGAGGATGTTGTTGGCGGCAATCACCCGAGCCCGCTCGTTCTCGGCGGTGCGCGACTGGATCAGCGCGTACAGCGGCACGATATAGAAGCCGCCAAAAATGCCGAGGCCGAGGATGTCGATCAACACCGCCCAGGTGTGCACGAAGCCCAGCACTTCAACCCAGCTATGCCCGCTGACGCTGTCGGGAATCCCGCCGGAATGCCACCACAGCAGCAACCCGAATACCGTCAGGCCAAACGAGCCAAACGGCACCAGGCCGATCTCGACTTTGCGCCCGGAGAGTTTTTCGCAGAGCATCGAACCCAAGGCGATACCAACCGAAAACACCGTAAGAATCAGCGTGACCACGGTCTCGTCGCCATGCATCCATTCCTTGGCATATGCCGGAATCTGCGTAAGATAAATCGCCCCGACAAACCAGAACCAGGAGTTGCCGACAATCGAGCGCGACACGGCCGGCGTTTGCCCCAAGCCGAGTTTCAGCGTCGCCCAGGACTGGCTGAAAATGTTCCAGTTCAGGCGCATTTCCGGCGAAGACGCCGCCGCGCGCGGAATGCTGCGGCTGGCCAGATAACCCAACACGGCAATGCCGACGATAGCGGCGGAAACCACCGGCGCGTAGTTCGCCGAAGACATCATGATTCCGGCGCCAATGGTCCCGGCGAGAATCGCCAGAAACGTGCCCATTTCCACCAGACCATTGCCGCCGACCAGTTCGTCTTCGCGCAACGCCTGCGGCAGGATCGAATATTTCACCGGTCCGAACAGCGCCGAATGGGTGCCCATCGCAAACAGCGCCACCAACATCAGCGACAGATGATCAAAGAGAAAGCCGACAGATCCCACAGCCATGATGGCGATTTCCGCGAGCTTGATCAGACGGATCAACGCATCTTTGGCGAATTTTTCCCCGAACTGCCCGGCCAGCGCCGAGAACAGAAAGAACGGCAGGATAAACAGCAGCGCGCACAGGTTGACCCAGATCGAGCGGTCACCCTCGATGGTCAGCCGGTAGAGAATGGCGAGGATCAAAGATTGTTTAAAAACGTTGTCGTTAAACGCGCCGAGCGACTGGGTAATGAAGAAAGGCAAAAAACGCCGTGTACGCAGCAGGGTGAACTGTGAGGGGTGACTCATCTTCCGTGTTTCCTGATGTGAGGTAGAGAGGCCTGGTTGCTTGTTATTGGAATCTCGAACCGCGATCCAGGCCACACCTTACCTAAACTTTGCGGATTATTGCTTCAAACCTGCAATACAAGGCGAGACAAACAACTCGCCCCGCCAGGCGCCTTGCACGGTGCGTTTGCCAACAATCAGCCACATCGCTGCGAGCAAAATCACCAGCACCGTTCCGAACGCACTGAAAAACGTCAGGCCAAGGATGCTTGCCAGTTTCAGCGTCGCCAGCGAATACACGCCCAACGGGAAGGTAAAACCCCACCAGCCGAGGTTGAACGGAATGCCATCGCGCAGGTAACGCAGGGTAATCAGCAGCGCCATCAGCATCCACCACAGCCCGAAACCCCATAACGTGATTCCCGCCACCAGGCCGAGGCCGGAGGCGATTTCACCGACACCCGGCAAACCATTCGCGGCAAAAATGGCCGGCGCCTCGCCGCCCAACAGCAACATGCCCAACGCGCCGGTACCGATCGGACCCAGCGCCAGCCAGCTCGACGCAGCCATATTCTCGTGGGGCAATTTGTGCAGGGCCATGCGCAGCAGCAGAATTGTCAGAATGCTGAACGCCACGGGTAGGGAAAACGCCCAAAGTACGTAGCTCGTCGTCAGCACCACCAGTTGCGAGTGGGGATCGCTCAGATGCGGTGCGAGCAGGCCACCGCTGGCCGCCGCCACTTCGGCGGCCACGACCGGCAACAGCCAGACCGCAGTCATCTGGTCGATGCTGTGTTCCTGACGGGTAAACATCATGTACGGAATCAGCACACCGCAGGCCAGCGACAGCGCCACGTCGATCCACCACAACACCTCGGCGATCTGCACGACGCCCTCGCCCCATCGCGGGAGCCCGAACAGCAAGAAACCATTGATGATCGTGGCCAGGCCCATGGGGATGGTGCCGAAGAACATTGAAACGGTGGAGTGGCCAAAAATGCGCCGCGCCTCATCGAAGAACAGCATCCAGCGCGCAGCGTAGGCAGCGGTAAACAGCGTGAACAACAGAATGTTGAACAACCACAGCCCTTCGGCGACCGAGTGCAGTCCGGGAATGGCCACGGGCAATTGCGCCAGCGCCAATGCCAGCACGCCGGTGCCCATGGTCGCGGCAAACCAGTTCGGGGTGAACTGGCGGATCACTTCGCGCGGGTGTTGAAGCTGGCTTAAAGGCTTGTAGCTTGGGGTGGTGCTGTTGGGGCAAATCATCATGAACTCCTGTCCTCTGGTGAGGTTGAATCCATGGTAGAACCAAATCGAATATCTATATAACGGGTAATATCTCTAACTGTTATCTGTTTTGTGAATATTCACTCAAACGCTGCCCGCGGATTGAATCACCGAAACTGCGCACAATCGCACTTAAGGCGCGCTGTGGTCTCTTGAGGTTAGTAGCGAAGATCAAAAGATCGCAGCCTCGTTGCACTCGACAGCTCCTACAGAGTTAGCTGCGACATCAGCCCCTGTAGGAGCTGCGGCACGCTGCGATCTGTTGAGGTTAGTAGCGAAGATCAAAAGATCGCAGCCTCGTTGCACTCGACAGCTCCTACAGATGAGGGGCGATGCCAGCCCCTGTAGGAGCTGCGGAACGCTGCGATCTCTTGATGTTGATTTAGAGGTTCGTTGCGCTCGACAGCTCCTCCGGACTGCGGCGCATTTGTGCCTGCGACACCGCGCCGCGCCACGACCTTGGTCGACACTGACTAACCGCCCCCGCCCATGCGAGACTGTCCGCCCGGACAGGGTCGCCGGGGAGTCTTTTGTCGGGAGTGCTACATGTCGTTGTCCACCGGGCTGATCGCCGCCGTCGCCCTGGCCTACATGGCCATCATGTTCGCCATCGCCTTCTACGGCGACCGGCGCAGCACGCCGTTGCCGCCGCGCGTGCGTGCGTGGGTGTACAGCCTGTCGCTGGCGGTCTATTGCACCAGCTGGACGTTCTTCGGCGCGGTGGGTCAGGCCGCCGAGCAGCTGTGGTCGTTCTTGCCGATTTACCTGGGGCCCATCCTGCTGCTGGTCGGCGCGCCGTGGGTTCTGCAAAAGATGGTGATGATCAGCAAACAGGAGAACATCACCTCCATTGCCGACTTCATCGCCGCGCGCTACGGCAAATCGCAATCGCTGGCGGTGGTGGTCGCATTGATCTGTCTGGTCGGCGTACTCCCGTATATCGCCCTCCAACTCAAAGGCATCGTTCTGGGCGTGAACCTGCTGATCGGCGCCGGTGCCGACGCCATGGGCACCCGCGCCCAGGACACCGCGCTGATCGTGTCGCTGGTGCTGGCGCTGTTCACCATCGTCTTCGGCACGCGCAACCTCGATGCCACCGAGCACCACCGCGGCATGGTGCTGGCAATTGCTTTCGAGTCCCTAGTCAAACTGTTCGCCTTTCTCGCCGTCGGTGCCTTCGTCACTTATGGCTTGTATGACGGCTTCGACGATCTGTTCAATCAGGCGATGCTCGCCCCGCGCCTGGAGGAATACTGGAAGGAAACCATCAACTGGCCGTCAATGGTGGTGCAGACCGGCGTGGCGATGATGGCGATCATCTGCCTGCCCCGGCAATTCCACGTCACCGTCGTGGAGAACATCGATCCGCAGGATCTGCGCCTGGCCAAGTGGGTGTTTCCGGCCTATCTGGCCTTGGCTGCGCTGTTTGTAGTACCCATCGCTCTGGCCGGTCAGATGATGTTACCGAGCGACGTATTGCCCGACTCGTTCGTGATCAGCCTGCCGCTGGCGCAGGCCCATCCGGCGCTGGCGATGCTGGCGTTTATCGGTGGCGCCTCGGCAGCCACCGGCATGGTGATTGTTGCCAGCGTGGCGCTGTCGACCATGGTGTCCAACGACATGCTGTTGCCATGGTTGCTGCGTCGCAACAACGCCGAGCGCCCGTTCGAAGTGTTCCGCCAATGGATGTTGTCGGTGCGCCGTGTGAGTATCGTGGTCATCCTGCTCCTGGCCTACGTCAGCTATCGCCTGCTCGGCTCGACCGCGAGCCTGGCGACCATCGGCCAGATTGCCTTTGCCGCCGTGACGCAATTGGCCCCGGCCATGCTCGGCGCGCTGTATTGGAAACAGGCCAACCGTCGTGGAGTTTTTGCCGGTTTGGCCACGGGCACGTTTCTGTGGTTTTACACCCTGGTTCTGCCGATTGCCGCGCACAGCCTCGGCTGGTCGCTGAGCAGTTTTCCAGGTCTGGCGTGGCTGCACAGCAACCCGCTCAACCTGCCCATCACCCCGCTGACGCAAGGCGTGGTGCTATCGCTGGCCGGCAACTTCACCTTGTTCGCGTGGGTCTCCGTGCTGTCGCGCACGAGGGTTTCCGAGCACTGGCAAGCCGGGCGTTTTATCGGTCAGGAAATCAGCGCCAGGCCGAGTGCACGCTCGATGCTGGCGGTGCAAATCGACGATCTGCTGCAACTGGCGGCGCGCTTCGTTGGTGAAGAACGTGCGCGCCAGAGCTTTATTCGCTTCGCCTATCGCCAGGGCAAAGGCTTTAACCCTAACCAAAACGCCGACGGCGAATGGATCGCCCACACCGAACGTCTGCTGGCTGGCGTCCTCGGTGCTTCGTCGACCCGCGCCGTGGTAAAAGCCGCCATCGAAGGTCGCGAAATGCAGCTCGAGGATGTCGTGCGAATCGCCGACGAAGCTTCGGAAGTCCTGCAATTCAACCGCGCGCTGCTGCAAGGCGCGATCGAAAACATTACCCAAGGCATCAGCGTGGTCGACCAGTCGCTGAAGCTGGTGGCGTGGAACCGCCGCTATCTGGAATTGTTCAACTACCCGGATGGCTTGATCCGACTCGGCCGGCCGATTGCCGACATCATTCGCTACAACGCCGAGCGCGGCTTGTGCGGGCCCGGTGAAGCGGAAGTCCATGTCGCCCGACGTCTGCACTGGATGCGTCAAGGCCGGGCGCACACCTCTGAACGGCTATTCCCCAACGGTCGGGTGATCGAGCTGATCGGCAACCCGATGCCCGGCGGCGGATTCGTCATGAGTTTCACCGACATCACCGCGTTCCGCGAGGCCGAACAGGCGCTGACCGAGGCCAACGAAGGCCTTGAGCAGAGGGTCAGTGAGCGCACCCAGGAACTGTCGCAACTCAACGTTGCACTGACCGAGGCCAAGGGTCATGCCGAGTCGGCAAACCAGTCGAAAACCCGCTTCCTCGCCGCCGTCAGCCATGACTTGATGCAGCCGTTGAACGCAGCGCGGTTGTTCTCCGCCGCCCTCTCCCATCAGGAGGAAGGCTTGACCAGCGAGGCGCAGAAACTGGTGCAGCACCTCGACAGTTCACTGCGTTCGGCTGAAGACCTGATCAGCGATCTGCTGGACATATCGCGCCTGGAAAACCGCAAGATCAATCCGGATCGCAAGTCGTTCGCGATCAGTGAGCTGTTCGACACCCTTGGGGCCGAATTCATGGCACTGGCGCAGGAACAGGGCCTGACGTTCCGCGTGCGCGGCAGTCGTTTGCGCGTCGACAGTGATATCAAGTTGCTGCGGCGGATTCTGCAGAACTTCCTGACCAATGCGTTCCGCTATGCCAAAGGCCCGGTTTTGCTGGGTGTGCGTCGGCGTGGCGAGGAGTTGTGCCTGGAAGTCTGGGATCGCGGGCCGGGCATTCCGGAAGACAAACAGCAAGTGATTTTCGAAGAATTCAAACGTCTCGACAGCCATCAGACCCGCGCCGAAAAAGGCTTGGGACTGGGTCTGGCGATTGCTGACGGTTTGTGTCGCGTGCTCGGCCACACCTTACGCGTACGTTCGTGGCCGGGGCGCGGCAGCGTCTTTAGCGTCAGCGTGCCGTTGGCGCGCACGCAAACCGCGCCCGTCAGTGCTGCTGCCGAATCGAATGGCAAATTGCTCAGCGGCGCGCGGGTACTGTGCATCGACAATGAAGACAGCATCCTGATCGGCATGAACAGTTTGTTGAGCCGCTGGGGCTGTCAGGTCTGGACGGCGCGCAATCGCGAGGAATGTGCGGCGTTGCTGAGCGACGGCGTGCGTCCGCAACTGGCGCTGGTCGACTATCACCTCGATCACGGGGATACCGGCACCGAATTGATGGCCTGGTTGCGCACGACAATCGGTGAGCCGGTGCCAGGCGTAGTCATCAGCGCGGACGGGCGACCTGAAACGGTGGCGCAGGTGCATGCAGCGGGGCTGGATTATCTGGCCAAACCGGTGAAACCGGCGGCGTTGCGGGCTCTGTTGAGTCGGTATGTGCCGCTTTAAAAGCAAAAGATCGCAGCCTGCGGCAGCTCCTACATGGAGCTGCCGCAGGCTGCGATCTTTCGATCTTTATTCAGGCAACTCGACCAGGCCATCAACATCAGTCATCGCCCGCTCCAGCAAATCCGCCGGCAAGCTTTTGCTCGCCCGCGCACCCAGCAATTTGAGCTGTTCACTGCGGCTGACCAGATTGCCGCGCCCTTCCGTCAGCTTGTTGCGCGCTGAACTGTAGGCCTTGTCCAGTTGCTGCAGACGATTGCCGACCTCATCCAGATCCTGGATGAACAGCACGAATTTGTCGTACAGCCACCCGGCGCGCTCGGCGATTTCCCGGGCATTCTGACTCTGCCGTTCCTGCTTCCAGAGGCTGTCGATGACGCGCAAGGTCGCCAGCAGCGTGGTTGGGCTGACGATAACGATGTTGCGGTCGAACGCCTCTTGAAACAGCGAAGGCTCAGCCTGCAAAGCAGCGGAAAATGCCGCTTCGATCGGCACGAAGAGCAGCACGAAATCGAGGCTGTGCAGGCCTTCCAGTCGCTTGTAATCCTTGCCGGCCAGGCCCTTCACATGATTGCGCAAGGACAGCACGTGCTGCTTGATCGCGATCTGTCCGAGGGTATCGTCATCGGCCGCAACATATTGTTGATACGCGGTAAGGCTGACTTTCGAATCGACTACCACCTGCTTGTCGCCTGGCAGATAAATAATCACATCCGGCTGGAAGCGCTCGCCATCCGCGCCTTTTAGATTGACTTGGGTCTGGTACTCGCGACCCTTTTCCAGACCGGCATGTTCGAGCACGCGCTCGAGAATCAGCTCACCCCAGTTGCCTTGGGTTTTCTGGCCTTTCAAGGCACGGGTCAGGTTGGTCGCTTCGTCGCTCAGGCGCAGGTTTAGCGCTTGCAAGCGCTCCAGCTCTTTCGCCAGCGAAAAGCGTTCACGGGCCTCGGCCTGATAGCTTTCTTCCACGCGTTTTTCGAAGGACTGAATGCGTTCTTTCAACGGATCGAGCAGTTGCCCCAAGCGCTGCTGACTGGTCTCGGCAAAACGCTGTTCGCGCTCATCGAAAATTTTCCCGGCCAACTCGGCGAACTGCGCGCGCAACTCATCGCGCGAGCCTTGGAGATCGGTGAGGCGTTGCTGATGGCTTTCCTGCTGCTCGCGCAATTCGGCGCTCAAGGAAGCGGCCTGCGCGTCGAGGCGGCGCAGCTCGGCGTCTTTGTTGGCACGTTCGAGATTCCAGGCATGGGAGGCATCACGGGCATCGTCGCGCTCGATTTGCAACAACTCGACTTCCCGGCGCAGCGCAGCCAGATCCGCTTGTTTAGCAGCGTTGGCCTGACCGAGATCGGCGATTTCATCGCGACTGGCCTCGAGCTGAGCATTGAGCCCGTCTTGCGCCAGTTGCGCCATGGCCAATCGCTCTTCGAGCAGCGCCACTTCGGCCTGGCCATTGCTCGCCCGGCGCTGCAGTTGCCAGGCCAGCGCCAACAGCGGCAGACCTGCCCCTGCGAGACCAAGCAACACGCTGGTCAAGTCCATAGCCATAGCGACTCCTGCCGATCCGATAAAACCTGAAGGTTAACCAAGGCGTCAGAGCTTGGACAGCTCAGTCTTCGATGAGCCCGAGTTCCTGCTGTGCCCGCAGGTCCCCCGCGCGAGCAGCCTGACGCAGCAACTCCTGGCCGATGCGCCGATCCCGGGCGTTGCCGCACTCACGGCACATCAACTGACCGAGACGACTTTGCGCTGCGACCACGCCTTCGCGCGCCGGTTGCTTGAGCAGGCGACCGGCCAAGTGTTTGGCGTTGTGACTGTCACTCAAGCGCGGACTGTCGAGCAGCCATTCGGCGACACGCACGGAAAATCGCTTGATCGGGGTAACAGAAAGAGATTGTGAGGTAACAGAGTCTGATACTGAGCGAAACTTCATAAAGCACTGTGGGACAGATCGGAAGGCGCGCCACTCTACTCTCTTTTTCTTACAGGTAAAGTCGAAAAACAACCCGGCACGCCCGTGCTAGAGCAAGCGCTCGGGACAATCCACAGAAGCTGTGGATAACTCAGTGGACAACCGCCCTGCAACCGTCGCAAAGCCTTATGGAATGGGGCTCCCAGTCAAACTGACGATTTTTTCACCAACAAAAAAAAGCGATGTTTTTCATTGACTTAAACTTTCGATACAGGCAGCGACCCAGGTCAGGTTGTGTGTGACAGGCATGTGACAGCCTGCGCAACTAATGTGCACAACTGCCTGTTACTCGGTTATATGAGCGCGCTTTTTCGGGTCAATTTTGTCGTTGCGCTGGGCATAAACCGGTGCGGCAGTGGCTTGCAGAGGTGATTCCCTCCGACCAGTGGTCGCAAACTGTGCCCGGTTCAGGCGCATCGGCGAGTTCGAGCAATGAAATAGTCACAGCTTCCTGGACATTTTTTCGCCAGGCATTTGCTTTAGGATTTTCGATCGGTTAGTATCCGCGGCGTTAGTACCAAGCTGAAAGTCAATTCCGGTCGAACACATCCCCACGGTCAGCCTTCTTCAAAGAAGCCTTTGCCGAAAAAAGCGGGAACGACCCCTCGATGGTTTCCAGGTAAATCTTGCGACGACACTGCCTTCGAATGATGCGAAGGGTGTTGCGAAGAGCACTTACTCTGACCGAACCAACCTGCAAATTGATCAGGATCTTCACCCCGGGCCCAGAACCTTTGCCCTCGTTGTGATGCCTGTCCTCCTAAGTACCTACCTGCCAGCCCAAGCGCGCCAACTTGATTGCGCTTCAAACTGGCTGCTTTGTTCCAGTCGGGTTCTTCGTTCGATCAATGGTGATCGACGTTACTGGAACGTTTTAACGTTGCACGGTTCTTATCCGTGTCATTTGTAGGAACACCTAATAACTATGTCTACTCAAATCCATACTCAGGATGCCATTCGCACCCTAACCAACGCTTTTGCCCCAATGAACTGCCTGATCATGGCCGCTCGCAAAGGCTGCTTCAGCTTCACCGTGGTCAATGAACACGGGATCGCTCGTCACACCGAGCGCTTGTACCCCGATCAGTACTCCAGCGCCGAACCGCTGCAGGCCGTAATCGATCGTACACGTCAGGCACTGGTTGCCTGAAAGCCGAAAAGGCTGCAAAAGCAAAAGCCCCGCCCGAAAATGCGGGGCTTTTTATTGCCCGGTGTTTCACTTTTAGCCACCGATGCTTAAGTACCTTCGGATATAACGATTATAACTCGCCGGCGGAAATATTTTAAAAACAGACCTTTACACGCCGAATATGACACGACACTTCAACTCAAGCGGCTTGACCCGCTTGCGGCGAGCCTGAGTCGATCCACTGCTGCCAAAGCCCTTCAGGACTCGCCCTTTATTACAAGAAACCGAGGGTGTTATGGGTATCGCTGCCAGCGAACTGTGCCGCTACGTGATCCGTCCCACACTGATTTATCTGGGACGCCACTGCGCAACCGCCGAATCCCTGCTGTTGGGCATCGCCGCCAGCCAGTCCGCCCTCGGGTCCGCCCTGCACGATCGCCGGGGCCACGGCCTCTACCGGATTGCCGAGCATCGTCACCAGTCGCTCTGGGACGATTATCTGGCGCTGGATCCGGAGCGCGCCAGCCTGGTGCGCGGCCTCGCCAGTCAGCATGCGTTCCTCAGTGGTCCGCATCTGGAACTGACCGTCAACCTGCGTTACGCCACCGCCATCGCCTGGTTGTTGGTAGAAGAACAAAACCCCACCCTCCCCGCACCGAATGACCTGCTCGGCATGGCGCGAATCTGGCGCCAGACGTTTCAGCCCCAAGGCCGTTTGCGTGACTTCACCTGTGCCTGGCAAACCTGTGTTTCACCGCTGAATCAGGTCGCTTGCTGACCGCGCGGTTTCACAAGTTCTCGCAACAGGCCGTCATTTTAGTCAGATTGTCCTACAAAACCGCTCTAACTCAAGGCATACAGGCTATAGCGCTGGGACGAAAATGTTGGTAATTTTCGCCCCGGTGATCACCAGGAGTTCTAATAATGAAAAAAGTCATGCTCAAAACCACCCTTAGCCTCGCCGTTACTCTTGCCTCTACTCAAATCTTCGCGGCAGGTTTTGCCCTCAACGAACAAAGCATCAGTGGGATGGGGACTGGTTTTGCCGGGCGATCTTCTTCTGCCGACGACGCGAGCACTGTTTATGGCAACCCGGCCGGCATGGCGCGCATCAAGCGCGAACAAGTCACCGGCGGTGTAGCCCTGGTCGACGCGCATACCGATATCAGCGACGCCAGCTCGAGCCCTAACGGTGGCAGCAACAAGGGCGATATGGTGCCCCTCACCGCCGTACCGATGGGCTTCTATGTAAAACCGATCGATGATCACTGGGCATTCGGCCTCGGCGTTTATGTGCCGTTCGGCCTGATCACTGATTATGAAAACGGCTTTGCCGGCCGTTACTTCGGCAGCAAGTCCGAAGTCCAAGTCATCACTTTCCAACCGACCGTCAGCTACGCGTTCAACGACAAGGTGTCGATCGGTTTCGGCCCGACCATCAACCGCATCGACGGTTCGCTGGAATCCAACCTGTCGATCACTCAGGCTCTGCCGGACGGCAAGGTCAAGATCAAGGGTGACGACACCGCACTGGGCTACAACGTCGGCCTGCTGGTACAAGCCACCGACACTACTCGCCTGGGCCTGACTTACCACTCCAAAGTCGACTACAAGCTGGAAGGCGACACCAAGGTCAACTACGGCGCATTGGCCGCAGTCGGTCTGGGCGCGAGCCAGAAGTACGACGCTTCGTTGAAAATCACCACCCCGGAATCCGTCGATCTCTCGGTCACCCAGGCGATCAACGATCGTTGGAACGTCTACGCCGGGACCACCTGGACTCGCTGGAGCCAGCTGGACAAGATCACCGTGAAGAACTCCGGTGTGCAGCCGCTGCTGGCCGGTCAGTTCGGTTCGATCAACGAAGACCAGAACTGGCACGACACCTGGGCTTACGCCGTAGGTACGTCGTATCAGTTGAACAAGGAGTGGGTACTGCGTACCGGCCTGACCTTCGACCAGTCGCCAACCAATAACGAAGATCGTTCGCCACGCATTCCGACTGGCGACCGCACGATCTTCAGTATCGGCGCTGGCTGGAGCCCGACCGACGACCTGACCATCGACGTCGCGTATTCGTACCTGAAGGAAGAGTCGGTCAACATCCGCAACGAAAACGCTCGTGGCCAGACATACGATTCGAAGTATGAAAACTCGGCGAACGGTTTCGGTGTCGGCGCGACCTATCGCTTCTGATGCGTGTTGGCGAGGCTAATCCCTCGCCCATCAAAAAGCCCCGCTCTGTTTGCAGAGGCGGGGCTTTTTATTGACTGGAATTCCGTCTTTCGACTGTGGCGCTCAAGATCAAAAGATCGCAGCGTACCGCAGCTCCTACACAAACCGTACGGCTCAGCCCCTGTAGGAGCTGTCGAGTGAAACGAGGCTGCGATCTTTTGACCTTCTCAAAAATCGCAGCGCGCCGCAGCTCCTGCAGAATCACTGCGATGATCAGGGTTGCCGCGGTTTTGACGCTATCGCCTTTTCGATTGCGGCGATGAACTCCGGATCATCCGGTTTGGTCAGGCTGGAAAAACTGGCCACGACCTTGCCCTGACGATCCACCACGTATTTGTAGAAATTCCACTTCGGCGCGTTGCTCTGGGCGGCCAGGACCTGAAACAGATGGGTCGCGTCGTCGCCGCGAACTTTCTGCGGCTCGGTCATGTTGAATGTCACGCCATAGTTGGCGTAACAGACCTTCGCGGTTTCGGCGCTGTCCTTGGACTCTTGCTTGAAGTCATTGGACGGCACGCCGAGCATCTGCAAGCCCTGCGCCTTGTAGCGCTGATAGAGCGCTTCGAGCCCTTCGAATTGCGGGGCGAAACCGCAGAAACTGGCGGTGTTGACCACCACCAGCGGTTTGTCGGCGTACTGTTTGCACAGATCGATGGATTCCTTGGCGCGCAATTTGGGAAGCGAGCCTTGCAGCAAATCCGGACAGTCAGCGGCCTGGGCCAGGCCAGTCAACGCCATCAGCAACGCGGGAACAGCACACCAGCGCATCAGCATCTCGAACATCCTTGAGCAGTCGTCAGACTTCGACGTTACTCGCCACGCCCGCTTCTAGCAAATGCTCATGCCCAACTGCATCAAAGCCAGGCCGCCGCGCTGCCAGCCCCACCAGACTAACGCCAGCACAACGGCGCCGAATGCGGTGATGGCAAGACGCGGCCAAAATCGACTCATGCGGCGCTCGCACTGGTCTGCAGGCGCGCCACTGGAAGCTCACGCACCGGCCAGTTCAACGCCGCCGCCAGCAGGCTCAGAAGAATCGCCACTTGCCAGATCAAGTCATAACTCCCGGTTCGGTCATACACCACCCCGCCCAACCAGCCGCCGAGAAACGAACCGAGCTGATGAAACAGGAACACGATACCGCCGAGCATGGACAAATTGCGCACGCCGAACAAGGTGGCCACGGTACCGTTGGTCAACGGCACCGTCGACAGCCACAAAAAGCCCATGGCCATGCCGAACAGATAAGCCGAGGTGGTCGTCACCGGCAGCCACAGGAACAGCGCAATCACCACCGCACGCAGCAGGTACAAACCAGTCAGCAGACGCGGCTTGGACATCCGCCCGCCAAGCCATCCCGCCGTATAAGTACCGAAGATATTGAACAGCCCGATCAGCGCCAGCACGGTGGTGCCGACGCTCGCCGGCAAGTGCTGATCGACCAGATACGCCGGCAGATGCACACCGATGAACACCACCTGGAAACCGCAGACAAAAAAACCGAACGCCAGCAGCCAGAAACCCGAATGTGAGCAGGCTTCGCGCAGCGCCTCGGACAGCGTTTGTTCATGGCCGAGCACTGGCAGCGGTTTGTCCTTGAGCATGCTCACCAACGGCACAATCAGTGCCACCAGCAGGCCCAGCACCAGAAGTGCGGCCGACCAGCCGAGCCAGCCGATCAGACCAAGCGTACCCGGCAGCATCGCGAACTGACCGAACGAACCGGCGGCGCTGGCAATGCCCATGCCCATGCTGCGTTTTTCCGGTGGCACCGCGCGACCAACGACGCCGAGAATGACCGAAAACGATGTGCCGGACAGGCCGATGCCGATCAGCAGACCGGCGCTTAGCGACAGCGTTACCGCCGAATCCGACAAGCCCATGCACACCAGCCCCACGGCGTAGAGCACGCCGCCGATCAGCACGACTTTAGCGGCGCCGAAACGGTCAGCCAAGGCGCCGGTGAAAGGCTGGGCCAGGCCCCAGATCAGGTTCTGCAGGGCGATGGCAAAGGCGAATACCTCACGACCCCAGCCGAACCGCGCGCTCATCGGCGACAGAAACAACCCGAAACCGTGCCGCACGCCCAACGACAGCGCCAGGATCAGCGCACTTCCCAGCAAAACCCATCCGCACGTACGCCACATCGATGTCATTATTATTCTCCGCTTGCGGGTATATACCCGCTTGAGTTTGGAAAAAACCGGCCTCAGGCCAGTTCATCCAGCAGTCTGAGCAAGGTTTCGCGTTTCTCGGCGCCGAGGCGGTCGATCAACCGTTGCTGCGCCGCCTCCCAGGCCGGCAATGCCGCCGCCAGACGCTGCGCCCCGGTTTCGGTGAGCCGAACGATGCGGTTGCGCATGTCCTCGCCCTCCGCCAGCGTCACCAGCCGCTCGCCTTCAAGCACGCGCAAATTGCGCCCGAGGGTGCTGCGATCCAGGCCCATGGCTTCAGCCAGTTCCGAAATGCTGGGCTGATCCAGACGCTGCAAGTTGCACAGCAAAGAATACTGCGCAACGTTGATCCCGAAGCCATCGAGGGCGCCGTCGTAATGCCTGCTGACGCCACGCGCGGCGCGACGCAGGTTGGTACACAAACACTGAGAAGAAAGCATGATGCGTGTATATACCCGCGACTGTGTTAAATCAAGTTACAGATGAATTTACCCAAGAATATTGGGCTATCGCTGGCAAGCCAGCTCCCACAGGGATTTGAGGAGTCCACAAAATCTGCATCCACCCAAAATCATTGTGGGAGCTGGCTTGCCAGCGATGGGGCCACCTCAGTCAGCAAAAGTCTGTCAGACCAGCGCCAACCCCACCATCACCCCCATTTCCAACAGCTCCAGCAACGCCCCCGCCGTATCACCCGTTGTCCCGCCCAGCCGCCGCATCATCACCCTACGCAGCCAGACAAACACTGCGAGCGAAATCACCAGCGCCACGACCGCGTGAACCCCGGCAATCAACAAGCAGCCCAGCGCACTCGCCCCAAGCACCTGCCAGCCAGTCTTGCGCGGCAAATGATCCGCCAACGCCTGCCCCAACCCGCCCGCACGAACATAGGGTGTGGTCAGAAACAGACCCAACAGCGCCGCCCGCCCGAGCACCGGCACAATGATCAACACAACGGCGTGACCCTGCTCGATCAGCGCCAGCAGCGCCGCAAATTTGAGCAGCAGCACCAGCACCAGCGTGACCACCGCAATCGGACCGCTGCGCGGGTCTTTCATGATCAACAGCGTGCGCTCGCGATCGCCGAAACCGCCGAGCCAGGCATCGGCGCTGTCGGCCAGACCATCAAGGTGCATAGCGCCGCCGAGCACCACCCAGACTGTCAGCAACAACGCCGCATGCAACAACAAAGGCGCGCCCGCCAATACCAGATTCAACGCCCACAGCAGCAGGCCGAACAGCAACCCCACCAGCGGATAGAACAGGAGCGAACGCCCGAGTTGCTCCGGCTCCGGCATTCCTGGCAGACGAATCGGCAAACTGCTGAGAAATTGCAGGGCGATCCACAGCGGCAACATGTCAGTAACCTTCCTTGAGCGAGCCATCCGCCTCGACTGTCAGCGCAAACATTGCGCCGTGCCCGACCTCGACATTGAGCAATTGCTCGCGCGGTAAACCTCGCGCCTGTGCCAGCAGCAACCGCATCACGCCGCCGTGGCTGACCAGCAACACCCGCTCACCGGCGTAGACGCTGTGCAAACGCGCAACCGCTGCCAGAACGCGGCGGGAAAAATCACCAACCTGTTCGCCCTGTGGCGGCGTAAACGCATACGGATCAGCCCAGAACAGCCCCAGCGCCTCGGCATCCGTTTCCATCAACGCCGCCGCGCTCTGCCCTTCCCACGAGCCGAAATGCAGCTCCTGCAAATCCTTGTCGAGATGCACGGACAGATTCAGTCGTTCACCGAGTTCGGCAGCGAACCGCGCACAGCGCTGCAACGGCGAGCTGACGATGCGATCCCACGGCCCGCCCTCAGCCACTGCTGCACGCATCTGACGCCAACCGTTCTCCGTCAGCGCATCATCGAGACTGCCGCGCAGACCGCCGCCCAGTTCAGTCTCGCCGTGCCGCAGCAGATCCAGTCGCAAATTCATGCCGGACGATCCGCTACCGCCGCTTCAGCGAACGTCGCCATCTGGCCGTGCAGATCACACGCCAGACGCAGCAAAGGCACGGCCAGCGCCGCGCCGCTGCCCTCGCCCAAACGCAGGCCAAGGTCGAGCAATGGCTGGGCCTGAAGGGTTTCCAGCACATGCCGATGACCTGGCTCAGCGCCACGGTGGCCATACAGCAGCCACGCGCGGCAAGCCGGATTCAGGCGCACCGCCACCAGCGCCGCGACCGTGCAGATAAAGCCGTCGACCAGCACCGCCACGCCTTCCTGAGCGCAGGCCAGATAGCCTCCGACCAGCGCCGCAATTTCGAAGCCGCCGAGATTGAACAGCGTCTGCAACGGATCACCGCGTTGTGCAGCGTGCAATGCCAGTGCGCGTTCGATCACCTGCGCTTTGTGACTGACGCCGTCGGCATTCAATCCCGTGCCCGGGCCTGTAAGGTGCGTCACCGGGCAATCGAGCAAAGCACACGCCAGCGCACTTGCGGCCGTGGTATTGCCGATGCCCATTTCACCGCCAATGAACAACTGCGCACCGGCCGCTTTCGCGCGCAACACGCTGTCGCGGCCGGCCTGCAACGCCAGTTCACCCTGCGCCGGCGTCATCGCCGCGCCGTATAGGAAATTCGCTGTGCCGGGACCGATGTTCAAGTGACGTACGCCTGGCAGGTTCAGTGTCGGTGTCACGGTGCCCAGATCGACCACTTCCAGCTGCGCGCCAAGCTGACGTGCGAGCACGCTGATCGCCGCGCCGCCGCTGACGAAGTTGTGCAGCATCTGCCCGGTGACTTCCTGCGGGAACGCCGAAACGCCTTCCGCAACCACGCCATGATCGCCGGCGAAAATCGCGATCCAGAGCTGGTCGAGCGTCGGCTTGAGCTGCCCTTGCAGACCCGCCAATTGCACCGCCACCGACTCCAGTTGCCCCAGCGAACCGGCCGGTTTGGTCAGTTGCAACTGGCGCGCAGCGGCTTGCTCAACAACATCGGCGTTCACCGGTTTGCACGGGTTCAGCCACCAGGTTCGGCTCATAACGCAGGTCCTTTCAAAGTCAGGGGCAGGCCGGCGACGGTCAGCACGACACGCTGACAACGCTCGGCCAGAGCTTGATGCAGCCAACCGGCCTCATCAACGTAGCGGCGAGTCAATTCGCCCAGCGGCACGACGCCCATTCCGGTTTCGTTGCTGACAAAAATGATTTCACCCGGCAGCACAGCCAGGCATTCGAGCAACGCATCGCGTTCGCTGGCGAGGCGTTCGGCATCGTTAAGCATCAATAGATTGGTCAGCCACAGGGTCAGGCAATCGACCAGCAGGCAGCGCTCGGCACGCGCGGATTCGCGCAGCACACGGGCCAGCTCCAGGGGTTCTTCGATCAGTGCCCACTCGGCTGGACGACGGGCGCGGTGCTGGGCGACGCGGTCGCTCATCTCGCCATCGAGCGCTTGGCTGGTGGCGATGTAGGTAACCGAGAGGTTGCTTTCGCTGGCGAGTTTTTCCGCCAGACGGCTTTTGCCGGAGCGGGCGCCGCCGAGGATCAGTTGGAGCATGGGGTCATCCTGTAAATATACGGTGTGGCGACCGCAGTCATCGCTAGCAGGGCTAGCTCCCACAGTGGACTTCAGTAGGTCATGAGTTTGTGTACGACTCGATTTCCTGTGGGAGCTAGCCCTGCTAGCGATGAATCCACCTCAAATCCCACAGAGCTGACGCAGCAGATCGGTATCCAAATGCTTCTCCACCAGATCCGCCAACCGTTCGATATCACGCTCGCGCAAGCCGTGGTAATCCACTTCCTGCACCTCGCTCAACCCGGCCCAGCGCAACAATGCCGCACTGGCTTGCGGCGATTCGAACAAGCCATGCAAATAGGTGCCGAACACCTGGCCATCGGCACTTTGCGCGCCGTCGCAACGACCGTCGTCGAGATGCACCGCCGGATTTTCCAACCCCGCTCCCGTGGTCACGCCGGCATGAATCTCATAGCCGCTGACTTCAGCATTTTCCAACGCCAGCCGCCCGCGCACGTTGCGCAGTTGCTTGTCGGCTTCCAGTTGCGTCTCGAAGGCCAGCAAACCCAGGCCAGCGCTTGAGCCGGGGGCGCCTTCGAGCCCGAGCGGGTCATGCACCTGCTCGCCGAGCATTTGCAGACCGCCGCAAATCCCCAGGACTTTACCGCCGTAGCGCAAATGCCGGTTGAGCGCCGCTTCCCAGCCATTCGCCCGCAGATATGCCAGGTCGCTGCGCACGCTTTTCGAGCCGGGCAAGATGAGCAGGTCAGCGCACGGAATCGCCTGCCCCGGCCCGACGAATTGCAGATCAACCTGCGGATGCAGGCGCAGCGGATCGAAGTCAGTGTGATTGCTGATGCGCGGCAGCACTGGCACCACCACTTTCAGCACGCGATCAGCCTTGTCGATCTGCCGTTGATCGATGCCGTCCTCGGCCTCCAGATGCAGATCCAGCACATACGGCAGCACACCAACGACCGGTTTACCGGTGCGTGCTTCCAACCAATCAAGCCCCGGTTGCAGCAAAGCGATGTCGCCACGAAAACGATTGATGATGAAGCCTTTGACTCGCGCCTGTTCACTTGGCGAGAGCAGCTCCAGGGTGCCGACCAGATGGGCGAAAACTCCGCCGCGATTGATGTCGGCGATCAACACCACCGGGCAATCCACCGCTTCCGCGAAGCCCATGTTGGCGATGTCGCCGGCGCGCAGATTGATTTCCGCCGGCGAGCCGGCGCCTTCAACCATCACCAACGGATATGCAGCGCTGAGTCGCTGGTGTGAAGCCAGAACAGCCTTCATCGCGATGGCTTTGTAATCGTGATACGCCACGGCATTCATCGACGTCACCGCGCGACCATGGATGATCACTTGCGCGCCGGTGTCGCTGTTCGGCTTGAGCAGCACCGGGTTCATGTCGGTGTGCGGTTCGAGGAACGCCGCTTGCGCCTGCACCGCTTGAGCGCGCCCGATCTCGCCGCCGTCCGCCGTGACCGCGCTGTTGAGCGCCATGTTCTGCGGCTTGAAGGGCACGACCGCCACGCCCTGACGGGTGGCCCAGCGGCACAGCGCGGTCACCAGCGTGCTTTTGCCGGCGTCGGAAGTGGTGCCCTGCACCATCAGGGTGGTCATGGGTTGTCCTTGGTGAAAGCGGTTAAAGCGGATTCGAGCCGCGCTTCTTCGGTTGCGTCAGCAGGCAGGCCGAAGCGCAGGCTGCTGTTGTGCGTGAACAGCCGCAGGAGAATGCCGCGCCGCGCCATGAATTCGTGCAGCGCTTGCGCATGATCGGTGATCAGCCATTGAAACAGCGCACATCCGCCCTGCGGTTTGAAACCATGACGCTCAAGCAGCGCCGCGAGCCGTTCGCTCGCGGCATCGCTGCGAATGCGCTGGCGCGCGTGGTTTGCCGTGTCTTGCAGACAGGCCTGACCGAGCACCCGCGTCGGTCCACTCACCGCCCACGGCCCAACCTGTTCGGCCAGCAATCGGAGCAACTTGCGCTCAGCCACGACAAAGCCCAGGCGCACACCGGCCAGACCGAAAAACTTGCCGAACGAGCGCAAGACGATCAAACCGACCTGATGGGCGTGAGCGGCCACGCTGAGATGCGGCGTGTTGTCCATGAACGCTTCGTCGACCACCAGCCAGCCGCCGCGCTGTGCCAAACGGGCGTGCCAGTCAAGCAGCAGCGCCGGGCTCAGACTCAGGCCGGTCGGGTTATTGGGGTTGACCACGACCAGCACGTCGAGGCTGTCGAGAAAGAATTCGACTTCCTGTTCCAGCACTTCACGAACGATGTAACCGTTGCGACGCCAGGCTTCGGCGTGTTCGGCATAGCATGGCGACAGCACGCCGACCTTGCCGGCGCGGCGCAAACGCGGCAGTAACTGAATGGCCATTTGCGAACCCGCCACTGGCAGCACTTGCGTGGCGCCGTAGTAATCGCAAGCGGCCTGCTCCAGACCGTCGTCGGCTTCGGGCAAACGGGCCCAGGCGCGCAAGGGGATTTGCGGAATCGGAAATGGCCACGGCGCCAGTCCGCTGGAGAGGTCGAGCCAGTCGGTCTCGGCGATACCGTAATCGCGTGCAGCCTTGCGCAACCGGCCACCGTGTTCAAGCATAAAATTCAGCTCCCACGCAGAGAATCAGCAGCCATAACCATACGCCGCGCTGAACCAATTGCCAGCCGCGGTCGATGGAATCGGCGTCGGCCGGAGCGCCTTCGCCGAGCTGCGGGCGCTCATGCAATTCGCCGTGATAAATCGCCGGGCCACCCAACTCTACGCCCAGTGCACCGGCGCCTGCCGCCATCACCGGGCCGGCGTTGGGGCTGTCCCATTTCGGCGCCTGAGTCCGCCAGCATTTCCACGCGAGTCGGGTCTGGCCCAGCAACGCGTAAGTCAATGCCACCAACCGCGCAGGAATATAGTTGAGCACGTCGTCGATTTTCGCCGCCGCCCAGCCGAAGCGCTCGAAACGTTCGTTGCGATAACCCCACATCGCATCGAGCGTATTGCTCAAGCGATAGAGCACCACGCCGGGTGCACCGGCCACAACAAACCAGAACAGCGCGGCGAACACCGCATCGCTGCCGTTCTCCAGCACCGATTCGGTGGCGGCGCGGGCGACGGCGGTGCTGTCGAGTTCGTCGGTCTGGCGACTGACCAGATAACCGACACGCCGGCGCGCTTCGTCGAGATCATCGGCGCGCAACGCCGCGGCCACTGGCGCAACATGCTCACCGAGGCTGCGCATGCCGAGAGCGCAATACAGCGCGAGAATCTCGACGACCCAGCCGACGTAAGGCGCCCACGAAAGCGCGGTGGCGAGCAAGGTCAGCGGCAGCACCGCGAGCACCCAAGCGGTGACGCCATGACTGCGCCAACCACGGCCAGCGGCGTTGAAACGTCGCTCGATGCGCCCGGCGAAATTGCCGAACGCCACCAGCGGATGCCAGCGTTTCGGTTCACCGAGCAGCGCATCCAGCGCCACCGCGGCGACACTCAACAACGCCACACTCATTGACTCACTCCCCAATAATTTTCGTACAGCAACTCATTGAGCGGACGCGCCTGCGCCCACCCTTCGAGTACCAGCATCGGCGCCGGATAGAATTCCTTGACCGGGCCCAGGCACAGAACCGCGAGCGGCTTGGCACCCGCTGGCAACTTCAGCAGATCGGCCAGCGCTTGCGGTTCGAACAGCGAGACCCAGCCCATGCCCAAGCCTTCGGCGCGGGACGCCAGCCATAAATTCTGGATGGCGCAGGACAACGACGCCATGTCCATTTCCGGCAGCGTGCGGCGACCGAAGATGTGTTTTTCGCGATCGTCCATCAACGCGGCGACCAACACTTCGGCGCAGTCATGGATGCCCTCGACCTTGAGCTTCATGAACTCATCGCTACGCTCGCCGAGGGCTTCGGCGGTGCGGATGCGTTCTTCTTCGACGAGTTGCTGAATCTGCCCGCGCAAAGCGCGGTCGCTGATGCGAATGAAACGCCACGGCTGCATCAGGCCGACGCTTGGCGCTTGATGAGCAGCCTCAAGTAAGCGGCGCAGCAAGTCGGGCTCGACGCTGCCGCCGGTGAAGTGGCGCATGTCGCGACGTTCGGCGATGGCTTTGTAGACCGCTGCGCGTTCGGCTGCGGAGAAAGTGTTGTCGGTCATGGCCCCATCGCTGGCAAGCCAGCTCCCACAGTGGGCGGTGCAATACCTGACGAAACGCAATCCCCTGTGGGAGCTGGCTTGCCAGCGATGGCGGTCTCAAGGCCGGGCGCAAACAGCGCAGCGACAGCCACAGGATTCGACGGAAAATAAAAGTGCACATAAGAAGCCGTCATCCGCCCTTCGCGATAAACCGCCTCAGCACCACGCCCGCCATTCGGGCTCAGTCCACGGGCAATCGGCGTCAGTTCAGTCGTCGTCAACGAATGATGATAGGTGTGCCCCCGCAGCGAGCCTTCCGGCAGTTCAACCGCCTGCAACGCCAGCGCCGCCAGACGTTTCTGCATCACCGCATCGCCCTTGAGCAAACCGACCAGCTCAGCACGGGTGCCTTCGACATCAGTCAGCGAATCAAGCAAATAAAGCATCCCGCCGCATTCAGCGAGCAACGGTTTGCCCGCCGCATGGTGCGCGCGGATCGCTGCAAGCATCGCGGTGTTCTGCGACAACGCGACGTGATGCAATTCCGGGTAACCGCCCGGCAGATACAGGCTGTCTGCCTCCGGCAATTGCGTATCGCGGATCGGCGAGAAGAAGCTCAACTCGGCGCCCATCGCCCGCAGCAGATCGAGGCTGGCGCCGTAAGTGAAGGCGAACGCCTCGTCGCGGGCGACGGCGATGCGCACGCCGCTCAACAACGGCTGTGCAGCGATGACATCCGGCGCGGCGAATTCAACGGCCGGCGGCAGCGCGACCTCGCAACTGCTGGCGAGAGCATCGGCGGCGGCATCGAGACGCACATCGAGGTCAAGCAATTCGCTGGCTTGCACCAGCCCGAGGTGACGGCTCGGCAATTCGATGCCGGTCTCGCGGGACAACGCGCCGTACCAACGCAAACCTTCGGTGAGGCTGCCTTCGAGCAATTGCGCATGGCGCAAAGTGCCGACGCGATTGGCCAGCACGCCAGCGAACGGCAAATCCGGCTGATACTTCGCCAACCCCAGCGCCAGTGCTCCAAAGGTCTGCGCCATCGCAGTGCCATCGATGACGCCGAGCACCGGCACCCCAAAATGCCGCGCCAGATCAGCACTCGAAGGCGTGCCGTCGAACAGCCCCATCACGCCTTCGATGAGAATCAGATCGGCCTCGGCAGCAGCTTCCCACAACAGCCGGCGGCTTTCCTGCTCACCGACCATCCACATGTCCAACTGATAAACCGGCGCACCGCTGGCACGCTCGAGAATCATCGGATCGAGAAAGTCCGGACCGCATTTGAACACCCGCACCTTGCGCCCCTGATTGCGATGCAAACGGGCGAGCGCGGCGGTGACGGTAGTCTTGCCCTGACCGGAGGCCGGCGCGGCGATGAGTACCGCCGGGCAGTGACGTGGCTGATTCAAAGTTCGACGCCTTTCTGCGCTTTGATGCCGGCCTGGAACGCATGTTTGAGCATGCCCATTTCGGTGACCGTGTCGCCCATCTCGATCATTTCCGGCTTGGCGCCGCGACCGGTGACGACCACATGCTGCATCGGCGGACGCGCCTGCAAATCGCTGAGCACCTGATCGAGATCGAGGTAGCCGTGCTTGAGGGCGATGTTCAGTTCATCTAGCACCACCAGGCCGATCGACGGATCGCGCAGCAGCTCGCGGGAAACTTCCCAAGCGGCGGTCGCAGCGGCGATGTCGCGTTGACGGTCCTGGGTTTCCCAGGTGAAACCCTCGCCCATCACATGAAAGCGCACCTGCTCGGGAAAACGCCGGAAAAACAACTCTTCGCCAGTGCTGTTGCGGCCCTTGATGAACTGCACCACGCCGCACTGCATGCCGTGGCCCATGGCGCGCGCGAGCATGCCGAACGCGGAGCTGCTCTTGCCTTTGCCATTGCCGGTCAACACCAGCACCAGACCGCACTCATCGGGGGAGTTGGCAATGCGTTCGTCGATCACGGCTTTTTTGCGCTGCATGCGCGCCAGATGGCGTTCGTCACGCTCGGGGGAATCAGTCATGGGGAGCTCTCCGTTGAGGCTGGATAACGGCGGGCGGGCACAAGAATAGACGGCAAAAAGCCTGGCATCGCCCACCGTGATGCCGCTGGATGGATCAGGCCGGTCTCCGGGCTCATGAGCGGCGCTTCGCCAGACTGCGCGCCTTCCCGCTTCTTTCGAGGCAGTGGCTCAAGGCGCAGTTTTCACTCATTTACCGTTGCGGGGGCAGCGCCGGGATCGTGGCGGTTCGTGAAACGAACACAACCCTCACCGGCTTCCCTGTTTCACTCTGTCGACGCAAGTCACAGAGCACCTGAAACAAGCGGCGAAGGTTAGAGGGTTGGGGGTGGAGCGTCAATTAAAGAGGCAGCCAGCAGGCGAATAACTGCCGGCGATCAATTATCACGCGCGTTTCTTGTGCCACACTGCGACAAGTGATATCAAAGAGCCATGCTTTTCACAAAAAGCCCACCACAACAATAAGAAGGATGATGACGATGCAAGGCATGATCATCAGCAACCCGCGCCTGGAATTCCTGCGCCCGGTGCTTGAACGCTGGTTTGACTGTATCGACCGCTACAACGCCGTGCGCGGTGACAGCGACACGCCTTACTGGCACGACGAGAAAGCCAATCTCGGCCTGCTCACAGCGGCAGCATGGATGGCCGAGCTGGTGACCCTCAACGACACGCCGACGCGCAAACAGACCGAAGAAGGCGAGCGTAACGCACGGGCAGATCTGTTCCTCGCCAGCGCTGAAGATCGAGCCTACATTCAGGCCACACAACGCTGGCCAAAGGTGAACAACCTCAACCTGACGCAAGCCTTGCTAGACATCACCAGCGATGCCAAGCGCATCGGTTTTGCCAGCGATCTAAAACTCGGCTGCCTGTTCATCGCCCCGCAAAAGGCCCAGCACAGCGCCAGCCCCGAAGAGTTGCAGGACATGGTCGACGATCTGCAAAAGGAACACACCTGCGCCGTGGCCTGGTATTTCCCCTACGCCTACCGCAAGTTGCGCAGCGAGGCTGGCCATTATCATCCGGGTATCGCCGTATTGTTCAAGGAAGCCCGCGGCTGAGGTTGAACCATCGGGCTCGCCCTCTCCTCTATGATTAGGAATGCATTCATAGGGAAGATCAGCAATGCGCAAGCCCCAACTCGTTTTCGTCATCGCCCTCGCCGGAGGGCTCGCCGCCTGCGGTGAGACCTCTAGCCTGCAAGTTTCCGACGGTACCGGACCGGCGCCGAAACTGCCTGAACCGAACAAGACGCTGATCCCGACGGTGAATATCGCCCCTGCGGTCGGCTGGCCCGAGGGCGGCAAACCGACCGCGGTTGCCGGTACTCAGGTGGCGGCATTTGCCGACGGCCTCGATCACCCGCGCTGGCTGTATGTGCTGCCGAACGGCGATGTGCTGGTGGCGGAAACCAACGCCCCGCCGAAACCGGATGACAGCAAAGGCATCAAGGGCTGGGTGATGAAGAAAGTCATGGGCAAGGCCGGGGCCGGCGTGCCGAGCGCGAATCGCATCACCCTGCTGCGCGACGCCGACCACGATGGCGTGGCAGAAACCCGCACGGTATTTCTGCAGAATCTCAACTCTCCGTTCGGCATGACGCTGGTCGGCAACGATCTGTATGTGGCCGACACCGACCGCCTGCTGCGCTTCAACTACGAGCCCGGCGCGACCGAGATAAAAACCCAGCCGATCAAAGTCGTCGACTTGCCCGGGGGCACGCTGAACCATCACTGGACCAAAAACGTCATCGCCAGCAAGGACGGCAACAAGCTGTACGTCACGGTCGGCTCGAACAGCAACGTCGGCGAAAACGGTCTGGACCAGGAAGAAGGTCGCGCGGCGATCTGGGAAGTCGATCGCGCGACCGGCAATCATCGAATTTTCGCCTCAGGCATCCGCAACCCCAACGGCCTCGCTTGGGAACCGACAACTGGCGCACTGTGGACAGCGGTCAACGAGCGCGACGAGATCGGCAGCGATCTGGTGCCGGACTACATCACGTCGGTGAAGGACGGCGGTTTCTATGGCTGGCCTTTCAGCTATTACGGGCAGCACGTCGATGTGCGGGTCAAACCGCAGAATCTCGACCTGGTCGCCAAAGCGATCGTTCCGGATTACGCCGTCGGCCCGCACACCGCGTCTCTGGGCCTGACCTTCGCCGAGGGCAACAGCCTGCCGGCGCAATTCAAGGAAGGCGCATTTATTGGCCAGCACGGTTCCTGGAACCGCAAACCGCACAGCGGCTACAAAGTGATTTTCGTGCCGTTCAGCGGCGGTAAGCCGACTGGGCAACCGGTCGATGTGTTGAGCGGATTCCTCGACAAGGACGAGAACGCATTGGGCCGCCCGGTAGGCGTAGTGATCGATCAGCAAGGTGGCTTGCTGGTGGCCGATGATGTGGGGAACAAGGTTTGGCGCGTTTCGGCCGCCAAATGATTAACGCCTGACACAAGACAACTGTAGGAGTGAGCCTGCTCGCGATAGGCCTTGTCAGTCGACATCATTGTTGACTGAAAGACCGCTATCGCGAGCAGGCTCACTCCTACAGGGATTGTGTAATATTTGATCTAAGGGTTATGCGCCAACTGCCCCGGCTGCAACACCCGCTTGGCGCTCAGATAGGCCTTCTGCCAATACGCCTTCGACAGGCTGTCCAACTTGACCGTGCCTCCCGTGGCCGGCGCATGCACAAAGCGCCCTTCTCCGACATAAATGCCCGCGTGACTCACCTGCGAACCGCCATTGGTGGCGAAGAAAATCAGGTCACCGGTCTGCAAGCCTTCCTTGCCAACATTCGGTGCCTGCATGACGATCATTTCGCGGGTTGAGCGTGGCAGCGCAATACCCGCTGCGTCGCGGTAGACAAAGCCGATCAGGCCACTGCAATCGAAACCCGAATCCGGCGTATTGCCGCCCCAGCGATAAGGCGTGCCAACCAGGCCGAGTGCGCGGAACAGCACGTCTTCAGCAACGGGAGAAAACGCCTGGGCCGGGCCGAACACGATCGGCGCGCGAACCACGGGGGCTGGCGGTGGCGGGCGACTGGCGCAGGCGCTGAGCAGCGCGGCACAAAGGATCAAAGTGAGGCGGGCCGACATCGTCATAAGCAGAACATCCTGATCTGGCTGCGGCTTTCTCTGCCGAGTGGACAGAAACAAAACCGCCTGCGTCAGCACGCAGGCGGTTTGCCATCAATTAGATTCAGGATTCTAGCGGCTACGCGGCAAACTTCAAGTAAGACTTTAACTTCACCTTGTAAAGTTTAGGTCTACTCCGTTGCCGGGCCGATTTGTCGCCACGAACGCGGCGACATCGGAAGATTATTTGCGAGCGGTGACCACGGTCGGCGCCATGGCGAGTGCACGCTTGGCTTCGATGAAGGTCTTGCTCCAGTAGCTGTCACCGAGGCTGTCGATGCGAACACCGCCGCTGCGACGACTGCTGGAATGGATGAACTGGTTATCACCCAGGTAGATCCCGGCGTGACTGACGCGACCGCGACGACCGTTAGTGGCGAAGAACAGCAAGTCGCCCGGCTCAAGATTGCTGCGCGAGACCAGCGGCGCGTCCACGTTGATCATTTCGCGGGTGGAGCGAGGCAGGTTCATGCCGGCTTCTTCGCGGAACAGATAACCGATAAAGCCGCTGCAGTCGAAACCGGCTTCAGACGTACCGCCAAAACGATAGCGGGTACCGATCAGGGACATGCCGCGTTCGAGAATGCTGTCGGCCAGAACAGGAAGCTGATAAGGCTTGCTGCCGTTGAATTCGTTGAGTTCTTTTTCGGTGTCCAGCTCGTCCTGATAAATAACGGAGGACTGGGCAGTGGCAGAATTTTTTACCTGCTGAGGCGGCTCTTGAACTGGAGAATGAGCGGCACAACCGAACAACAGGGTAACAAGTGCGAGAGGCACGAGGGGTGCGAAGCGCTTTAGCATGGGCACGACCGTGGCTGATAGTTGTAAAGAAGGCGAGACTATGCCCGCTATCAGACCCATTTGCAAATTCAATCGAACTTTATGTGACTTCCCGGTTTCTCGTTTACATCTAAGCGCTCAAGCCCATTTGAGACGAGACGCGGCCTGCAATGGCGCGGGAAAGCGGATTTTCTGGCGCCTGAATTATGCCGAAATGCGCTGAAAGCCGCGCCGTTACCAGCCCAGCGTTTCTTTTAGGAAGGGAATGGTCAGTTTGCGTTGTGCCTGCAAGGACGCCTGATCGAGTTGTTCGAGAAGATCGAACAACGCACTCATGCTGCGGGTACCGCGAGTCAGAATGAAATGTCCGACTTCATCTGTGAGGTGCAAACCACGGCGCGACGCGCGCAATTGCAAGGCGCGCAATTTGTCTTCATCGGAGAGCGGGCGCATCTGGAAGATCAGTGCCATGGTCAGACGTGATTTCAAATCGGCCAGCTTCACAGACAACTCACGCGGTGAAACGGAAGCAGCAATCAACAAGCGCCGACCGCTGTCACGCAGGCGGTTGAACAGATGAAACATCGCCTCTTCCCAGTCAGCCTTGCCGGCAATCACCTGCAGATCATCCAGGCAAACCAGTTCGTACTGTTCGAGGTTGTCGAGGATTTCGACGCCGCGGTCCATCAACTCGGCCAGCGGCAGATACACCGCCGGCTCGCCCATCTGCTCGAAGCGCAGGCAAGCTGCCTGCAACAGATGCGTGCGCCCTACGCCGTGCTTGCCCCACAGATAAATCAAGCTCTCTGTCCAGCCGGCGTCGGCTTCGCATAGACGCTCGACATAGCCGAGTGCAGCGGCATTGGCGCCTGGGTAGTAGTTGATAAAGGTGGCGTCGTCACGCAGACGCACACCTAGGGGCAGCTGAATCGGTTTCATGCTGACTGAACAGTTCTCAAGGAACCGTTAGTGGCCTCTGTGTAAAGTTGGCGAAGTTTATACCCGTGAAGCTGAGCGCACAATGCGACAGAGTCCAAGCAAAATCAAAGGTTTGCGTTAACACATTGGTTTTATGACAGATTCTTTGGCACGCCCGGGCGAAGAATGCCTGCATGAGCCGGGCCAACCCGGCGCTCCGCCGGGCGGACCCTAGCCGTCACAACTCCGGTTCGTCGGCGCCACTATAAATGTCAGAGTCCTTGTACAAGTCATGGACGTGGCGCACCAGCACCATGATCACCGCCGCCACCGGCAGCGCCAGCAACACGCCGGTAAAACCGAACAGTTCGCCGCCCGCCAGAATCGCAAAGATCACCGCCACCGGGTGCAGACCGATGCGATCGCCGACCAGCAGCGGCGTCAGCACCATGCCTTCCAGCGCCTGCCCCACCATGAACACCGCGACGATTCCGACCATCGGATACAGATCGCCACCAAACTGGAACAACCCGGCAATCAACGCCGCGCCAATGCCGATCACGAACCCCATGTACGGCACGATCGCCGCCAAACCCGCAATCAAACCGATCAACAGCCCCAGTTCCAACCCGACGATCATCAAGCCCGCTGCGTAAATCACGCCCAGCGCCACCATCACCAACAACTGGCCGCGAACAAAGGCCCCCAGCACCTCATGGCATTCGCCGGCGAGCGCAACGATTGTGGGCTCACGATCACGCGGCAGCAGGCTGCGGATCTTGGCCATCATCACGTCCCAGTCACGCAGCAGGTAGAAACTCACCACCGGGATCAATACCAGATTGGCCAGCCAGCCGATCAGCGCCAGGCTCGACGCGGTCGCCTGACTCAGCACCACGCTGACAATGTCAGTGGTCTGGCCCATGTGCTCGCTGATCGCCGCTTTGACCTTGTCGAACTTCCAGAAACCGTCCGAAAGGCCGAGCTTCGCCTGCGCCCATGGCAGTGCCGAATGCTGCAGCCAGTCGAGCATTTGCGGCGCCAGTTCGTACAAACGCAGCAACTGCTTGGCAAGCATGGGCACCAGCACCAATAGCAACGCGGTCACGATCAGGGTGAACAGGGCAAACACCGCGATCACCCCCCAGGTTCGTGACAAACCGAGGCGCTCCAGGCGATCCACCAGCGGATCGAACAGGTACGCCAGCAACAGCGCGACCAGGAACGGCGTGAGGATCGGGTGCAGCAACCAGACAAATGCGCAAAGCAGGACTACCCCACCGAGCCAGAACCAACGCCGTGTATCGGCCATTTACCACTCCTGATGTTTCTATATAAGGAAAGACTTACCAGCGAAACCGCAATGACGGTGCCGCCGGGACCGGGGCCGGCGGCGCGACCGGGGCCGCACCGGCCTCCGCAGGTTGTGGTGCTGCCACCGGAGCCGCAGCTTCGGCGGGCAACTCCTGCAATTTGGCCAGCGACAATTGCGCGCGCATTTGATCGGCACTGCCATTGACCCGATAGACAATGCGATCGCCATCCACACTTTGCAGACGCACACCGAACGGTTCGAGTAACCGCAACAGCGCCGCGTAATGCTCAAGATTCATGCCCTGAACTTCCAGCGTCTGCTGACCTGAAGCCCCAGGTTTGGCGACGAAACGCGGCGCCAGACGCTCAGCCACAGCCAGCATCACTGCGTCAGCGACGGCGGCCTGATCGGCACCCTGCACGCTGCCGGCCTCTTTTTGCTCACCCAACCACAGACGCCATTTGGCCTGCCACTGCCCGCCTTCCTCGCGGGCGTGCACGGCGAGCAAAGCATCCGCACTGTAGCGCTCGGACGCCGCGCGCAACGGTGCCGCATCTGCACCTTCAAGAACTGGCGCGGTGGCGACTAACTGTTCACTGAGATCCGCCAGCGGCAAACGCAACGGCAAACCACGATGTTGCGCCGCGGTACGCAAAGGTGCCGCCGCAGCCTGACCATCGCCGACCAGGCTCGAACCTTCAGCCGAATCGTTGAGCCACCAACTCAGGATCGACGGCCGACTGGCGCCCCACATCGACAATCCGGCACGACGCAACGCTTGCTCGGTGCTGGCCGGGTCGAAATCGATTTTCAGCACCTCTGGCGGCCCGGCGTCAAAACCGAACTGGCTGATGATCTGCTGCGGGTCCTTGCGCAGGGCCGCCAGGCCCGGACTTTGTGGCGCCTTCGGATCTCCGGTCAGGCGCAGCACCAGCGTATCAAGCGCCGCTTGCGTGGCGCGATCACGTTCCTGCGGCGCCTGGCCGCTGACCGGCTCACGCACCTGATAAAGACCTTTGAGGTTTTCGGCATGACTCGCCAGGCTGATCAGCGATAAACAGCCCACAAACAATAATTTGCACAGACGCATGGAGAATTCCCGTCGACAGGAGCGGCTGGAACAGGCCGCGTGAACCGGTTGAGCAACGCTGTGACCCTTTGCCGTTGCAAAACATTCACACGGCGGCGATAAGTTTTTGCACACTGATAACGATAGACGGTTAATAGCCAGACCTTATACAGGCACTCGTACCCTGCGATTGCAAAAAATTTCCGGAGATAATGGCCCTGCCCGTCGGTGCGAGGATGGCCGCTGCCCCTCAAGCCTGATAAAATCGCGCGCCTTCGCAGACCGGCAACAGCCGGGCACCCCGAAACTCGCGTGAGGCCATCGCCCCGTCGATTTCGAAGTTCCCGCTGAACTCGGTCGTTACCCCTGAATCCCCTCCCCTAAAGGCCTGGATCATGAGCAAGCAACCCTCCCTGAGCTACAAGGACGCCGGTGTAGACATCGACGCCGGTGAAGCATTGGTCGAACGCATCAAGAGCGTCGCCAAGCGCACCGCGCGCCCGGAAGTCATGGGCGGCCTGGGCGGTTTCGGCGCCCTCTGCGAAATCCCGGCCGGCTACAAGCAGCCAGTGCTGGTGTCCGGCACCGACGGCGTTGGCACCAAGCTGCGTCTGGCATTGAACCTGAACAAGCACGACAGCATCGGCATCGATCTGGTCGCCATGTGCGTGAATGACCTGGTGGTGTGCGGCGCCGAGCCACTGTTCTTCCTCGATTACTATGCCACTGGCAAACTCAACGTCGACACCGCCGCCCAAGTGGTTACCGGCATTGGCGCTGGCTGCGAATTGTCGGGTTGCTCGCTGGTCGGCGGCGAAACCGCTGAAATGCCAGGCATGTACGAAGGCGAAGACTACGACCTGGCCGGTTTCTGCGTCGGCGTGGTGGAAAAAGCGGAAATCATCGACGGGTCGAAAGTCGCCACCGGTGACGCGCTGATCGCTCTGCCATCGTCGGGCCCGCACTCCAACGGCTACTCGCTGATCCGCAAAATCATCGAAGTGTCGGGTGCTGACATCGAAAACATCCAGCTCGACGGCAAACCACTGACCGACCTGCTGATGGCTCCGACCCGTATCTACGTGAAGCCGCTGCTCAAGCTGATCAAAGACACCGGCGCCGTCAAAGCCATGGCCCACATCACCGGTGGCGGCCTGCTCGACAACATCCCGCGCGTTCTGCCAAAAGGCGCTCAAGCTGTGGTTGACGTGGCCAGCTGGACCCGCCCGGCCGTGTTCGACTGGCTGCAAGAGAAAGGCAACGTTGACGAAACCGAGATGCACCGCGTGCTGAACTGCGGCGTCGGCATGGTCATCTGCGTCGCTCAGGAGCACGTCGAAGTAGCGCTGAGTACGCTGCGTGACGCCGGCGAGCAGCCGTGGGTAATCGGCCAGATCGCTGCCGCCGCCGAAGGTGCCGCTCAGGTTGATCTGCAGAACCTTAAGGCTCATTAATGACCGCAACCTGTGATGTCGTGGTGCTGTTGTCCGGCACCGGCAGTAACTTGCAGGCTCTGATCGACAGCACGCGGACCGGCGACAGCCCGGTCCGCATCGCTGCGGTGATTTCCAACCGCGCCGACGCCTACGGCCTGCAACGCGCCAGTGCTGCGGGTATCGCCACCCGCTCGCTGGATCACAAGGCATTCGAAGGTCGCGAGGCCTTCGATGCTGCACTGATCGAACTGATCGACGAATTCAATCCCAAACTCGTGGTAATGGCCGGTTTCATGCGCATCCTCAGCGCTGATTTCGTGCGCCACTATCAGGGCCGCCTGCTCAACATCCACCCGTCGCTGCTGCCAAAATACAAAGGGTTACACACTCATCAGCGCGCGCTGGAGGCCGGCGACACGGAACATGGCTGCTCTGTGCACTTCGTCACCGAGGAACTCGATGGCGGACCGCTGGTCGTACAGGCAGTATTACCGGTAGAGTTGCATGACACGCCGCAGAGTCTGGCGCAGCGAATCCATGTTCAGGAACACCGGATCTACCCGATGGCCGTACGCTGGTTTGCCGAAGGCAGACTCGCACTCGGTGAACACGGTGCTTCACTGGACGGCCAGTTACTCGCGGCCAGCGGCCACTTGATTCGAATCTAGGAGATATTATGCGTCGCGCCCTGCTCTTCGCTTGCGCTCTGCTTGCCCTGCCCTTCGCGCAGGCAGCGGACCTTCAACCGTTCTCCGCCAGCTACACCGCCGACTGGAAACAGCTACCCATGAGCGGCACCGCCGAGCGCAGCCTGACCAAGGAAGCCAACGGCGTCTGGAAGCTCAGCTTCAAGGCCTCGATGATGATCGCCAGCCTGAATGAAGAAAGCACCCTGACCGTCGACAAGGACACGCTGCTGCCGCAGTCCTACCACTTCGAACGTGGTGGCCTGGGCAAAGCGAAAAAGGCTGATCTGGACTTCGACTGGAACAGCAAAATGGTCACGGGTACCGACCGTGGCGACGCGGTGAAAATCCCGCTGAACCGTGGCATGGTCGACAAGTCCACCTATCAATTGGCGTTGCAGCATGACGTTGCTGCCGGCAAGAAGACCATGAGCTATCAAGTGGTCGATGACGGCGAAGTCGATACGTACGATTTCCGCGTGCTGGGTTCCGAGAAAGTCGAGACCAAGGCTGGCCAGATCGATGCGATCAAGGTCGAGCGCGTCCGCGACCCGACTCAAAGCAAGCGCATCACCGTGTTGTGGTTCGCCAAGGACTGGGATTACTTGCTGGTCCGCCTGCAACAGGTTGAGACCGACGGCAAGGAATACAACATCATGCTCCAGGACGGCACCGTCAACGGCAAAGCTGTCAAAGGCAGCTGATCCGCCACCACAACAAAGAGCCCCGTTAAATGCGGGGCTTTTTTTTGCCTGCAATTCCCGCCACACCGCCCCCCCTGTATTTTTTTGCCTGCAATTCCCGCCACACTGCCACCCCTGTAGGAGCTGACGAGTGCAACGAGGCTGCGATCTTTTCATGCTTGCATCGAATCAAGATCAAAAGATCGCAGCCTCGTTGCACTCGTCAGCTCCTACAGGGGATTTGGTCGCATCGGGATATTGGCGACCATCGTCAGCTCACAGCGAACGATCATCGCGAGGACCCGGTTGTTGCCGCTGCACGCGGCAATATCGCCAGGAAGTTGTCCCGTGCGACTTTTCGCGCTACTGCTTCCGGCAGCGCGTCGAGAAACGGTTTATAGCTGTGCATTTCCTGACCGAGCTTGTTGAACCGTCCTACGACGTCTGAGCCGAGCATGAAGCGCTCCGGATACTTTTCCACCAGCGCCAGCCACTCCGGTCGAGGCTGGCCCTGCTCGTCCAGCAGATACGGCGTGAGCATGCTCCAGGACAGATCGATGAACAGGTTGGGATAGGCTTCAAGCAGGCGCGTCAAAGTTGGCAAGAGAAACGGCAACTGCGTCTGATGCCGATGGATTTCCGCACTGGTGCCAGCGTGTGCCCAGATGAAACGGGTATGCGGATGATTGCGCAGCGGCTCCTCGACTTCCTTCAGGTACAGCGGATTTTTCTCACGCTTGGAGGTGATGTTGGAGTGCAGCATCACTGGCAAATCGTTTTCCGCGGCAAGGTGATAAATTCTGGTCATTGCCTCGTTGTTGGCGCGTGGCGTGTCGCCGGACGTCAACGCCGTGAGGTCGTCATGCCGGGTGAATACTTCGCCGATGCCCTGCCAGAGGCCGGGGTACAGGTCGAGCATGCGCTGGATGTGCGCAGCGGAATTCTTGTCGTTGGGATTGAAGCCCGACAGAAAAGGATGAAAGTACTGACGCTGTTCGGGCGATAGTTTCTGCACCGCATCGGCAACGATCACATCCGTGGCGCTGTACCAATAGGCATCGGCGTCGTCCCCCGCGTAGTAGCGCGGACGCTTGGGTTCGTCTTCGTGCCACTTCTTCGCCACGGGAATGCCGGAAATCATCACGTGCTCGATGGAATTTTCTTGCATGGCCGTCAGCAATTTCTGCATGCCGGCTGTTTCCTGGAAAAAATCCACGTAGTGCAGGTGCGCATCGCTGTAGGTGTATTCACGGGCGCTGGCGCTACCGGCAACCACCAGCAGGCAGGCGAGACTCAAACGATACAGGGACACAAGTAATCTCCAGCAAATAGGCATAGCCTAGACCGCGCCCCAACGATAAGGGTTCATCGCGCAGGAAAGCGGAACGCGTACCGCGTGGGAATGTTCTATAACTGCGAGATCCCGTTTTATCGAACGATTTTTCCTACTGCCCGTGAGGTTTCCATGACTGTTACCGTCAATACCGTCTCCGCTGAAGGTTTTCGTCACACTGTCCAGATCGATGATCACGAGTTATTCGCCGACGTGCCGAAGACTGCCGGCGGTGAAGGCACCGCACCCGAGCCGCACGATTATTTCGACGCCGCACTCGGCGCCTGCAAGGCCCTGACCCTCAAGATGTACGCGAAGAAGAAAGACATTCCGCTGACCGGTGTCGGGGTCGAAGTGAAGCGCGACAACAGCGAGGAGCAGAAAGGCAAATACGCCCTGCATGTGACACTGACTCTCAAAGGCGTGCTGACCGACGCCCAGCGCGAGGAACTGCTGCGTGTCGCCCACCGCTGCCCGATCCACAAGCTGATGACCACCAGCGAAGTCACCATCGAAACTCACGCCCCGCAAGGCTTCGATAGCCAATAATCCTCCTCACGCCAGCGGCGGGTTATGCTTCTGGCATCACCCGCTCAGCCTGGAATCCACCATGGACACGCCACCCCTGATCATTCGCCCACGCGCCGAAGACGTCGAAGGGCAGCCGATTTTGCGCCCACTGCCGTCAGCCAAATGCCGCAATGTCGGGCCTTTCGTATTTTTCGATCACATGCTTGAGACGGTTTATCCGACAGGCAAAGGCATGGACATCCGACAGCATCCGCACATCGGTCTGTCGACCCTCACTTATCTGTTCCAAGGGCAGTTGCAACACAAAGACAGCCTTGGTTCGGATCAAGTGGTCAGCGCTGGCGATGTCAGCTGGATGACCGCCGGCAGCGCCATCGCCCATGTCGAGCGCACTCCTGCGCCGCTGCTCGCCGAAACTTTTACCCTGCACGGCTTGCAAGTCTGGCTGGCCTCGCCCAAGGCGCACGAGCAAGGCCCGGGACATTACAGCCACCACCCGGCCACGACGTTGCCAGTCAGCGATAACCTTGGCGTGCAGATCCGGATGATCGCCGGGTCAGGCTTTTGCCTGGAATCGCCGGTGCCGGTGCTTTCTCCTACGCTGTATGCGGAGGTAAACATGCAAACCGCGACCACGCTGCTAATCCCGATCGAACACGAAGAGCGCGCGATTTATGTCTTGAGTGGCGATGCGCAGCTGGATGGCGAGTTGATCGAGCCGCATGAGCTGGTGGTATTGCCAGCGGGCGAGGAGCTGAGTCTGTTTGCCGAAAGCGACGTACACGCAGTGGTGTTCGGCGGCGCGCCGCTGGACGGGCCGCGCCGAATCAACTGGAATTTTGTTGCCAGTGATCCGGCGGCCATCGATGAGGCACGGCGTAAATGGGCAGCCGGGGATTGGCCGACGGTGCCGGGGGAAGTCGAGCGGATCGAACTACCGCGCTAGGCCGCTTACCCTCACCCCAGCCCTCTCCCAGAGGGAGAGGGAGCCGACCGAGGTGTCTTGCGTTATACATCGACCTGAAAAGCCTCGGCGATTATGGATTCACCTATTCACGTTCAGGTCGACGCCACTCCCGAGCAACCCCCAATCAGTCCCCTCTCCCTCCGGGAGAGGGCTAGGGTGAGGGGTTTTTCGCTTTTAACCGTTGAACACTTCATCCAGCAGATCATGCATCGACTTGAACGCGCGCTTGGCCGTCTTCTCGTCGTACATCATCTTGCCCGGCACATTTGCATGCGGATCGGTAAACGAGTGCACGGCGCCGCCGTAACTCAACAGCTGCCAGTCCACATGCGCTGCGTTCATTTCGTCTTCAAACGCAGGCAACTGCTCTTTCGGCACCAACGGATCGGAAGCGCCGTGCAGCACCAGCACCGAGCCCTTGATGTTTTTCGCGTCCGCCGGGTTTGGCGAATCCAGCGTGCCGTGGAATGACACCACCGCTTTTACTGGCGCGCCGGTCCGCGCGAGATCCAGTGCACAGCAACCGCCGAAGCAGAAACCGAACACCGCCAGTTTCGAGGTATCCACCGCCGCCTCGCCCTGAGTCTGCAGATGTTCGAAGGCCACTTGCAGACGTTTGCGCAGCAGCGCGCGGTCGTCCTTGAGCGGCGTCATCGCAGCCAGCGCCTGATCGTTGTTCTGCGGACGCACGGCCTGACCGTAAACGTCGGCGATCAACACCACGTAACCCTCGGCCGCGACTGATTTGGCGATCTCTTCAGCGCCAGCACCAACACCCATCCAGTTCGGCGCCATCAGCAAGCCCGGACGCGCGCCTCTGTGCTCAGCGTCGAACGCCAGACGGCCTTCATAAGGCTGGCCGTCAATCTGATAGACCACGGAACGTACAGTGACTTGGCTCATTTCTCACTCCTGATTCGTTTAAACACCAGAATGAAAAAACCCGCCGAAGCGGGTTTTTCTACAACTTGATTAAACCGACAGTTCAACCAGCAGCTTGTTCAGACGGCGCACGTAAGCCGCCGGATCGTTCAAGCTGTCGCCAGCCGCCAGCGCGGCCTGATCGAAGAGGATGTGCGACAGGTCGCCAAAACGCTCTTCGCTTTGCTCGCCATCGAGTTTTTCGATGAGCGGGTGGCTTGGGTTGAATTCGAAGATCGGCTTCGAATCCGGCACCTTCTGCCCACTGGCTTCGAGGATCTGGCGCATTTGCAGGCCCAGGTCCTGTTCGCCAATGGCCAGGATGGCCGGCGAATCGGTCAGACGATGCGACACGCGAACTTCGGCGACGGAATCGCCCAGCGCGGTTTTCAGGCGCTCGACCAGACCCTCTTTGGACTTGGCGACCTCCTCTGCGGCTTTCTTGTCCTCTTCCGAGTCCAGATTGCCCAGATCCAGATCACCTCGCGCAACGTCGACAAAGGTCTTGCCATCGAATTCGCTGAGGTAGCTCATCAGCCACTCGTCGATGCGGTCGGTCAGCAGCAGCACTTCGATGCCTTTCTTGCGGAAGACTTCCAGGTGCGGGCTGTTCTTGACCTGCGCGTAGGTTTCGCCGGTGAGGTAGTAGATCTTGTCCTGACCTTCCTTGGCACGGGCCAGGTAGTCAGCCAGACCGACAACCTGCTCGCCGTCGTCGCCGTGGGTCGATGCGAAACGCAGCAGACCGGCAATTTTCTCTTTGTTGGCGAAATCTTCTGCCGGGCCTTCTTTCATGACCTGACCGAAGTTTTTCCAGAAGCCTTTGTATTGCTCAGGCTCGTTCTTTGCCAGTTTTTCCAGCATGTCCAGCACGCGCTTGGTCAGCGCGGTTTTCATCGAATCGATGATCGGGTCTTTCTGCAGGATTTCGCGCG